>NZ_JBWKJV010000008.1:0-227303 GCF_056432045.1 Streptomyces sp. NPDC045701 | reverse complement strand
CTCTTCTTTCCATCCCTCCGGGGGGGGTTGTTCCCCCCCCCCCCCCCCCCTCCCCCCCCCCCCTCCCCCCCCCCTCCCCCCCCCCCCCCCCCCCCCCCCCGCCCCCGCAGGAGACCGGCGAAGGGAAGCGCACGATGAGGGCCGTGACATGGCAGGGAAAGCGCGATGTACGGGTGGAGACGGTGCCCGACCCGAAGATCGAGGAGCCGACCGACGCGGTCATCAAGGTCACCTCCACCGGTCTGTGCGGATCGGACCTGCACCTCTACGAGGTCCTCACCCCGTTCATGACCCCGGGTGACATCCTGGGGCACGAGCCGATGGGCGTCGTCGAGGAGGTCGGCGCCGGCGTCCCGCACCTCAAGCCGGGCGACCGCGTGGTCGTCCCCTTCCAGATCGCCTGCGGGCACTGCTGGATGTGCACCTCCGGACTGCCGACCCAGTGCGAGACCACCCAGGTCACGGAGGAGGGCATGGGTGCCGCACTCTTCGGCTACACCAGGCTCTACGGGGCCGTGCCCGGCGGCCAGGCCGAGTACCTGCGTGTCCCGCAGGCCCAGTTCGGCCCCATCAAGGTCCCCCAGGGGCCGCCGGACGACCGTTTCCTGTACCTCTCCGACGTCCTGCCCACCGCCTGGCAGGCCGTCGAGTACGCCGCCGTCCCGCCGGGCGGCTCGGTCGCCGTCCTCGGCCTGGGACCCATCGGCGACATGAGCTGCCGCATCGCCCTCCACCGAGGCGCCTCCCAGGTCATCGGCGTCGACCTGGTGCCCGAACGCCTCCAGAGGGCCCGGGAGCGCGGTGTGGAGGTCTTCGACCTGAACGCGTTCGACAAGCAGGGCGACCTCGTCGAGGCCATCAAGGAACGCACGGCGGGCCGCGGCCCCGACGCCGTCATCGACGCGGTAGGCACCGAGGCCCACGGCAGCCCGGTCGCCCGCACCCAGCAGAACGCGGCCGGCCTGCTGCCCAAGGCGTGGGCGGCCCGGCTGCACCAGAAGATGGGCGCCGACCGGCTGGCCGCCCTCTACCTGGCGATCGACCTGGTGCGGCGCGGCGGCACCATCTCGCTGAGCGGCGTCTACGGCGGAGCGGCCGACCCGCTGCCGATGCTGACGCTCTTCGACAAGCAGGTCCAGCTGCGCATGGGCCAGGCCAACGTCCGCCGCTGGGTCGACGACATCCTGCCGCTCCTGACCGACGAGGACCCGCTCGGGGTGGACGGCTTCGCCACGCACCACGTCCCGCTGACCGACGCGCCGCACGCGTACAAGATGTTCCAGCAGAAGCAGGACGGGGCCGTCAAGGTCGTCATGCACCCCTGAGCCGGGCCTGCCGGTGCGGGATCGGCCGGCCCCGGCGGGGCCGGCCCGGAACCGGCCCGCCGTGCCGCGTCAGCCGGTGGCCACGACGGCCGTGTCGCCCGTGCCCGCCGCGGTCGCCGGCCCCGCCGTGCCCTCCGCACGCAGCGGCGGGTCCGCCGGGGTCGGCGGCACCGGTGCGAAGAGCACCGCGCGGGCTACCCGCGGGGCGAACAGCACGGACACCGGCTTCGTGAGCGTCAGTACGGAGCGGAAGGCCCGCCCCACCTCGGGGTCACCGGTGTACCGCTCCTGCACCCGCTCCAGGTACCACGCGGCGGCCCGGTCCAGGGCGCCGGGCGCCGTCGCGTTGCCCACGGCGCCCGGCATGGAGCGGTCGGATCCGGCGGAGATGTCCCACGCCTGCGCGGACGCCCGGCACAGGGCGCGCTGCACGCGCAGGGTCGTCGGCGTCCTCCGTGGATCCGCCAGCGCGTCGCGCAGCGCCACGGCGCTCATCGCGGCGACCGCCATGCCCTGCCCGTAGATCGGGTTGAACGTGCACAGCGCGTCCCCGGTGGCGAGGAACCCGGCCGGGCGGCGCCCGGGGCGGTCGTACCGCCGGCGCACGTTGGCCGTCCGGCGGAAGCTCCGCACGGTGGACTCGGGACGCGCCCGGGTGAGCCAGTCGTGCACGATCGGGTGCGGGAGCCGCTTCGCGTACTCCACGAACGCGTCCCCGTCCGTGGGCGGTTCGTCCCCGCGCAGCCCCGACAGCGTGACCAGGAACCGCCCGCCCTCGATGGGCAGCGCCCCGCCGCCGTACGTCTGCGAGGCGCTGGGCACGATGTAGTAGCCCAGGCAGTCGGCCAGGGCGCCGTCCGAGCCGTCCCGGTACACGCGCGTCGCGTACGCGAGACCGGTCTCGATGGTCTCCTCGTGCGGAGGCTCGGCGCCGATCGCGGACAGCCACTGGGGCGCCTGCGAACCGCGGCCCGACGCGTCCACCACCAGGTCGGCCTCCAGTGGCCGGGGCTCGCCCCCCGTGCCGCGCTCGCGCACCAGCACCCCGCGCACGCGCGTGGCGTCACCGAGCAGCCCGACGGCGTCGGCACCCTGCACCGTCCCGATCCGCGGGTCCGCCAGCACCCGCCGGCGGACGAGGTGTTCCAGCCGGGGCCTGGCGCCGGTGTACAGGTGGGACGTGCTGGCGGTGCGCCGGAACCACCGGCCGCCCTGCCACTGCACCATGTCGCCCGGCATGCCCAGCCGGGGTGCCCCCTGCTCCCGCAGCTCCTCCACCACGCCCGGCAGCAACTGCTCCAGGGCCAGCTGGCCGCCCTCCAGCAGAACGTGCGTGTGCCGCCCCTGCGGCACCCCCGCGCGGGGTTCGGGCTCCTCGGGGAAGCGGTCGCGCTCGACGATGGTGACCCGCTCCGCGTGCTCGGCGAGCACCCGTGCCGCGAGCAGTCCCGCGATGCTTCCGCCGATGACCACGGCGTGCCGTGTCCCGCGCCTCGTTCCCAACCGGTCGGCCATGCGCGCCCCTTCGCGTCGTCGGTCTACGACTGACCAGTATCCACGGTGGGTTGGGGGAGGTCCCGCGCTCCGAGGCGGAGGTGCTCGATGTGGTACACGGCTTCGTCGAGGAGCTGGGCGACGTGGCTGTCGTAGAGGCTGTACTCGATGCGCCGGCCCTGGCGTGTGCCGGTGACCAGGCTCAGCGCGCGCAGGAGCCGCAGCTGGTGCGAGACGGCCGACTGCTCCATGGCGACCGATTCGGCCAGTTCCGTCACTCCGCACGGGCCCTGGCGCAGCCGGGTGAGGATCATCAGCCGGGACGGGGTGGCGAGGGCCTGGAGCGTGGCGGCGATGGTGGCCGCGGACTCCGCGTCCAGGCGTGCCGCCGGGGTCCTCTCACCGTTCACTCCGTGTCCCATGCCGGTCATCGTAACCGTGCGTACGATGGTATGGATGAAGAGCTCTTCATGTGTTCCGCTATGGTGGTGCCCGTCCCGCCCGCCCCGTGAAGAGGTGCACGCCCATGGCTTCCCCGGTGCTCGACGCCAGGCCCGCGGCCCCGCCCGCCGATGCCGCCCCGCCAATCCGCCGGACCAGGGTGTTCGCCCTGCCCGAGGTTCGCTGGGCCGCGCTGTCCGCCGCGGCCTTCCTCGCCGCGCTGCCGCTCGACCTGGCGGGAGCCCCCGCGTGGGCCTGGGGCCCGCTCTACGCGGTCTGCTACCTCGCCGGAGGCTGGGAGCCCGGCTGGGCGGGACTGTGCGCCCTGCGGGAGAAATCCCTCGACGTGGACCTGCTGATGGTCGTCGCCGCCATCGGCGCCGCCGCGATCGGGCAGTACCTGGACGGCGGGCTGCTCATCGTCATCTTCGCCGTGTCCGGCGCCCTGGAGGCGCTGGCCACCCGGCGCACCGCCGACTCGGTGCGGGGGCTGCTGGACCTGGCGCCCGCCACGGCCGTCCGGCTGGCAGCCGGCGGGGAGGAGCCGGTGGAGGTGGCGGACCTGCGGGTCGGCGACACCGTCCTCGTACGGCCGGGGGAGCGGCTGCCGGCGGACGGCACGGTCCTCGACGGCGCGAGCGACGTCGACCAGGCCACCATCACGGGTGAGCCGCTGCCCGTGGCCAAGGCGCCCGGCGACGAGGTCTTCGCCGGCACCCTCAACGGCACCGGGGCCCTGCGCGTACGGGTGGGGAAGGACGCCTCCGGGTCCGTCATCGCCCGCATCGTCGCCATGGTGGAGGAGGCCAGTGCCACCAAGGCACCCACGCAACTGTTCATCGAGAAGATCGAACAGCGGTACTCCGTGGGCGTCGTCGTCGCCACCCTCGCCCTGTTCGCCCTGCCGCTCGCCTTCGGCGCGGACCTCACCGAGACGCTGCTGCGGGCCATGACCTTCATGATCGTCGCATCGCCGTGCGCGGTGGTCCTCGCCACCATGCCGCCGCTGCTCTCCGCGATCGCCAACGCCGGCCGGCACGGCGTCCTGGTCAAGTCCGCCGTGGTGATGGAGCGGCTGGGCCAGGTCGACCGGGTCGCGCTCGACAAGACCGGCACCCTGACCGAGGGCACGCCCCGGGTCGACGCGGTACGCCTGACCGGGGCACTCACGGAGCCGGAGGTCCTCGCCCTGGCGGCCGGCGCGGAACTGCCGAGCGAACACCCTCTGGCCCGCGCGGTGGTGGCCGCGGCCCGCGAGCGGGGCCTGGAGGTGCCCGGCGCCACGGCGTTCTCGTCCACCCCCGGGCGGGGGGTACGGGCCCTGGTCGACGGCCACGAGGTCGCGGTGGGCCGCCCCGCCGAACCGTGGCCCGCCGTCCGCGAGCTGGAGGCGGCCGGCCGGACCGCCGTCGTGGTGACCGTCGACGGCTCGCCCGCCGCCGTGCTCGGCGTCGCCGACCGGCTGCGCGACGGCGCCGCGTCCGCCGTCGCCGCGCTGGCCCGGCTCAGCGGCGCCGCGCCGACGCTCCTGACCGGCGACAACGAGCGCGCGGCGCGCCGCGTCGCCGCCGACGCCGGGATCACCGACGTACACGCCGGGCTGCTGCCCGAGGACAAGGTCGCGGCCGTACGGGAGTGGGAACGCGCGGGCCTGCGCACCCTGGTGGTCGGCGACGGCGTCAACGACGCGCCCGCGCTCGCCGCCGCGCACACCGGCATCGCGATGGGCCGGGTCGGCTCCGACCTGGCGCTGGAGACCGCCGACGCCGTCGTCGTACGCGACGAACTGGCCACCGTCCCGGCCGTCGTGGCCCTCTCCCGGCGCGCCCGGAGGCTCGTCACGCAGAACCTGGTGATCGCCGGCGTGTGCATCGGCGCCCTGGTGGTCTGGGACCTCGCCGGCCATCTGCCGCTGCCCCTCGGCGTGGCGGGCCACGAGGGCTCGACGGTCCTCGTGGGCCTCAACGGCCTGCGGTTGCTGCGCGAGTCGGCCTGGCGGAAGGCGCTCGACTAGCCGGGCCCGGCCCCGGACCGAAGGCGGCCCCAGGGCCGCAGCCCGTGCCGGGGCCGCAGCCCGCGCCCGGTCGCCTCGCCTCGGCCGCGTGGGCGGGTCAGCCCTCGGGATGGATCAGGCCGCGCTCGTACGCCTTCACCAGGCGCTGCGGCACCTGGTACACGGCTCCGTCCACCGTGACGGGCACCAGCTGGGGCGTGGACGCCTTCCACTGCGCCCGGCGGTGGCGGGTGTTGGAGCGGGACATCTTCCGCTTGGGAACGGCCATGGCTGGTGAACCTCCATCGTCGGTACGGTGGCGGTCACGCTACATGAAAACGATTACCGTTAACAATCCGCTCGGTCGCCCCGGTCGTCGTCGAATCCGGCCAACGCCTCCGTCAGCCACGCCGTCCAGAACCGTTCCAGCTCGATCCCCCCGCGCAGCACCAGGTGCCGCAGCCGGTCCGCCTCCGTCGTGCGGCGCTCCGGCGGGAACTGCCGCTCCTCCATGTCCCGGTACTCGTCCAGCTGCGCCCGGTGCAGCGCGAGGTGACGGCGCAGCTCGTCGGCGAAGCCCTCCGTCCCCACCACCGCCGCCGCCCGCAGCCGCAGCAGCAGGGCGTCCCGGATCGGCTTGGGGTCCTCACTGCGCCGCACCCAGTCGGCCAGCTCCGCGCGGCCCGCGGGCAGCACCTCGTACTCCTTCTTCTGGCCGCGGGACGGCACCGGGGCGGGCAGGGCGCGGATGTGCCCCGCCTGCTCCAGCTTTCCCAGCTCGCGATAGATCTGCTGGTGCGTCGCCGACCAGAAGTAGCCGATCGACCGGTCGAAGCGGCGGGTCAGCTCCAGACCCGAGGACGGCTTCTCGAGCAGAGCGGTGAGGATCGCGTGCGGGAGTGACATGACCGCATCCTAGGGAGGCGGGATCGTCACAGGGTGGCCGCCAGTCGCGTCCCCTGGTCGATCGCGCGCTTGGCGTCCAGCTCCGCCGCCACGTCGGCCCCGCCGATGAGGTGGACCGACGTCCCCGCCGCCACGAGCTCCTCGTAGAGGTCGCGCCGGGGTTCCTGGCCGGTGCACAGCACCACGGTGTCCACCGGTACGGTGCGGGCCTCGCCGTCCACGGTGATGTGCAGGCCCTCGTCGTCGATCCGCTCGTACGTCGCGCCCGCGACCATGGTCACGCCGCGGTGCTTGAGCTCGGTGCGGTGGATCCAGCCCGTGGTCTTGCCGAGACCCGCGCCGACCTTGGACGCCTTGCGCTGGAGCAGGTGCACCGTGCGCGGCGGCTTCGGCCGCTCCGGCGCGCGCAGCCCGCCGCGCCCGGCGTACGACGTGTCGACGCCCCACTGCCGGAAGTACGTCTCGGCGTCCCGGCTCGCGCCCTCGCCGCCGTCGGTCAGGAACTCGGCCACGTCGAAGCCGATACCGCCCGCCCCGAGGATCGCGACCCGCTCGCCGACCGGCGCCCCGTCGCGCAGCACGTCCAGGTAGCTGACCACGGACGGGTGGTCGACGCCCTCGATCGCGGGCGTGCGGGGGGTGACGCCGGTCGCGACGACCACCTCGTCGTACCCGCTCAGCAGCTCGGCCGTGGCGTACGTGCCCAGCTTCACGTCCACCCCGCGCAGCGCCAGCTGCGTGCGGAAATAGCGCAGCGTCTCGTCGAACTCCTCCTTGCCCGGCACCCGCCTGGCGACGTTCAGCTGGCCGCCGATCTCGTCCGCCGCGTCGAACAGCGTGACGTCGTGGCCGCGTTCGGCGGCCGAGACGGAACAGGCGAGTCCGGCCGGACCCGCGCCCACGACGGCGATCCGCTTGCGCAGCCGGGTGGGGGAGAGGACCAGCTCGGTCTCGTGGCAGGCGCGCGGGTTGACCAGGCAGGAGGTGATCTTCCCGCTGAAGGTGTGGTCCAGGCACGCCTGGTTGCAGCCGATGCAGGTGTTGATGGTCTCCGCCCGGCCGTCGGCCGCCTTGGCCACGAAGTGGGGGTCGGCGAGGAACGGGCGGGCCATGGAGACCATGTCCGCGCGCCCCTCGGCCAGGATCGCCTCGGCGACCTCGGGGGTGTTGACGCGGTTGCTGGTGATCAGCGGGACGGACACCGCGCCCATGAGCTTCTTGGTGACCCAGGTGTACGCGCCGCGCGGCACCGAGGTCGCGATGGTGGGGATACGGGCCTCGTGCCACCCGATGCCCGTGTTGATCATCGTGGCGCCGGCCGCCTCGATCTCCTTCGCGAGCGCGACGACCTCATCGAGGGTCGAGCCGCCCGGCACCAGGTCCAGCATGGAGAGGCGGTAGACGAGGATGAAGTCGGTACCGACCCGCTCGCGGGTCCGGCGGACGATCTCCAGCGGGAAGCGCACCCGGTTCTCGTAGCCACCGCCCCACCGGTCCTCGCGCCGGTTGGTCGCCGCGGCGATGAACTCGTTGATCAGGTAGCCCTCGGAGCCCATGATCTCGACCCCGTCGTAGCCGGCCGACTTCGCCAGCTCCGCCGCCCGCACGTAGTCCTCGATGGTCTGCTCGATCTCGGCGTCGGTCAGCTCGTTCGGTACGAAGGGGCTGATCGGCGCCTGGAGGGCGCTCGGCGCGACGAGGTCGCGGTGGTAGGCGTACCGCCCGAAGTGCAGGATCTGCATCGCGATCCGCCCGCCGGCCGCGTGCACCGCGTCCGTGACGACGCGGTGCTTCGCGGCCTCCTCCTCGGTGGTGAGCTTGGCCCCGCCCTCGTAGGGCCGCCCGGCGTCGTTGGGCGCGATGCCGCCGGTGACGATCAGCCCGACGCCGCCGCGGGCGCGCTCGGCGTAGAAGGCGGCCATCCGCGCGAAGCCGTTCTCGGCCTCCTCCAGCCCGACGTGCATGGACCCCATGAGCACCCGGTTGGGCAGGGTGGTGAACCCGAGGTCCAGGGGCTCGAGCAGATGCGGGTACGGGGTCGGGGTCGCAGTCATGGGGGCGCCTCCTCGCGCGGTGTGGTCGTCCCAGTTGTAGATGACGCCCGACCCCTTGTGCAACAAGTTGCATAAGGATGGGAGGGTGACCTGCGCTACGTGCGGACCCGCGCCGCCCTCAGGCGCCCCGCGTCGCCGCCGCCCAGTCGTCCAGCTCCTCCGCGGTGCGCGGGCCCGGCGCGTCCACCTCCAGCAGCCCCCGGTCCCGCAGCACCCGGGCCACCGCCATGCCCCAGGGCCGTCGCAGGCCGGCCGCGTCCAGGAGCGCCCGGTCGGCGAGCAGGCCGGCGACCGGCCCGGTGCGCAGCCCGTCCGGCGTGAGGACGGCCGCGTCATCGGCCCAGCGCAGGGCCAGATCCACGTCGTGCGTCGCCATCACCACCGTGGTCCCGGAGGTCCGCAACCGGTCCAGCACGGCCAGCAGCCGCTCCTGACCGTGCGGATCGAGACCGGCCGTCGGCTCGTCCAGGACCAGTACCCGGGGGCGCATGGCGACCGCGCCCGCGATCGCGGCCCGCTTGCGCTGGCCGTACGACAGCAGATGGGTCGGCCGGTCCTCCAGCGCCAGGATGTCCAGCGCCTCCATGGCCTCCCGCACCCGCTCCCGGACCTCCTGCTCGGCCAGCCCCAGGTTCATCGGCCCGAACGACACGTCCTGGCCCACCGACGCCGCGAACAACTGGTCGTCCGGGTCCTGCACGACCAGCTGGACCGTCGTGCGCAACCGCGTCAGCCCCGCCCTGTCGTACGACACCTCCCGTCCCTCCAGGCGCAGCTGCCCGCTCCCGCACCGCAGGCCACCGCTCAGCAGCCGGAGCATGGTCGTCTTGCCGCTGCCGTTGCGACCGAGCAGGGCGATGGACCGCCCCTCCGGTACGGCGAAGTCCACGCCCCGCAGAACGGCGGGCCCGTCCTCGTAGGCGTATCCGGCACCCACGAGCTCCACGACGGCAGAAGGGGTCACGGCAACAGCCTTTCGAGTACGAGAGTGAGCGCGACGAGCCCGGCGAGCAGCGCGCCCGTCGCCCCCAGGAACCGCCGGGACACCGCCGTCCGCGGCACCAGCACCCGCAGCGTGCCGTCGTAGCCGCGCCCGGCCAGCCCCGTCTGGAGCCGGGCGGCCCGGTCGAAGGCGCGCACGAACGCCGTGGCGCCCAGGCCCGCGAGGGACCGCCAGGTGGCGGCCCGGCTGGTCAGTCCGAGGCGCGCCGCCTGCGCCTCCCGGATCCGGCGTACGGCGTCCAGCAGCAGGAAACCGATCCGGTACATCACGAGTGCGACGTCCACGACCGGGGCCGGCACCCCCGCCCGTACCAGTCGCGGCAGGACGTCGGACACCGGCGTGGTGAACGCGAACAGCAGCACGCCCAGGGAGGCCGCCGACGTGCGCAGCAGCAGCTGCCCCGCGTGCACCGGCCCGTCCGGAGCGAGCGTGACCGGCCCGCCCGCTCCGCCCAGCTGGAACAGCAGCGGCACCGCACCGGTCACGCAGAACCCCAGCGGGATGCGCCACGCCCGCCACACCTGCCGCGGCGGGACCCCGGCCGGGCCCAGCAGCACCGCGAGGGTCGCGGCGGCCACGAGCACGGCTCCCGGCCAGGGCGGCAGGCACACGGCCAGGGCCGTCAGGCCGAAGCCGAGCACGGCCTTCTCGCACGGATGACGGCGGCGCCAGCGACTGCTGTGCGCCGCCGCGTCGATCGGCAGCACCGGCGGCTAGGCCGGGGTCCGGGGCGAATCGGCCCCGGCCGGACCGGTGACGGAGTCGGCGACCGGGCGTTCCACGGCCGGGCCGTCCCCGGCGGGGGGCGCGGCGTGCGCCCGTGCCTCGCCCTGCCGGCGGCCGCGCCGCAGACCGAAGTAGTACGCCAGCACACCGGCGCCCAGGGCGGCCTGGAGCGAGAACAGCGCCGACTCGATCTCGCCGGACGGCGGTTCGTACAGCGGGCTGAACCACGGCTCGTAGTCCGGGTGCGACTCGGTGATGGCCGTCTCGGCCTGCCCGTCCGCGCCGGTGAACGGCTCCTCCTTGTGGTCGCCCATCCCGAGCGCCAGCGGGAGGACGGCCAGCGCGACCACGACGAGCAGCAGCAGCGCGTTGATCCTAGTGTTGCGGCTCATCGGGCCACCGCCTCCTTCGGCACGGACACGACGCCGAGCCGGGCGAGATCACCCTTGCTGGACTGCATCAGCAGCCGCATCACCAGCACGGTGAGCAGCCCCTCGCTGACCGCGAGCGGGATCTGCGTCACCGCGAAGATCCCGCCGAACTTCGCCAGCGCGCCGGCCACACCGCTGGCGGGGTCGGGGAAGGCCAGCGCGAGCTGCACGCTGGTGACGCAGTACGTGGACAGGTCGGCGACGAAGGCCCCGAAGAACACGCTCACCATCAGCGGCACGGCGAGGCGGCGCAGCAGCCGGTACGTCCCGTAACCGGCCCACGGGCCGACGATCGCCATGGAGAACGCGTTGGCGCCCAGGGTCGTCAGTCCGCCGTGGGCCAGCAGCAGCGCCTGGAAGAGCAGCGTGATGGTGCCCAGCACCGCCATGATCGGCGGCCGGAAGAGGATCGCGCCCAGCCCCGTGCCGGTCGGGTGGGAACAACTGCCCGTCACCGACGGGAGCTTCAGTGCGGAAAGGACAAAAGTGAAGGCACCGGATGCGCCGAGCAGGAGAGTGGATTCGGGATTGGCCTTGACCTCACGGGTCAGGGCGCGGACGCCGTGGACGACGAAGGGGGCGGCCGCGACACTCCAGGCGGCCGCGTGCACGGGGGGCAGATAGCCCTCGGCGATATGCATGTTGGGGGAGACCCTCTCCAGCACCTCGTGGATGGACAACGCGCCCTGGCCGGTCTCCTGGCTGACGGGTCATGCCGCCGCGGCTCCGCCTTCCCGGACCCCGCGGTCTCCCGCGGCGTTCCAGTGGCTTCCCGAGGTGGTTCCCCGGGGAGTGGAGCCGGACTTCCCGATCACAGTGGCGAGGGCCGCACCGGTACCGCACCGGTTTCCCGTACACCAAGGCCCTGCGACAGTAGTGCGTTGACCAGGTGCATCACAAGCCGCGCGTCGGCGCACCACCCGGCTCCACCCCCGTCGGCGCGCCTCACTCCTTGCGGTAGTCGTACGCCTCCGACGCGGCCGCCGCCACCGCGTCCAGATCCCCGCCGGCCGACGCGGTGACCACCGCCGCCACCGCGCCCTCGACGAACGGCGCGTCCACCAGCCGCGTGCCGCCGGGCAGCTCGTCGCCCTCCGCGAGCAGGGCCTTCACCGTCAGCACGGCGCTGCCCAGGTCCACCAGGACCGCCACGCCCGCCCCCGCGTCGACCGCCGTCGCCGCCCGCGTGATCAGCTCCGCGCTGGTGCCGAGCCCACCGTCCGCCGTGCCGCCCGCCGCCGCCACCGAAGCGGTCGCCCCGCCACCGGCGAGACCCAGCGCCAGTTCGGCGACCGAGGACGCGACCTCCGCGCTGTGCGAGACGAGCACGATGCCCACCCGCGCGCTCACCGTCCCCCCTCCGCCGCCGCCGCGAGCGCGGCGACCAGCAGCGCCGAGGACGTCGCGCCCGGGTCCTGGTGTCCCACGCTGCGCTCGCCGAGATAGCCGGCCCTGCCCTTGCGGGCCCGCATCGGCACGGTCGAGAGGGCACCCTGGTCCGCGGCCTCCGCCGCCGCCGCGAACGACTCGCCGAGCGACTCGGCCAACGCCTCGACCGCCGGCTCCAGCGCGTCCAGCATCGTCTTGTCCCCGGCCTTCGCCCCGCCGAGCTCCGCCACCGCCGCCACGCCCACGCGCAGCGCCTCGGCCAGCTGGACGGGCGCGACCTCGGCGGCGTCGCCGAGCGCCTTGCCGGCGCGCCGCAGCAGCGTGCCGTACAGCGGCCCCGACGCGCCGCCGACCGTGGAGATCAGCTGCCGTCCCGCGAGCACCAGCAGCGATCCCGGCGTACCGGACGGCTCGTCCTCCAGCGCCTTGACCACCGCGGCGAAACCGCGTCGCAGGTTGGCGCCGTGGTCGGCGTCCCCGATCGCCGAGTCGAGCTCGGTGAGCCGGTCCGCCTCGCGGTCCACGGCCGCCGCCACGCCGGTCATCCAGCGCCGGAAGAACTCCGCGTCGAGCATCACGGCCCTCACATCCCCCACCGCAGGGCGGCGGTGCGCACCGGCGCGTCCCACAGCCGCAGCGTCTCCTCGTCGGCCTCGCACAGGGTCACCGAGCAGCCGGCCATGTCGAGCGAGGTCACGTAGTTGCCGACGAGCGTACGGGCCACCGGGACGCCCCGCTCGCCCAGCACCCGCTGGACCTCCGCGCTGAACCCGTACAGCTCCAGCAGCGGCGTCGCCCCCGTGCCGTTCACCAGGACCAGTACCGGTCCGCCCGGCCTCAGGTCCTCCAGCACCGCGTCCACGGCGACGTCGGCGATCTCCCCCGAGGTCATCATGGGCCGCCGCTCCCGGCCCGGTTCACCGTGGATGCCGATGCCCAGCTCCAGCTCGCCCGGCGGCAGGTCGAACGTCGGGCTGCCCTTCGCCGGTGTGGTGCAGGAGCTCAGCGCCACGCCGAAGCTCCGGCAGCGGGCGTTCACCTGCCGGGCGATCGCCTCCACCCGCTCCAGCGGCGCCCCCTCCTCGGCGGCCGCGCCGGCGATCTTCTCCACGAACAGCGTGCCCCCGGTGCCGCGCCGGCCCGCCGTGTACGTGCTGTCCGTGACGGCCACGTCGTCGTCCACGAGCACCCTGGCGACCCGCACACCCTCGTCCTCGGCGAGTTCGGCGGCCATCTCGAAGTTCAGTACGTCCCCGGTGTAGTTCTTGACCACGAACAGCACCCCGTGTCCGCTGTCCACGGCCGCCGCCGCCCGCACCATCTGGTCGGGCACGGGGGAGGTGAACACCTCGCCGGGACAGGCCGCCGCCAGCATCCCGGGCCCGACGAACCCGGCGTGCAGCGGTTCGTGCCCGGACCCGCCCCCCGACACCAGCGCGACCTTCCCGGCGACGGGCGCGTCCCGCCGTACGACGACCCGGTGCTCGACGTCCACGGTGAGTTCGGGATGCGCTGCCGCCATCCCGCGCAGGGCGTCGGCGACAACGGTCTCGGGAACGTTGATCAGCATCCGCAACGTCAACTCCTGGGGAAGATGGCCTGATCGGCCCCGGCGTCGTGCGCCGGAGCCGAGCGGTGACGCGCCACCAGCCTACCGACGGGAGGTAGGGCCGCGGTGCGGAACCGCGGTGCCGCCGGTCACCGGGCCCGGAGGCTCAGGACTTCCCCTTCTTGCGCAGGGCCTTCGGCCGGTGGACGGCCCGGCGGCCCGACGCGTCGCTCTCCACCTCGTACTGCGGGGCGTCCTTCGACGCGTCGACGGTCCGGCCCGCCGCCTCGGTCCGGTCGGTGATCTTCTTCTTCACCTTCCCGGCCACGTTCTGGCCGTGGCTCTTCCACGACACCTTGTCGCCCTTCTTGATGTTCTCCTTGGCCATGCCGAGCTCCTTCGTCGGTCCGGCGGCCCGGTACGGGGACGGGGTCGGGCGCGGCTCACAGGAAGAAGACACGGGCGACGAAGTAGCCCGCCACGATCACGGTGCCGAAGACGATCAGCCACACCCAGACGCCCGGGTGCTCCCACATGCCGCCGTCCGCGCGTTCCTCATGAGCCTCGGCCGTGGATCCCTCGACCGGGGGAGTCTCCCCGGGAGGCACGAGTGGGTCTGTCATGTCTCCAGGTTCGGGCAGGACACCCGCGCGCGCATCCGCTGATCGCCCGGTGGTGTACCGGGCGGTGTGCTCCGAGGCGGTGAGACGGGCGCGGCGGGGCGCGGCCGAGCGAGGGGATCCCACCGGAGCTGCTTGTCTGTTCCAGCGGTCCGACCGCACCCCGGCGGTGGGGGTGGCGCGCCGCACCCGCCGCTCTCCGCCCGCCCTCGCCACGACGAGAGAAGTCCCTCGGTGACCCTGCTCCACGACCGCGACCTGGCACGCGCCTTCGACCACGCCTCGCGCACCTACGACCGGCTCACCTCGCTCGACCCCGGCCACCGGGCCGGCCTTCTCCGCTCGGCCCGGCGGCTGCGACTGCCCCGGGACGGGGCCGGTCTCCACGTGCTCGACCTAGGCTGCGGCACCGGCGCCTCCACCGCGGCGCTCCTGCGGGCCGTGCCCCGGGCCCGCGTCACCGGGGTGGACGCCTCGTCGGGGATGCTCGACCGCGCGCTCGCCAAGCGGTGGCCCGCCCGTGTGCGCTTCCTGCACCTGACCGCGGAGGAGGTGGAGGCCGGCGGGGAGGGCCCGTACGACGCGGTGTTCGCCGCCTACCTGTTCCGCAACCTCACCGACCCGGACCGGGTCCTGGAATCCGTACGCACCCTGCTGCGGCCGGGCGGGCGACTGGCCGTGCACGACTACAGCCTCAGCGGCTCGGCCGCCCACCGGGCCCTGTGGACGGCCGTGTGCCGAGGGGTGATCGTCCCGGCCGGCACGATCGGCGGCGACCGCGCCCTGTACCGCCACCTGTGGCGCAGTGTCCTCGACTTCGACACCGCCCCCGCCTTCACGGACCGGCTGCGGCGGGCGGGTTTCACCGACGTCCGCGCCGCCCCCGTGCCGGGTTGGCAGACGGGCATCGTGCACACCTTCCTGGCCGGTCGTGCGGGTCGGCCCCGGTGAGCGGCGAGCCGCTACGCCGGCCGCCCCGCCCGGCCGGCGCCGGCCCTGCTCAGGGAGCTGGGCCACCACGCCCGGGGGCCGATGTCGATCACCAGCGCGGGGACCAGCAGTGAGCGGACCACGAGGGTGTCGAGCAGGACGCCGAACGCCACGATGAACGCGATCTGGAGCAGGAAGGCCAGCGGGATGACCATCAGGGCCGCGAACGTCGCGGCGAGCACCACGCCCGCCGAGGTGATCACCCCGCCGGTCGTGGTGAGCCCGCGCAGCACTCCTCGCCGGGGGCCGTGCGCCAGCGACTCCTCCCGGACGCGGGACATCAGGAAGATGTTGTAGTCGACGCCGAGGGCCACCAGGAACACGAACCCGTACAGCGGCACCGACGCGTCGGTGCCGCTGAATCCGAGGAGGTGCTCGAAGACGAGGGCGGACACCCCGAGGGTCGCCAGGAAGTTGAGGCCGACGGTCGCCACCAGCAGGACCGGCACCAGCAGCGAGCGCAGCAGCAGCACCAGGATCAGCAGGATGATGCCGAGCACGACCGGGACGATGAGGGTCCGGTCCCGGGCGGCGGTCCGCTGGGTGTCGTACTGCTGGGCGGTGTACCCGCCGACCAGCGCGTCGGCCCCCGGCACCGCGTGGACCGCGTCGCGCAGGCGCTCCACGGCGTCCTTGGCGGCGTCGCTGTCCGCAGCGGCCTCCAGGGTGGCGTCGACGCGTACCCGCCCGTCGACGATCAGCGGCGGTCCTCCGCCGGGCCGCCCGGACGCGGAGACCACGTCGGCCGTGGCCACGCCTTCGGTGTTCCGCGCCGCCTGTGTCACCCGCTGGGCCCGGTCGGCGTCGGCGATGATGACGGCCGGGTTGCCGGAGCCGCCGGGGAAGTGGGCGCCGAGAGTCTCCTGGGCGGTGACCGAGGACGCCTCGCCGACGAAGATCTCGTCGAGCGGCACGCCCCTGGCGGACAGGGCCGGGGAGAAGGCGGCGAGGACGCCGAGGGCCAGCGCGGTCACCAGCCATGTCCGGCGCGGCCGGGCGTCGACCTTCGCGGCGACCCGGCGCCACACGCCGTGCCCCTCCCCGGTGGCGTCCGAAGTCTTCGGGCGGGAGGGCCAGAAGGCGGTGCGGCCCAGCAGCGCCAGGACGGCCGGCAGGAAGGTGAGCGCCGAGAGCACGGCGCAGACGATGCCGATGGCACCGACCGGCCCGAGGGCGCGGTTGTTCGTCAGATCACTGGCCAGCAGGGCCAGCAGCCCGAGCGCCACGGTGGCGGCGCTCGCCGTGATCGCGCCGGCCGACCTGCGCACCGCGGCCGTCGCGGCGGCGACGCGGTCGCCGCGTACGGCGAGTTCCTCGCGGAAGCGCGCGGTCAGCAGCAGCGCGTAGTCGGTGGCGGCGCCGATCACCAGGATGGAGAGGATGCCCTGCACCTGGCCGTCCACCCGCACCACGTCGCGGTCGGCGAGTGCGTAGACGACGGCACACGCGAGTCCCAGGGCGAACACGGAACCGAGGATGATGACCAACGGCAGCAGCACGCTCCGGTGGACGAGCAGCAGGATCACCAGCACGGCGCCGAGCGCCACTCCCAGCAGCAGCCCGTCGATCCCGGCGAACGCGTCCGACAGATCGGCCTGGCTCGCAGCCGGGCCGGCGATCCGCGCCGAGGTGCCCGGCACACTCGTCGCCGCCCGGCGCACCTCGTCGAGGGCCGCGGGCAGTCCCTCGCCCAGGTCGGGTTTCAGCGGGACGACCGCCTGCATGGCCTGTCCGTCGTCGGACACGAGGGCGGGCGACGCCCGGCCGACGACCCCGGCGTCCGCGTCGAGCGCGGCGACGGCGCGGGTCGCGGTGGTCCTCTGGGCCTCGGTGACCGGCTTCCCGTCCGCCGTCCAGACCACGATGGCCGGCAGGGTCTCCGACTCGTCGAACGCCTCGCGGGCCCGGAGCACCTGGGTGGACTCGGCGCTCCGCGGCAGGAAGGCCGCCTGGTCGTTGGTGGCCACCTCGCCCAGCCTGCCCGCGTAGGGACCCAG
Source organism: Streptomyces sp. NPDC045701 (assembly GCF_056432045.1). Lineage (NCBI taxonomy): Bacteria > Bacillati > Actinomycetota > Actinomycetes > Kitasatosporales > Streptomycetaceae > Streptomyces > Streptomyces sp. NPDC045701. The sequence continues at coordinate 210,385 of NZ_JBWKJV010000008.1, read as the reverse complement.
CGTTCCGCCCACTCCGAGCCAGACGAGCAGCAGCACGACAGGTACGAGCCACCGGGCCCGGTGCTGTGCGGTTTTCATAACACCCCTATGTGATGGACGGCAATGACCGGAGTAACTCAGTCATGAAGTATCTCAACGATTGAGTGATCTTATACTGGGGCCATGAGCGGTCCCTGCGTGCCCCTGCCATCTCTTCCCGGTGACGACCCCACCGGGTTGCGGTCCTTCGCCGTCCTCCTGCGCCGGATGAACGGCGAGTTCAACCGGATCGCCCAGGAGTTCGCCCAGGCGCAGGGACTGCACCTCACCGACGTGCAGGCCCTGATCGCGATCCTCGACGCCGACGCGGAGGGCGAGGGCGAACCCATGACGCCGGGCCGCCTGCGCCGTCAGCTCAACCTGACGTCCGGCGCGGTGACCGCGTGCGTCGACCGGCTGGAGCGGGCGGGGCACATCCGCCGCGTCCGGGCCGTGGACGACCGCCGTGTGGTCCACCTGCACTACGCGGAAGCGGGCAGAAGCCTCGCCAGGGACTACTTCCGGCCCCTGGCGCGGAGCACCGACACGGCGCGCGGCCGCTTCACCCCGGACGAACTGGCGGTCGTCGTCCGGTTCCTCGCCGAGATGAACCGGGAACTCGTCCTCCTGCGCCGGCCCCGGGAACCGTCCGCCGCGGACGCGGCTCGGTCCGAGTAGGTGAACTCGTCGGCCGGGCCGGTGGGCGAAGTGACCGGGCCGACCGTCACGGTGCCGCCCACGGTCGCGGGGTCGTCGAGCAGCCGGTGCGGCACCCCGCCTCGATCGGGGGCCGGGACACGACGCGGACGTGGTCCGCGGCGGTCTCCCTGAACCGCACGGTGGCCCCGTCGGCGAAGCCGCGATGCCGGAGGAGGAGGCGCCGGGTCTGGTCCGCCGCCGTCTCGCACCGACGGGCGTCGGGTCGCCGCGGCGGCGGCCAGTGCGGCGAGTGCGGCGAGGGACATGGCGAGCCGAGCGGGGGCCGCGGCGGACCGCGAAGCCGTCGTCATGCGTGCTCCTGCGTGGCGTGGGGACCGGGAGCCTGGGTGTGCCGTGCGTCGCCCCACGGTGCGCCGTTCGCCTCCCGCGCGACGGCCGCTCACGGTGCGCCGGGCGCGGCGTAGCGGTAGCCGGTGGCGTCGAGCGTCTCCGTGACGAGCACGTCCTTGACGGTCGTCGGCGGGGCACCGGTGAAGTCCGGCAGCAGCGCCTTCACCTCCGGTTCGACGGCGACGTCGTAACCGGGAGCGCCGCCCACCCACGGCCACATGGCGTCGTCCAGCCGGTGACCCGGCGGAGCCTGCTCGCCGGTGAAGGGGGACAGGGCGCCGTCCGGCGGATAGTGGTCCTCGGGCTCGGAGCCCGGCACGTCGTCGAGGCGCCGCCGCTGCCACGCGGCCCACAGCCGGTCGACGTTGGCGTGGTGGAGCCAGAACACCGGGTCGTTCGGCGAGTACGCCCGGGACATGTGGCCGCCGATGAAGTTGTGTCCGCCGTTGTGGGTCGGGGTCGTGGGAGTGCCCTGCTCCAGGACCAGCCAGAAGGACCAGAACGGGTGGTCGTCGGGGAGCCGGCCGTCGGGGAACCGGACGAGGTCCTCGATGCTCCGGGCGGTCGGCGGCCAGCCGAGACCGGAGCTGCCCCGCGACAGGGCGGTGCCCTGACCGTCCTCCAGCAGCGGGTGCACCGGGAAGCCCTCGGCCCCCGGCGGCCACCAGGCGGGCCGCTCCGCCGGGGGCACCGGGTCGCGCAGCACGCCGTCGGTCACCGGCGCGGGCTCCCCCGAACGCAGCGAACCGAGGAAGTCGGGGGTGAACAGGGCGCCGAGCGCGCCCGCGTGGTCGGCCCAGTCCCAGTACGGGACGGTCACACCGGGCACCTCGGCCTGGAGGGCCTTCTCGAACTCCCTGAGGTACATGCGGTGCCAGGGGCAGAACCCGATGTCCCAGTGGCCGAAGTTCACGGTCGTGCCGGGCGGGATCCCGGGCCCGCTGACGGCCATGACGGCGCTGTGCAGGGCCACGAAACGATCGTAGACGCCGACCCCGGGAGGTGCGCCGGGGGAGGGGCGGTGCTTGAGGCGGATCAGGGCCTCCAGGAACCGGTCGCGCTCCTGCGGGGTCAGGTCCACGGCGCTCCTACGGACGTCCATGGCCGCCTCCCCCGTGGCCGTGCCCGCTGTGCCCGCCGTGCGCGGAATGGTCGTGCCCCTGCCCGCCGGACCCCGCGCGGTGCTCCATGTGCCCACTGGCGGGCACGGCGTGCAGTCCGGCGAAGAAGGGACGGGCGGGGCCGCGGGTCAGCACGCGCCGCACGAGCGAGCGGAGCGTCTCCCCGGTCGTCGACCGCACCACCAGCTCGCTCTGGTACATGTTCGCGGGGCCCAGACCGATCCGGAGGATGCCCCCCGAGCGGTGCGTGACCACCTCGACCGCCACCCGCTCGGTGCCGACCAGGCCGCAGTGGATCGTCGCCTCCAGGGCGGCGGCCAGCTCGCGCAGGGCCTGGACGCTGCACCCGTCGAACGGCGACAGCGTGGTCAGCAGGTCCAGCCGCTCGAACAGCATCCCCGGCCCGGTGACGGTGATCCGCAGCTCCGGGTCGTCGGCGAGCAGGTCGACCAGGCTCGGTCCGCCTTTGAACAGCATCGCCGACGCCCTGCCCGGCAGGTCCGTGGTCATGGGGCCCCTTCCTCACCCGCGCGGGGGGGGGGGGGGGGGGGGGGGGGGGGGGGGGGGGGGGGGGGAGGGGGAGGAGGGGGGGGGGGGGGGGGAAGAGGGGGGGGGGGGGGGGGGGGGGGGGGGGGGGGGTGGGAGGGGGGGGAGGGGGGGGGGGGGGGGGGGGGGGGGGGGGGGGGAGGGGGGTGCGTATATCCCCCCCCCCCCTCCCCCCCCCCCCCCCCCCCCCCCCCCCCCCCCCCCCCCCCCCCCCCCCCCCCCCCCCCCCCCCCCGCGCGGGTGGTGGGACGGCGCCCCCGGCCCGCTCAGGGGGAGAGCCGGCCCACGAGACCGGCCAGCGCCCCCGCGAGCGCACCGACCCCCTCGGCGCGGGCCGCGCCCCGCTCGTCCAGGTAGAGGTCGCGCCGGATCTCCACCATCAGCGCGCCGACCCTCGCGTCCCGCCCGTAGTACCGCAGCGGCACGTACGTACCGGCGAACGGGCTGTCCAGCCCCGTGCCGCCGAAGCCCGCGAACGCCCGTCGTGCCGCGTCGAGCAGCGGGCCGGACGTGTGGAAGGAGTCGGTGCCCAGGCAGACCGGCGGGCGCGGCCCGTCGCCGTGGAGTTCGTACGGCAGGGCCTTCGCCGGGTACGAGTGGACGTCGACGATCACGGCCCGGCCGGTCGCCTCCAGCCGATCCGCCACGGCCGCCGTCATCGCCTCGGCGTACGGGCGGAAGTAACGTTCGATCAGCGGCCGGACGCCGGCGTGCGCCGGGCGCAGCTCCTCCCCGTGCGTGGTGCGGGTGTAGACCGCGCCCATGCCCACCGCCAGCATCTCCTCGCGCTCGTCGGGGAACCGCTCCGGGTCGACGACCAGGCGGGACAGCCGGTTGACGAACCGCCAGGGCCGCACCCGCGCCGCCTTCGCCGCCGCGCCGGCGATCCGTTCGGTGTACGCGTCGGTGATGTGGTCCAGCTCCGTCTCCAGCGCGTGGTCGTCCAGGACGATCCCGGCCCGGACACCGGCCGGTATCACCCGCGAGGAGTGCGGGACATGGAGGATCACGGGGGAGTGGGGCGCGCCCGGATGCAGCCGGAAGGTGGCGGAGGCGTCGGTCATCTGATTCCTCGCTCTGCGTCATGACGGAAGCCCGTCCGGGGGTAGGCGGACGGCATGGGCGACATCCTGATCGGTACATGTTCCTGGACGGACAAGGCACTTGTGGGCAGTGGGTGGTACCCGCCGGGGCGACGCGACGCCGAGGGGCGGCTGCGGCACTACGCCGAACGCTTCCCCGTGGTGGAGGTCGACGCCACCTACTACGCCCTCCCCAGCGCGCGCAACAGCCTCCTGTGGGCCGAGCGCACACCCGCGGGCTTCCGCTTCGACGTCAAGGCGTTCTCCCTCCTCACCGGCCACCCCACCCGGACGGCCGCCCTCCCCGCCGACCTGCGCGACCGCGACACCGGCGACCCGGGCCTCCTGGACGAGGTCTGGCACCGTTTCAGCGAGGCGCTGCGCCCCCTGCGGGAGGCCGACCGCCTGGGCACCCTGCTGTTCCAGTTCCCCCCCTGGTTCGCCCCCGGCGCCCGGGCGGAGGCGGCCCTGCACCACACCAGGCGGCGCGCCGGGGACTGGCCGGTGGCCGTGGAGTTCCGGCACCCCGACTGGTGGCGGGAGGCCCGGCGGGCCCGCACCGCCGCCCTGCTGGCCGACCTGGACGCGGCGGCCGTGGTCGTGGACATGGCCCAGGACCTTCCCACGTCCATACCTCCGCTCACCCCGGTCACCTCCGGCGACCTCGCGGTGGTCCGGTTCCACGGGCGCAGCGCCGCCTGGGGCAGCGGCACCAAGGAGGACCGGTTCCGGCACACCTACGAGCGGGGCGAACTGACGGAGTGGCGCCCCCGGCTCCACTCCCTGGCCGACCGGGCCGCGCAGGTGCACGCGCTGTTCAACAACTGCTGCGCCGACGCCGCCGTACGCGCCGCCGAGACCATGCGGGACCTGATGTGCCCGGCGACACATCGTCGGGATGCCACCGGGTAGACGTGCCGTACGCACTCTCGAGGAGGTTCCATGTCCGGACTGATGACACGCATCAAGCAGTTCACCCGCAGCCCGCAGGGACAGCGGACGATCGCGTCGGCGCGCCGCGCCGCGTCCGACCCGCGCAAGCGCGCCCAGGCCCGTCAGCTGCTGGGCCGGCTGCGCGGTCGCCGGTGACGGCATAGCGGAGAGGACGAGCGGGCACATGGCGATGGCAACCCTGACACGCTGGGAGCGGGCCCTGGAGCGCTGGCAGAGCGCCCTGATCTCCAAGGCCCGCCGTCACGAGCCGGTCGAGCTGCTCGACGCGCTGCGCCGCGAGTGCGACGAGCACGCCGTGGTCTGCAGCGGGACCAGAGTGGTCGTGCCCAACGCGTACGAGGTCGAGCTCGACGCCGGGGTCCACGAGAAGCTGCTGCGGCACGGCGCCGGGGACGTCGGGCAGGCCCTGACCGACGCCCTGGCCCGCCACGGCGAGCGCCACGGCTACGAGTGGGCGGGACCGCTGACCGTACGCGTCACCCCGGCCGCCCGCCCGGCCGGCGCCCCCTACCGGGTCTGCAGCAGCCCGATGCCGCACGTACGCGCCGACGCGTTCCCGGCGGTCGGATGACGGGCTGACTGGCTGCCGGTGCCCGGGAAGGCGCAGCATGGGATAGAGGCGACGAACGGCGCCGCACGCGTGTGACTTCCCGGGTACGGAGGCGGTGCACCCCTTGAGCGGGCAGATCTTCGCGACCTGCGGGGTGGAGCTGGCCGCTGTCTACGTGCCGTCCGACACCATCGACGAACTCCGGCTGGCCGAGGTCGCCGGGGACTCCCGCGGCCCGTACGGGGTGCCGCCGGCGTACGCCCTCTCCGGCCGCTCGGCGGTGGCCGACGCCTGTCGCGCGGGGCGGCCCCTGTGGCTGACGTCGCAGGAACTCGCCCACGACGGGACGGCCGGCCCGGTGTCGCTGGGCGCCCTGCCGCTCGGCGGCGACCCGCTGCTGCTGGGCTGCCTGCTCGTGGTCCGCAAGGACGGCGACGGCTTCGACACCGACCAGCGGGCCTTCCTGGAGCTGTACGCCGACCAGGCGGCGGCGGGCCTGGAGGCGGCCGCGGCCCGGGTCGCCCCGCCCGTCGACACCGGCTCGCCCGGCCCCGCCCTGCTGCCGCTGCGGGGCGGCACCTTCGCCCTGACCCTGCGGACCGGGCGCATGGACGTGGACGGGCAGGTGCTGAACCTGCTCGGGGTGGCCCCGGCGGACTTCGACGGGCACGTGACCACCCTGCTGGAGTGCGCCGTCCCCGACGACGTCCCGGCGCTCATGTCGATCGTCGAGCCCGACCGGGCGGCCGGCCACCAGCAGCTGGCGTTCCGCGTCCGCCGGCCGAGCGGCGAACTGCGCTGGCTGGGGCTCCGCTGCCGTGTCCTGTCGGCCGCCGACGGACGACCGGAGCGCGTCCTCGGGGTGGTGGGCGACGCCTCCTACCTGCGCCCCACCCCCGACGAGGTGTCCCTGGTGCAGCGGCTGTCCGCCGCCCTGGCCGGCGCCACCACCATCCGCGACGTCAGCAGGGTCGTCGTCGACTCGCTGCGCGCCCCGCTCGCCGCCACCCGCGTCGCCGTCGCCGAACTGGAGGGCGACCGGCTCGTCGTCACGCTCCTCGACCCGCCGAACCCCGACGACTGGCCCGAGGTGTGGCGCTCGGAGTGGCGCTCGGAGTGGCCCGACGCGTCCACCCACACCCTCCCCACCCTGGAGAGCGCCCTGCGTGAGGGCCATGTGACCCTGTGGCCGCCGGGCGCCCCCCTCGAACCCGGCCTCGCGGGCATCGGCCCCGGTGGCCTCGCCGTGCTGCCACTGCCGGCGGAGGGCCGGATGGTCGGGGTGTGCCTCGTCGGCTGGGACGGCGAGCACCGGTTCGGGCCGGAGGAGCGCTCCCTGCTGACGGCGACGGCGGGTCTGGTGGGCCAGGCCCTCACCCGCGCGCACGCCCTGAACGCCGGGCACGAACTCGCCACGATGCTCCAGCGCAGCCTCCTGCCCCGCAAGCTGCCCGAGCTGCCCGGCGGGGAGGCCGTCGCCCGGTACCTGCCCGCCACGGTCGGCCTGGAGGTGGGCGGCGACTGGTACGACGTCATCCCGCTCGCCGACGGGCACGTGGCACTGGTCATCGGGGACGTCCAGGGACACAGCGCCGGCGCCGCCACCATCATGGGACAGATGCGCACGGCGATCCGCGCCTACGCGGTCGAGGGCCACCCGCCCGACGTCGTCGTGGCCCATGCCAACCGGCTCCTCGTCGGCATGGAGACCGACCTCTTCGCCACCTGTTGCTACGTCGACCTCGACATGGAGGAGGGCCTCGCCTGGATCGTCCGGGCCGGCCACCTGCCGCCGCTGCTGCGCCTGCCCGACGGAGCCACCGAGGCCGTCGAGATCCAGGGCGGCCCCCCGCTGGGCGTCGTGGCGGACGCCGAGTTCCCGCTGACCGAGGCCGGACTCGCACCCGGGACGCTCATCGCGCTGCTCACCGACGGCCTGGTGGAATCGGCGAGCCTGCCCCTGGAGGACGGGATGCGCGCGGTCTGCCGGATCCTCCAGGGGGCCGACCCGGCCGATCCGGGACGGGTCGCCGACCAGCTCGTCGCGGGCACCCGCCGGCGGGACGACGACGTGGCGGTGCTGCTGCTGCGCTACGACGGGACCCGGGTACGCCCGATACGCGCCCGCTGGACGGTGTGGCGGCTGCCCGACGCCGTCATGCACGCCCGTCGCTTCACGGCCCGCACCCTGCGCGCCTGGGGCGTGACCGAGGAGGTGGACGTGGCGCTGCTGGTGGTCTCCGAACTGGTGACGAACGCCGTCGCGCACACCCAGGGGGAGGTGCGGCTCGACCTGACCCTGGCGGGGGACCGGCTGCGCGTCGCCGTGAACGACGCCTCGCCCCGCGCCCCCGTCAAGTCCGCCGGCATGGACTGGGAGGCCACCGGCGGCCGGGGGCTCCTCCTCGTCGAGGCGATGTCCACGGCCTGGGGTTCGGTGCCGCTCGGCGGCGGCAAACAGGTGTGGAGCGAGGTCGCCCTGTCACCGCGTGAGCGGAGCGCCGGGACGTGACGCGATGCCCGGGACACAGGGGGCGCACCGGGCCGGCGGGGCGGCCGGGGAACCCGCGTGGTGCCCCCGCGGCACACGGGCGGCGGAGGGACGAGTGAGGTGAGCGCGATGGACATCACGCACGGACCCCGGAGGCGTCCCCCGCGCCGCCGGGTCGCGCCCGCGGCCCTCGCGGCGGCCGGGCTGGCCCTGACCGCCGGGCTCACGGCCTGCGGGAACGCCGCCGAAGTGCGCGAGCCGGGTGCGCGGGTCGCCCGGGACGGCCGGTCGATCGGCGTGCTGCTCCCCGACAACACCAACCGCTTCGACGCGTTCGACCGGCCCCTGATCGAGCGGCGGATCGCCGAGCTGTGCCGCGAGTGCCGCGTGGAGTTCGCCGACGCGCAGGCCGACGTGGCCACCCAGCAGCAGCAGGTCGACGCGATGATCACCAAGGGTGTCCGGGTGCTCGTCCTGGACGCCGTCGACTCCCGGTCGCTGCGTTCGTCGGTCGAACGGGCGCGGGAGGCGGGCATCGAGGTCGTCGCCTACGATCGGCTCGTGGAGGGGCCGGTCTCGGCGTACGTCTCCTTCGACGGCGAACGGGTCGGCCGGCTCCAGGGCGAGGCGCTGCTGCGGGCCCTCGGCGATGACGCCCGCGACCGCCGGATCGTGATGATGAACGGTGCCGCCACCGACCCCAACTCGGCGTGGTTCAAGAAGGGCGCGCTCGCCGCCCTCGAAGGCAGGGTCACCATCGCGAAGGCGTACGACACCGCCGAGTGGCGGCCGGTGAACGCCCACATCAACATGTCCGGTGCCATCGCCTCCCTGGGCGCCGACAACATCGACGGGGTGTACTCCGCGAACGACGGCCTCGCCGCCGGGATCATCTCGGCCCTGAAGTCGGCCAAGATCCGCCCGCTGCCGCCGGTGACCGGGCAGGACGCGGAACTCGCGGGGATCCAGCGGATCGTCGCGGGGGACCAGTACATGAGCGTCTACAAGCCGTTCCGCCTGGAGGCCCGTGCCGCCGCGGAGATGGCCGTCGCGCTGGTACGGGGACAGGCGCCGGACCGGGTCGCCACGGGCACGGTGGACAGTCCCACCACCCGCGGCATCCCCTCCGTACTGCTCACCCCGATCGCCGTGACGGCCGGCAACATCCAGGAAACCGTGATCGAGGACGGGATGTACACGGTCGATCAGATCTGCGTGCCGAAGTTCGCCGCCGACTGCGAACGGGCCGGCCTCACCTCCTAGGGAGTGGTTCCCATGGCTGCACCGCCCCTGCTGGCGCTGAAGGGCATCTCCAAGCGGTTCGGCGCGGTCCGGGCGCTCGCCGACATCGACCTGGAGGTCCGCGCCGGGGAGGTCGTCGCGCTGGTGGGGGACAACGGCGCCGGAAAGTCCACCCTCATCAAGATCATCGCCGGGGCGGACCCGGCCGATCGCGGTGTCATCGCCTGGGACGGACGCCCGGTCCGCATCGCCCGGCCGCACGACGCGCAGGCCCTGGGCATCGCGACCGTGTACCAGGACCTGGCGCTGTGCGACAACCTCGACGTCGTCGGGAACCTCTTCCTGGGCCGGGAGATCCACCGGATCGGCGTCCTGGACGAGGTGGAGATGGAGCGCCGCACCCTCGGCCTGCTCGACACCTTCTCCATCCGGATGCCCAGCGTGCGGATCCCCGTCGCCTCCCTGTCCGGCGGTCAGCGGCAGACCGTCGCCATCTCCCGCTCACTGCTGGGCGAGCCGCGCCTCGTCCTGCTCGACGAACCGACCGCCGCGCTGGGCGTCGAACAGACCGCTCAGGTCCTCGACCTGGTCGACCGGTTGCGCGAGCGGGGCCTGGGCGTCCTCCTCATCAGCCACAACATGGGGGACGTCAAGGCCGTCGCGGACTGGATCGCCGTCCTCCGTCTCGGCCGCAACAACGGGTTCTTCGACGTGACGACGACATCCCACGAGCAGATCATCTCCTCCATCACCGGGGCCACCGACAACGCCGTCTCCCGGCGCGGGACCCACGAGTGGGAGGCGGGCTGATGAGCGGCCCCGGCGGCAGCGGCGGTGCCGGTGGCCCCGACGGCCCCGGCGGCAGCAGTGGTGCCAGGGCCGCGCGGGCGCCCCGTCTGCGGACGTTCGGGGAGGGCCTGCGCAGCGGTGAGCTCGGCTCGCTGCCGGTCCTCCTGAGCCTCGCGTCGATCTGGCTCATCTTCGTGCTCCTCGACGACACGTTCCTCTCGCCCCGCAACCTGTCCAACCTCGGTGTGGACATCGTCGGCACCGGACTGATCGCCGTGGGTGTGGTGTTCGTCCTGCTGGTGGGGGAGATCGACCTGTCGGTCGGTTCGGTGAGCGGCCTCGCGGCGGCCGTGTTCGCCGTCCTGAACGTCCGGCACGGGATGCCGGAGGGCGCCGCGGTGCTGCTCGCCGTGGTCATGGGGGCGGCGATCGGGGCCCTGCACGGGTTCTTCTTCGCGTGGGTCGGCGTCCCCGCGTTCGTGGTCACCCTGGCCGGGTTGCTGGGCTGGAACGGTCTGATGCTCTACGTCCTCGGCACGAGCGGCACCATCAACATCGACGACGAGGGCCTGGTGGCCATGCTCACCGGCCACTACTTCAACGACGTGGCGGTCGCCTACGGGGTGGCGGCGCTCGGCACGGCCGGCTACCTCCTCGTCTCCCTGCGCGACGCGCGGCGCCGCGTCGCGGCGGGTGTGCCGTCCCGGTCGCGCGGCGAGATCGCCGTGCGCACCGGGAGCCTCGGCGCGGTGGCCTTCGCCGCCGCGTTCGTGCTCAACCGGTTCCAGGGGCTGCCGCTCGCCCTGCTGCTGTTCGTCGTCGTCCTGGTGGGCCTGGACCACGTCCTGCGGCGCACCACCTACGGGCGCATGATCTTCGCGATCGGCGGGGGCGTCGAGGCCGCCCGACGGGCCGGCCTGGGCGTGGTGTGGGTGCGGATCTCGGTGTTCGCGGTGTCGGGCACGATGGCCGCGGTCGGCGGGCTGTTCCTGGCGTCCCGGGTCACCTCCGCCGGCCAGTCCTCCGGCGGCGGCAACCTGCTGATGAACGTCATCGCCGCCGCGGTCATCGGCGGCACCAGCCTGTTCGGCGGCCGCGGCAGGGTCTGGTCCGCGCTGCTGGGCGTGCTGGTCATCCAGTCGATCGCCTCGGGCGTCGCCCTGCTGGGCATCCAGGCCTCGGTGCAGTTCATGATCACGGGCGGGGTGCTGCTCGCGGCCGTGGTCATCGACTCCCTGTCGCGCCGGGCCCAGAAGGCCCACGGCCGGGTCTGACGCCTCCGGTCCAGGTAGCTATGTTGACATAGGTATGTCATCGTACCTATGCTGCCGGGCATGCCCGCCTCCGACACGTCCGCGCAGGACATCAGCGACGTCGCCGCCCGGCTCGCCGCCGTCCTGCCCGTGCTGCAGCGGGCCCTCGACCGGCGTCTCGCCCGGGACTTCCCCCACCCCAGGCCGCCGGAGGGGCAGCTCGCCCTGCTCCGGCTGGTGGGAGAGCGGGACGGGATCACCGTGCGCGAGGCCGCCGACGTCCTGCTGATGAAGCCGAACAATGTCAGTGCCCTGGTCTCCCAGATGACCGCCGGCGGCATGCTGGAGCGCCGGCGGGACCCGGCGGACAAGCGGGTCGCGCACCTGCACCTCACGCCCGAGGCCCGCGGCCGGCTGACCGCGGTCCAGGAACTGTTCGACGGGTACGTCGCCGAGGCGCTGCACGCGCTGACGGACGGAGAGCGCGACGCCCTGGGCTCCGCCCTCGGCGCCCTGCACGGACTGGCGCGCCACCTGCACCCCGCCGCCCGCTGAGGCCTACCCCCTCCGTCTTCACCAGGAAGCACCACATCCCCATGCCCTCCACCACCGTGGACCGCTCACCCCTGCCCGCGCACTCCTCGCCCGCGGGCCCCGCCGACGCCCCGCACGGCCGCCGCGGTAACCCCTGGCTGACCCTGATCGCCGTCGCGTTCGGCCTGTTCATGGTCGGCCTGGACGGCTCCGTCGTCGCGATCGCCAACCCGGAGATCGGCCGCGACCTGCACGCCTCCACCGCCGACCTCCAGTGGGTCACCAACTCCTACCTCCTGGCCCTGGCCGCCGCGCTGATCCTCGGCGGCAAGCTGGGCGACCGCTTCGGGCGGCGCACGTACTACCTGATCGGCGTCGCCGGATTCACCCTGGCCTCCGTCGCCATCGGCCTGGCCGGGTCCATCGAGGGCGTCATCGCCTTCCGGGCGGCGCAGGGCTTCTTCGGCGCGCTGCTGATGCCCAACACGCTCGGCCTGCTGAGGGCGGTCTTCCCCCCGAGGAAGTTCGGCATGGCCGTCGGCATCTGGGCCATGGTGTCGTCCGTCTCCACCGCACTCGGCCCCATCGTCGGCGGACTGCTCGTCGAGCACGTCACCTGGGAGTCGGTCTTCTACGTCAACGCCCCGATCGGCGTCCTCGCGCTCGCCTTCAGCGCCTTCGTCCTCCCGCAGAGCAAGAGCCCGGCGGGCCGCCACCGCTTCGACGTCCCCGGTGTGATCCTGCTGGCGCTCGGCCTGCTCGTCGTGGTCTTCGGCGTCGTCAAGGGCGAGACATGGGGCTGGGCCTCCGGCCCGACCCTCGCCACGCTCGCGGCCGGTCTCGTCGTCCTCCTGGCGTTCGGCTGGTACGAGACGCGCGTCGAGCACCCGCTGCTGCCGATGCGGCTGTTCCGCAGCCCCGCGCTCACCATCGGCACGATCATCACCGCCGTGAACTTCTTCGTGCTCCTCGGCGTGATCTTCTTCGTCATGCTGTACCTGCAGAACGTCCGCGGCTTCACCCCCGTCGAGGCCGGCGTGCGCACCCTGCCGCTGAGCCTCGCCTCCGTGGTCGCCTCCCCGCTGGGCGCCAAGCTCACCGAGCGGTTCGGTGCCCGCCTGACCATGCCGCTCGGCATGGCCCTCCAGGCCGGCGCCTCGTTCGGACTGCTCGGCTGGAGCACCCACTCCTCGTACGCCGCGATGTGGCCCCCCTTCATCGCACTCGGCCTCGGTGTCGGCATGGTGATGGCCGCGTCCTCCGACGCCATCGTCGGCAGCGCCCCGGTCGGGGACGCCGGTGTGGCGGGCGGCCTCCAGGCCACCGCGCTCCAGGTGGGCGGCGCGCTCGGCACCTCGGTGCTGGTCTCCCTCATCAGCGGCCGGGTCGGGTCCACGCTCACCGGCGAGCTCACCGGCTCCGGCGTGCCAGCCGCCCTCGCGGAGCGGCTGCACGAGGCGAAGGACGCGGTGGCGATGGGTGTCGCCCCGGTCGGCGGGGACCTGCCCGTACAGCTGAGGGCCGCCGTCGTCGAGGGCAGCGGCCAGGCGTTCATGAACGGGGTCCACACCGCCGCCCTCGTCACCGGCGTGCTGTGCGTGGCCGGCGCCGTCCTGGCCGCGACGGGGGTACGGCGCGGCGAGCCGCGCGACTGAGCCGACCCCGGAGCCGATCCCCGGAGCGGAGGGACAGCGAAACCACCGGGACAGAGCCCCGCAGCACGGGAGGGGGGCCCAAACACCCCCCCCCCCCCCCCCCCCCCCCACCCCACCCCCCCCCCCCCCCCCCCCCCGGGGGGGCCCCCCCCCCCCCCCCCCCCCCCACGCCGCCGTGTCACCGGACCGGTCGGCGGCGGCCCAGCAGGACGCCGAGGGCGATCATGCCGACCCCCAGCACGAAGTGCAGCCAGTTGTCGGCGGTGTTGACCGGCACGAAGTTGGCGCTGCTGTCGTGGTCGATGAACAGCCCGTACAGCCACAGCACCAGGTAGATCACGCCGCCCACGATCAGGAACGACTTGGCGGCCGAGGCCGTGCGGGCCATCGAGAGGCCGGCGAGGCCGAACAGCACGTGCACCAGGTTGTGCAGCACCGACACCTGGAACACGCCCAGCAGCTTGGCCTCCGAGTGGTGCTCGGCGAACTTCAGCGAGTCGTAGTCGGTGGTGATCCCGGGGATGAACCCCAGGACGCCGACCAAGAGGAACACGGCACCCACGAGCAGCGCGGCCTGCTGCACGGGGGTCCGGGGAGTCACGGCGGTACCACGCCTGCTGTTCATGATCCGGCTTCTCTCTCCTGGGGACGACCGCTCGGGCCGCCCGGATCATCACTTAAGGCGCGATTACCCCGGCAGCTCCTCCTTATCCCGCTTTTACCTTCTCGCCCCACCCGCCTGGCGTCCCCCCGTCCGGGTGAGGAGACGCCCGGGCGGGTTCACTTCGTCGGGTCGTGCCCCCAGTTCATCAGGGAGTGGCGCCAGCGGGTGTCGGTGACGTCCCCCTCGGGACGCTGTGCCGCGTGCCGGTGCACGTACCCCACGACCTTGCGCATATGGGCCACGTCGTCGTCCGTCAGATCCGGCTTCCTGGTGCGCAGCAGGTCGACGATGCGGCGCCCCGACGCGTGCCCGACGCTCTCGCCGGACCCGTCCGACTGCCCGGCACGACGGGACTCCGCCGTACCGAGCCACTTCTCCAGCTCGCCCGCCGTCATGTTCACCGCCTCGGCGAAGCGCCGCAGGGTCTCCTCACGGTCGGTGTCGCCGCCGCTCATGAGCGGCGGTCCCTCGCGCGCGGGGACCCGGAAACCCGCGCCGCGGGGGCGCCGGACGGGTCGCCGCCGACCTCGTACCGCGGTGCGTGTTCGTCCTTCGTCATGGAGGTCTTCCTTCCGGTCTGCGGATGGAGCCCGGCCGTCGGGGCTCCCCCGGTCTGTTCCCGCCGGGGCACGCCGCTCGCCGCCCGATGGCGCCCGCCCGGGGAAGACCACCCCATTGCCGCAACGGGCGCGGGGCCCGCGCCGCCCGCCGGGGGCTCCACGCGGACCGGCGGCGCGTGACCTCCGGGGTGTCAGCCCAGCAGCTTCAGCAGCTCGGCGGCGAGGGGCGCCGAGGAGGCCGGGTTCTGCCCGGTGACCAGGTTGCGGTCGACGACCACCTTCGGGGCCCACGGCTCGCCCTCCTCGAACCGGACGCCGATCTCCACCAGGCGGTCCTGGAGCAGCCACTTCGCCTTGTCGGCGAGGCCACCCTGGATCTCCTCGGCGTTGGTGAAGCCGGTCAGCCGGTAGCCGGCGAAGGCGTTGCCGCCGTCCTCGCCCCGGGCCGCGAGCAGCGCCGCCGGGCCGTGGCACACCACGCCGAGCGGCCTGCCCGACGCCAGGGCGGCGACCAGCAGCCGGCCCGACTCGGCGTCGACGGCGAGGTCCTCCATGGGGCCGTGGCCGCCGGGGTAGAACACCGCGGCGTACTCGTCGAGTTTCACATCCGCCAGCGCCACCGGGTTACGCAGCGCCGCGAAGGACGCGAGGGCCCGCGCCACCCGGTCGGCGCCTTCCCGGCCGCCGTTGACCTCCGGGGCGAGGCTCGCCCGGTCCACCGTCGGTACGACGCCGCCGGGCGTGGCGACCACGACCTCGTGCCCCGCCGCCGTGAACGCCTCGTACGGGGCGACGGCCTCCTCGGCCCAGAACCCGCTGGGGTGCTCGGTGCCGTCCGCCAGCGTCCAGTGGTCGGCGCCGGTCAGCACGAAAAGGATCTTCGACATGGTGTCCCTCCAGGTGTGCGGTCGATACTCCGACCGTAGGCGGCCATCTGCGGAGATCCAATGGGCAGACCTATCGCAGCCATCGGTATTCCTATGCCTGTCGTGCGGGGTGCACCGTGATCGAGGCGACCGGCGCCGTCTCGCTCAAGTGCCCCACCTGGTGCCGCGCCCGCTCCGGCGCGGCGGCCGGGGCGCCGGAGAGGGCCGCCGCCGGGGCGGGCGGTGCCGCCTTGCTCCGCTCGTCGGGGCCGTTCGCCACCGAGGACCAGGTGCGCAGCCGGTGGCTGGCCGCGTCGTCCAGGCTCACCGGGGCCCCGCGCTGCTCGGCCAGCCGGCTCGCCTCCCGGCCGAGCGCCGCGATGTCGTCCCAGCGCAGCCGCAGCACCACGGCCACCTCCGCGCCACCGTCCGGGAGTCCTCGCACCGTCCGCTCGTCGCGCTCGTCCATCACCGCTCCTGTCGTTGCCGCAGAGACGTTTCGCCGCGTAGTACGGAGCGCGTCCGCGCCCTGTTCAGCGCCCGGACGGAACGGCTCCCGCCGGCGCGTCCACCGGACGGGCGTACCCGCACCCGCGGGTGCACGCTGGAGGGGTGACGGAGTGACCTGGAGGTGTGTGGGATGAAGACGATCGTCGGCTGGCACGTGGACATCGAGTTCACCGAGGACGAGGCGGCGGGCAGGACCCGCGCGGCATGCCTGGTCAGGCTCCCGGACGGCACCGAAGTGCGCGCCCACGGCCACGCCAAGCGGCACCCCGGCGACAGGGACCAGCAGCGTGTCGGCGAGGAGATCGCCGCGGCCCGGTGTCTCAACGAACTCTCGCGCAATCTGATGAAGAAGGCCGGGGGTGAGATCGAGGAGGTGACGCACATCCCGGCGCACCTCGCCATGTAGCCCCGCGTGCCGAAGGCGGCGGCGCACGGGTTCGCGGACCGGTCGCGGCGTCGGCCCGCCGGGCCGGCCCCTGCCCCGTAAGCGGATCCCCGCCCCGTACCCGAGCCGTCGCGCCTGCCCCGCGCCCGGCCCCCTGCCCCGCGCCGTACCGCTCGACCGCCGAGTCGTGGGCCTCGACCCAGGTGCGCCGCGCGCTGTCCGGTGAGCGCCGCGAGGTCGACGGCGGTTCCCGCTCTCCCGGCACGCACCTCACCCCCTGCCGCTCGCCCCCGCCGACGGGTGTCCGAGCGCGGCCGGGACGAACCGGCGGGGGAACGGGGCCATGACCGCGCAGGACGGGGGCATACGAGGGCCCGAGGAACCGATGCGGTCGATGCCCGGCGTACGGCCGGGCGGTCGGAACCAGGGAAGGACGCAACAGCACATGTCGCAGGTCGAGGAATCCATCGAAGTCAGCGTGCCGGTGCGCACCGCCTACAACCAGTGGACGCAGTTCGAGACCTTTCCGCAGTTCATGGAGGGCGTGGAGCGCGTCGAGCAGCGCACCGACACCCTCACCCACTGGGTGACCCAGGTGAACGGCGCGGCCCGGGAGTTCGACGCCGAGATCACCGAGCAGATCCCGGACGAGCGGGTCGCCTGGACCACCGTCGGCGGTGAGGCGAGGCAGGCCGGTGTGGTGACCTTCCACCGCATCGACGACACGACGACGAAGGTGATGCTGCAGCTGGACTTCGAGCCGGAGGGGTTCACCGAGACGGTCGGGGACAAGCTCGGCTTCGTCAAGCGGCAGGTCACCGGCGACCTCAAGCGGTTCAAGTCCTTCATGGAGTCACGCGGCGCGGAGACCGGCGCCTGGCGCGGCGAGGTCTGAGGTCACGCACGGGGGCCGGGTGCGCCGGCCGTTCGTGCGGGCGCCGGGCCGGACGGGTGACACCGCGCCGTGTCCGGGCCCTGCCTGGCACGGGGTGACGCGCCACGGTGGCAGGCTGGTCCCGTTAACTCCAAGCGCCCCCGAGGGGCGGCTGGGCCAGGCCCCCGGACGGGCTCGACCGTCCGGGGGCCTCGGCTTGTCCACAAGCGGGCCGACCCCTTCGGCGCGCCCGACCCGGAGGCCCTTACGATGGCGCCATGAGCACCTGCCGGCACCCCCGCCGCGTACGCCCGCCGGCGTACCGGAAGGCGCTGCTGATCCTGGCCGTACTGGCCGGGGTGCTCGCCATGCACGGTCTGGCGCCCGGCACCGCCGCCCTCGCACCGTCCGGGGAGCACGCCCACGCGCGGCCGGCGGCCCATGTCGCCGGTGACGCCTGTGACCACGTGGACCCGGGCGGCGGCGGGGCGGGCCACGCCCAGCACGCGGACTCCACCTGCGCGGCCGGCGGCGTCTCCGGCGCACCCGCACAGGCACCCCTGCTCGCCGGCACCGTCGCGGCGGCGGACGGCACCGCGCTCCGTGCCCGCCCGGCCGGCGGGGCGGTGTCCGGCCGCGCTCCACCCGACCTGGCCCACCTGCAACTCCTCCGCATATAGGGACGCCCGCGCGGCGCACCGCCGTCCTCCGAGGGCGGTCCGCGCATGCCCGTGAGTCCGTCAGCAACCCATGCGAGGAGTCGCACCACCCATGACCGCACGACGTCTTTCCCCCGTCCGCAAGGCGGCCGCCGCTGCCGCCACCGCCGTACTCGTCCTCACCGCCTGCGGCGGCACCGACGGCGCCGAGCCCTCCCGCCACGCGGGCCACGGCAGCGCGCCGTCCGCCTCCGCCGACCAGGGCGCGCACAACGCCGCCGACGTGGCCTTCGCCCAGGGGATGATCCCGCACCACCGCCAGGCCGTCGACATGGCGGACATGGCCGAGGGCCGTGCCTCCGCCAAGGAGGTGAAGGACCTGGCCGCCGCCATCAAGAAGGCCCAGGGCCCGGAGATCCGCACCCTGAGCGGGTGGCTGACCGCTTGGGGCGAGAAGGTCCCCGCCGAGGACGCCTCCGCCGACCACTCGGCCCACGCCGGCCACGGCGACGGCATGACGGGGATGATGACCGAGCAGGAGATGGACCAGCTGGAGAAGTCCTCGGGGAAGGCCTTCGACACGGCGTTCCTGAAGCTGATGGTCAAGCACCACGAGGGCGCGGTGGCGATGGCGAGGACCGAGCGGGAGAAGGGCTCCTACCCGGCCGCCGAGGCGATGGCCGGAAACATCATCGCCTCCCAGTCCGCCGAGATCGCCCGGATGAAGGAGCTGCTCGGCACCGGCTGATCCCGCGCGCCGCCCGGGCCGGTGACGGCACCGCCTCTCACGGCGGAGCCGTCACCGGCAGGCCGGGCCGCAAGGGTCAGGCCGCGTGCGCCGGCACCCGGTCGCGACCGCCCGGGTGCCGGTGGCGCCAGAACCAGAACACGGCACTGGACACCAGTGCCCACGCGCCCAGCACCGCGAACGGGAACAGGTGCTGGTGTCCGCCGAAGTACACGGCCGTGTGCTGGGCGTTCACCGACGCCCCGGGCGGCAGCCAGCGCCCGATGTGGCCGAGCGCGGACGGCAGGAGCGGCCAGGAGACGGCCCCGCCCGAGGAGGGGTTGCCCAGCAGCACCATCAGCCCCCAGGTCGGCAGCATCGCCCACCGACCCATGAGCGTGTTGAACATGGTGAAGACCATGCCGGACGTGAACATCGTCAGCGCCAGGATCAGCCAGGACTCCACGAAGGGCAGGTCCAGGGCGCCCAGCAGCCAGTCGACGGCCGCCGCGATCGCCAGGCCGCCGAGCAGCGCGTACAAAACGGTGAAGACGATCCGCTCGGCCGGGTCCAGCGCCCGGGCGTGCACGCTCAGCTGGATCGCCCCCACGAAACCGATGATCACCGCGGCGAGCGAGATGTAGAACAGCGCCAGCCCACGGGGGTCGCCCTTCTGCAACGGCTCGATGTCCCGCACCACGACCGGCACGCCCGTCTCCCGGCCCACCTCCGTCCCCGCCTCGGCCAGCAGCTGCGCCACGGACGCCCCCGCGGCGCCGACCACCTCCAGCACGACCCCGGTGCCGCCCGGACGGCCGGTGAGCACGGCGAAGACCTCCTGCTCGTCCACCGCGCGGCGCGCCTCGGCCGGGCTGTCGTACCGGCGCAGCTTCAGCGAGGCGTTCAGCGCCCGCTCCATGCCGTCGACGAACCTCCCGCCCCGCGCCGTGTCCATGGGGCCCACCACCGCCGTGGGGATGTGACGCGGCGTCGGGTTCGCCATGGTGTACGTGTACGAGCCGGCGAACAGCGCCGCCGCCGCGGCCAGGATCAGCACCAGCACGGTGGCCGGCAGGAAGGGCGACGCCTTGAAGGCCGCCCAGCTGTCGGCCCGCGTCGGCGGACGGCCGTGGGCCCCGTGGGAAGGCCCTTGGGGTTCCTTCGCATCATGCGTATCGGACATGCCGCCAGGCTAAAGCGAACATATCTGTCGATAAGGTGAGAACGCGCGCGGGGAACCGGTGCGGGAGGGGGAACCGGCTTCGCCCGGGGCGGTACGGGGCTGTACCGTCGGGGAGCCGGACGGAGATCAGGGAGGGACGATGGTGGTGCCGCACACCGATGACGTGTCCGTACCTCCTCGTCCACGGCGCCCCCTGGTGTCCGACGAGTGCGGGTCCGAGGATTACGTCCGTGTCTCGGGGCAGGTGTACCTCGATACGCTCACCGACTGGGAGCGGATCCTGGGCGGAGTGCTGGAACGTGAGGGTGACATCCTCATGGACATGTCGGGTATCACCTTCGTCGACGTGGCGGGGGCGACGTCGCTCGCGCGCACGGCGCAGTGCCTGCCGGACGGCCGGCGGATCGTGGTCCGCAAGCCTCCGGCCTCACTGACGCGGGTGCTGGAGCTGTTCTGGCCGGAACTGGTGGCAATCGAGGTGGTGGAGTGAGCGACATGGCGCCTACGGCCGAGCCGTTCACGCACCCTGCCCTGTTCTACGCGGACGAGGCGGCCTACCTCGCCGGTACCCTGCCGTTCGTCGAGGAGGGCCTCGCCGCCGGCGAACCGGTCGCGGTCGCCGTTCCCGGGGAGAAGCTCGCCCTGCTGCGCGACGCGCTGGGCGGCGACGCCGGCCGCATCAAGCTGCTCGACATGGAGCAGGCGGGCCGCAATCCCGGCCGCATCATCCCGCGCGTACTGCGTGGCTTCGCCGACGCCCATCCCGACCGCCGCGTCCGCATCATCGGTGAACCGATCTGGCAGGGCCGCACCGCCGGCGAGTACCCGGCCTGCGCACAGCACGAGGCACTGATCAACCACGCGTTCACCGGGCGCGAGGCCACCATCCTGTGTCCCTACGACACCTCGAAGCTGGACGAGGCGGTGCTCGCCGACGCCCGGGTCACCCATCCGGTGCTCATCGAGGACGGCGTCGAGCAGGCCAGCGACGCGTACGCGCCCGACCGGATCGTCAGCGGCTACAACCTGCCCCTGTCCCGTCCGCCGGGCGTGGCGCGGCTGGCCTACGACGCCGGTCTCCTGCCCGAGGCGCGCCACTTCGCGCTGGAGCGGGCGGACGGGCTGGGCCTGGCCGCCGACCGGCACGACGACGTGGCCCTGGCGGTGGCGGAGCTGACCACCAACAGCGTGGTCCACGGCGGCGGGACCGGCACGCTGTGGGTGTGGGCCGAGGACGGCCACCTGGTGTGCGAGGTGCGCGACCGCGGCCGGCTGACCGACCCCCTCGCCGGGCGCCGCCCGGCCCGGCCGGGTCAGATCGGCGGGCGGGGCCTGCTCCTGGTCAACTACCTCGCCGATCTCGTACGCGTCCACACCGGGGACGCGGGCACCACCGTCCGCTGCTACTTCCGGCTGCGGCACTAGGTCGTCTCCGCCGCGTCCCCGCCCGCCCTGCGGGCGGACGCCGATACGTCCCGACGCTCCCCTGGGCCCCGCCCGGTGCCGAACGCGCACCAAGCGGGGCCCAGGGGCGTCAGGACGCCGGGTCCGCCGGGTCCGACGGGGCGGACGGGGCGGACGGGGCGGACGGGGCGGACGGCGGGCCGTCGCCGGGAGGCTGCTCGGCCGTCGTCTCGCCGCCGGGGGGCTCCGTGGTCGTCCCCGTGTCCGGAGACCGCGGCGCGTCCGGCGTCTCCGGGCTCACCGGCGGCTCGGGTGGCTGGTCGCCGGGGGAGGACGGCGGCTTCGGCTCGGGCGAGGACGGGGGCGGGGACGTCGCGGTGTCGGTGGGGGCGATCGTCGGCGGCTCGGTCTTGCGGTCACGGTCGGCGTTGGAGTCACCGGGTCGGCGGGCGACCCATTCACCGCTGTCGACGTCGACGATGACGAACACCTTCACGACCTTCGGGGCCGGCTTCACCACGACCGTGTTCGACATCCGGTAGCCCGGCCAGGGTGTGCCCACGGGCCGTGGGGCGGTCTTGGTGATCACCGGCTCGCCGAGCGGATTGCCGCAGGCGCACCGCACGCGGGGCACACCCCGGTTGTCGACCAGCACGGCGGTGCCGGCCTGGAGGACCGCCTGGTACGCGCGCGCGGTCCCGTCCCGGTACCCGTGGTTGGTGACCCAGGTGTCCGCGCGCAGCTTCAGGGGTGTCAGCGACCGCAGGTAGTCGGGCACGGTCGGCGGCTGGATGCGCAGGGCACCGGCGAACGCCCGGTTCTTGGCCGGTTCCGCGGTCAGGTACTCGATCTGGCGCTCCACGTCGCAACTCGCCGTCTTCTGGGTGCCGCCGTACAGGCCGCGCCGGGAACCGTCGTACTGCCGGACGGCGTTGTCGCCGGGCGGCGGCGCGGTGGTGGGCACCTGTACCGAGGGGGAGGCCGAATCGACCGGGTCGCGCGCGGTGGAGTTCGTGAACGGGTCCGGGCCGGTGGCCGCGGCGTTCTGCAGGGAGATCGTCCCGCCTCCGCCGCCGCCCCCGCCGTCCTTGCCGCCGCCGCTCGGGCGGGTCAGGACGACGGCCAGCACCGCCGCGACGACGATCGCGGCGGCGGCGATCGCGACGCGGGGAGCGGAACGCCACCACGGGCGGCGGTCCCCGCCACCCGGGCCGCCCGCCCCGCCACCCGGACCTCCCGGCCCGCCGGGCCCGCCGGCCTGGTGCGAACCGCCGGAACCGCCGCCACCGGGGGCGGAGGGAGGAGGCGGGCTGCCGTGGGGAGGCGTGGAGTGACCTGAGATGGGACCGGCGGGAGGGCCGGTCGGGCGATCGGAGGGCGGTTGGGAAGTCACGTTTTTCCCTTTCTTCCGTTCCGTGCCCATTGTGTGCTTCCGGCGGGTGCCTCCCGCAAGCGGAGGGCGCCCGCCCGGTGCCACGCCGCACCCGCGTCCGCAGGCGGTTGTCCGGTGACGCGCTTACCGTGGCAGCGTGATCCGTCAGGGACCCCACGCACCGAACCCCGCCCCGCCCTCCCCGGCCGGCGGCGGCCACAGCGCCGTGCGCGCCTGGGGCGACGCCCTCGTCACCGTGTTCGCCTCGCTGGTCGCCATGGCCGTCGTGGCCGCTTTGGGCCTGTGGGCGGCGGGCGCCGCCGACCTGCCGGGCGGCGCGTTCCCGCGCGTCGTCGCCGCCGTCGTGGTCATCGCCGCGGGCGGCTCGGTGGACGTCTCCGGCCAGGCCGGGGGGCTCGCCAACACGGACGCGGAACTCACCCTCATGCCACTGTCCGTCACCCTCACGGGCGCGCTGGTGGCCGGCTGGTCCTTCCTGCGCCCGCTGCGGCACCGCGCCGTGGCCAGCACCGGCGAGCTCCTCGCCCGGGTCGCCCGTACCGCCGTCCTGTGGCTGGCCGGGCTGGCCGCCCTGACCGCGCTGGCACGGCACACCTTCTCCGTCGTGCCTCCGGACTCGCCCGTCGACATCATCGGCGGCCTGCTCGACGCGACGCCCACCGTCGGCTTCCGCGCCGGTTTCGGCCCCACCCTGCTGTTCGGCCTCCTCTGGCTGCTCGGCGTCCTCGCCATGGCCCTGCTCGTCTCCCGCCGCGCCCCGCTCCCCGCCCGGCTGCTCCGCTACCAGGAGCCGGTCCGCCCGGCCGCCTTCGCGATGCTGCTGCTGCTCCTCGCCTACGTCGCCATCGGCCTGATCGCCGGCCTGATCGTGGCGGCGACCCGAGGGCACACCGCCGAGACGTTCGCCGTCATCCTGCTGGGCCTGCCCAACGTCGCCTGGCTGGCCCTGGGCCTGGGTATCGGCGCGTCCTGGCAGGGCAGGGTGGAGGGCCCGTTCGGCCTGCCCATGCCACAGGTCCTGGACGCGGCGCTGCGCGGCCCGGAGGACACCACCCTGGACGTGGCCGCCCTCGCCCAGCACGACGGGCGGGCCTGGTGGCTCGTGCCGGTCGCCGCCGTACTGCTGCTGGCCGCAGCGTTCGCCATGGCGGTACGCTCACCGGCCGGCACCCGGCTCTGGCAGTACGCCCTCCACTTCGGCGTCGCCTTCGCGCTCACCATGCTCGCCGTCGCCCCCGTCACCCGGGTCGTCGCCCGGCTGGGCCTGTCGATCCTGGGGATCGTGGAGGTCGACGACCTGGGCGGCCAGGTGGCGCTGCACCCGCGCCTGTGGACCGCCGTCGGGCTCGCCCTGCTGTGGGGCCTGGTCCTCGGCGCCCTCGGCGGACTGCTGGCCTCGCGCGTACGCCGGCGCGGAGCGGCCCCCGCACGGCCCGGCCCCCCGGCCGTGACCTGAGCCGTTTCGTTGGGATCACGTGGCGGACCAGAGGAAGATGCCCGCGATGTGCAGTCCTGTCAGGTAGATGGCCGCCGTCTTCTCTTAGCGGGTGGCGATACCGCGCCACTGCTTCAAGCGGTTGATACATCGCTCGACCGTGTTGCGCTGCTTGTAGGCCTCGCGGTCGAAGGCGGGTGGCATCCCGCCCTTGCTGCCTCGGCGCAGCCGGTGGCCCCCTGGTCCGCCGGTACGGGGATCACCGCCCGGATACCGCGCCTGCGTAGGTGGTCACGGATGGCGTGTCTACCCGGTTCAGGTCCTCGTCAGCGTCGGCCTGGGCCATGACTGCGGTGAAGACGCGCTCCCAGGTGCCGTCGACGGCCCACATGCGAAGCCGGTTGTAGACACCCCTCCAGTTGCCGTACTTCTCGGGCAGGTGGACCCACTGACATCCCGTCTGGAACTTCCAAGCGATCGCATCGAGCACCTCACGGTGGTCCCGCCACCGGCCACCCCGCCTCGGTGTCCGGTCCGGGAGCAAAGGCTCAATCCGCGCCCACCGCGCGTCAGTCAACGGCATAGCGAGACCAACGATCAGATGATCCGAAAGAAGCGGGCCTACCATCCTCTCCATGGGCACAGTGATCTTGACCGTGAGTCTGGCCTTCGCCGGCTACTTGACGACGTACCTCAATGGGCTGAGGCTCGCGCAGAGACAGGCCCGGCTCGCCCGAGTGAACCAGCAGTTGAGCGACTTCTACGGCCCACTCTTCGCGCTCATGGAGGCCAACAGACGTGCCTATGAAGCGTTTTGCGAGAGATATGCCCGCCCCGACGGGGTCCATCCCTTCGACCACGACGTTCCCCCCACCGAGGAGGAGCTCGCCGAGTGGCGCACCTGGGCCACGACTGTATTCCTGCCCAACATCCAGAAGATGCGCGACGTGGTCGTCACCAAGGCCGACCTTCTCATCGAGGAGGAGGTGCCGCCTGTCCTGCTCGAACTGTGCGCCCACGTCTCCGGCTACGAGATCACCGCGGCGCGCTGGGCACGTGGCGAGTTCGGCGAATACAAGTCCGTCATCCAGTTCCCGGGGCCTGGGCTGAAGGAGTACACCACCACCCGCTTTGCACGACTCAAGAAGGAGCAGGCTGCCCTTCTCGGCCGGCGCCGGTGAAGTCCGACGAGGACCGGCCGGTACATCCCGGAGATCCGGTGATCCGAAAGAAGCGGCCTAGCCTCACAGCTCCCGGAACACCGGCAGTGCCCAGGCGGGAGGGGCGGGCGGCGGCTTCGTGGCGCCGGCGCCGCCCTCCAGCGCGGCCCGCAGCTCGGCCACGAACTGCAGGCACGTGTCGTACCGTTCCCCCGGGGTCTTCGCGAGCGCCTTGCCCAGCACCGCGTCGACCGCGGCCGGCAGCCCCCGGCGCTCCTCGGTCAACGGGGGCGGCGGATCGTACTGGTGGGCCCAGAGCAGCGCCATGTCGTCGTCCCGCCGGAACGGCGGCACCCCGGCCAGCGTCTCGTACACCACGCAGCCCAGGCTGTACACGTCGCACCGGCCGTCCACCGGACGCCCCGAGATCTGCTCCGGCGCCACGTAGTCGAGCGTCCCGACGAACTGGCCCACACTGGTGAACCCCGTCAGGGACAAAGACTTCTTCGTCAGACCGAAGTCCGTGAGGTACACGTGCTCGGGGTGCTCGCTGTCGGTGCCCGGCGCGACCAGAATGTTGCCCGGCTTGACGTCCCGGTGCACCAGGTCGTGCGCGTGCGCCGCGTCCAGTGCCGACGCCACCTGCGCGGCGATCCGCCCCGCCTGCTCGGGCGGCAGCGGCCCCACCCGGTCCAGCAGCGCCCGCAGGTCCTGCCCGGCGACGTACCGCATGGCGATGTACAGCACGCCCTCCGTCTCGCCCGCCTCGAACACCGGGACGATGTGAGGGTGGTCGATCGCGGCGGCCACCCGGGACTCGTGCGCGAACCGCTTGCGGAAGGTGTCGTTGCGGGCCAGCTCGGGAGCGAGGAGCTTCAACGCCACCGCGCGGTCCAGCCGCAGGTCGAGCGCCCGGTACACCACCGCCATGCCGCCCCGCCCGATCTCGCTCTCCACCCGGTAGTCCGCGATCTGCTTGCCGACCAGTCCGGACGGCCGCCCGGCGGGCAGGTCGTCGCGGGTGATCCGGTCCGCCATCACCCCTCACCCGTCCGGTCCGGCGGACCGTCCGCGTCGTCGTCCTCGGGAGGCACCTGCTCCACCACGCGTGTGGGTTCGGGGCCGGTGTCCGGTGCGGGGGAGTAGTGGTCCACGACGCGTGTGGGTTCGGGGCCGGTGTCCGGTGCGGAGGAATGGTCCACGACGCGTGTGGGTTCCGGGCCCGTGTCCGGTGCGGGGGCGTGCTCCACCACGCGCGTCGGTTCGTACTTCGCGGGCGCGGCCGGAGGCGCCGCGGCGGGGGTGCCCGGCACGGCGGACGCGCCCGCCGGGGCGGCTACCGGCGGCGGCTCCTCTCCGGTGGCCGGACCGGTCCCGGCGGCGGACGGGCCGGCCGACGTGGCGTACGTACTCAGCCGCGCGCCGTCGCAGTACAGCCACCGCTCCCGCCGCGCGTCGTACATCCACAGCGCCTCGCCGTCCACGACGAGGCCGATGCGCAGGCCCTGGGTGCGGCGCCGGAACACCTCGCCGTCCGCGCGGCCCGCCGCCAGGTCCTCCGCGGCCAGCCGGTAGCGGCTCACCGCCTCCTCGGTCCGCGCGAGCAGCGGGCGCGGGTCCGTGGCCGTACCCATCGGCCGGCCCGCCGCCGGGGGGTCGGGCGGTACGGACACCAGCAGCCGCCCGTCCACCCAGGCGGACCACCCGTTGGCGCACAGCACCCGGCCCCAGTCGCCCAGCCGCTCCAGCAGCAGGACGGGCAGGAACGGGTCCAGCGGCACGGTCGGGCGGCCCGGATCCGGCGCCTCCCAGGCGGGCAGCCCCTCGGCCGGCACGACGTGGCTGGGCCGGAAGCCGTCGTCCGGGGAGTCGTACGCGCCCGAGGGGCCGGAGCCGGGAAAGACCATCGATCGCGCCTACTTCCGCATGATCACCGGTTCGTGCCGGCGCAGCAGCCTCGCCACCAGGAACCCCAGGACGACGGAGAGGACCACCAGCATCCCCATGTCGAGCAGCCATGCCGCCACCGTGTGGTCGAACAGCGGGTCCGCCGTCTTGGCGGTCGGCGACAGTTTCCGGATGTCGACCGTCGAGCCCATCGCCCCGAACGCCCACCGGGAGGGGATGAGCCACGACAGCTGCTCCAGGACGAGCGCCCCGTGGATCTTCAGCAGGCCACCGCAGAACACCACCTGCACGATCGCGAGGAGCACCAGGAGCGGCATGGTGACCTCCTCCTTGCGCACCAGCGCCGACACGAACAGGCCCAGCATCATCGCCGTGAACGACAGCAGGGCGACGGCGAGGGTGAGCTCCACGAGCGGCGGCAGCAGCACACCCTTGCCGCCCGGGGCGTTCAGCGGGACGCCGATCAGCGCGACCAGGGACAGGACCACGGCCTGCACGACCGTGATGACGCCGAGGACCACCACCTTGGACATCAGGTACGCCGATCTGGACAGGCCGACGGCTCTCTCCCGGCGGTAGATCGTCCGCTCCTTCACCAGTTCCCGGACCGCGTTCGCCGCGCCCGTCAGCACGCCGCCGACGCACAGGATCAGCAGCACGTTCATCGTCGACTCGGGGCCGAAGCGGCCCTCGGACAGCGCCCTGGCCATCGCTCCCATCACGAACGGCAGCGCGATCATGATGGCGATGAACGTCCGGTCGGCGCTCAGCGCGGCCGTGTAGCGCCGCACGAGCGTACGCAGCTGGGCGCCCCAGCTCTGCGCCTTGGGCGGCGGCGCGGGCGGCGCCGCCGTCCCCGCGCCGTCGGGCAGCGGCGGCCGTTGCATGGCGCCCTCGATGTACTGGTGGTGCAGCCGCGAGGCGCGGTACTGCCCCGCCCAGTCGCGGTCCCGGTCGTTCTCGAACGCCTCGAACGCCTCGGGCCACTGGGTGAAGCCGAAGTAGGCCAGCGCTTCCTCGGGCGGCCCGTAGTACGCGATCCGGCCGCCCGGTGCCAGGACCAGCAGCCGGTCGCAGACGTCCAGGCTGAGCACACTGTGGGTGACCACGATGACCGTACGGCCGTCGTCGGCGAGCCCGCGCAGCATGTGCATCACCGATCGGTCCATGCCCGGGTCCAGGCCGGAGGTCGGCTCGTCCAGGAACAGCAGTGACGGCTTCGTCAGCAGCTCCAGCGCCACGCTGACCCGCTTGCGCTGTCCGCCGGACAGGCTGTGGATCGGCTGGTCGACGCGCTGCCCCAGGCCCAGCTCCTCGATGACCTCGTCGACCCGGGCCTGCCGCTCGGAGCGGGCGGTGTCCTCGGGGAAGCGCAGCTCGGCGGCGTACACCAGCGCGCGGCGCACGGTCAGCTGGAGGTGCAGGATGTCGTCCTGCGGTACGAGGCCGATGCGGCGGCGCAGCTCGGCGTAGTCCCGGTACAGGTCGCGGCCGTCGTACAGCACCGTGCCCCGGTCGGCGGGGCGCAGCCCGGTCAGCGCGTTGAGCAGCGTCGACTTGCCCGAACCGCTGGGGCCGACGACACCGAGCAGGCTTTTCTCGCCCACCGGGAAGGACACCTCGTCGATGAGGGTCTTGCGGCCCCGGTCCACCGTGACCGCCAGGTCCTGCACGTCGAGGGACACCTCACCGGTGTCGGTGAACTCCACCAGCTGGGAGCCGACGAGGCAGAAGGCCGAGTGCCCGATGCCGACGATGTCGTCGGGTGTCACCCGGGCGCGGTCGACCGGCTGGCCGTTGAGGAACGTGCCGTTGTGGCTGCCCAGGTCGTGGATCCAGTACGTGCCGTCCGGGTCGGCGAGCAGTTCGGCGTGCCGGCGGGAGACCGTCAGGTCATCGACGACCAGGTCGTTGCCGGCGCCGCGCCCGATGCGTACGGTCCGGCTCGGCAGCGGCCGTACCGAGGTCGGCTGCCGGAACGTCCCGGTGGCCGCCGGAAGCGACACCGAGGACGGCCGCGGTGCGGACGCCGGGTCCTGGGGCGCGGGCGGGGCGTGGGACAGGGACGGTGAGGGGGCGGCCGCCGGGGCCGGGCCGGGCGGCGCGGGCCGCTCGGGCGCCGACAGCATGGCGCGCGGCCCGTCGGCCGGGTGCCCGAAGCGGAGGACGCTGCCGGGGCCGACGTCCCACACGCGGACACGTCTGCCATCGGCGAAGGTTCCGTTGGTACTGCCCTCGTCCTGAACGGTCCACCGTCCCTCCTCGGGACGCAGCACCGCGTGGTGCCAGGAGATGCGGGCGTCGGTGATCACGATGTCGCTCTCCGGGTCGCGCCCGATGTGGTACTCCCGACTCGGACTCATCACGGTGGAGTCCCCGTCGATGTCGAGGACCAGCTCGGGTGCGGTGGACGGATAAGGCCGCTTTCCCATACGGGAATTTTATCCGTTCTGGCCGATATGTGCCTGGGGCGCAGTAAGTGCCGGGTGTGCCCCTCGGCGCCGCTGCCGGGGACCGCCCCGCCGGCGCCGCTCGTCCGGGCCCCGCTCGCCCCGCCCGTCGCGTCGGGCGGCCGGTGACGCGGTGGTGTGCCGCCCCGCTGCCGCGCCCGTGGGCCACCGGCCCGGGCGGCGGAGGCGGAGGTCACCGTCCCGGGCGGCGGCGGTATTCGGCCACGATGCCCACCACGGCGTTGAAGGCGCGGACGGTGTCGGCGGGCCTCGGCCGGCCCAGCGGCGAGCCGAGCCGCTCACCCAGGTAGGTCTGCCGTGGGTTGGAGTAGCGGTTGATGCGCCGGCAGGGGCCGCCGGTCGCACGGCGACAGCCGGACTCGTACGCCTCCAGGGTCGACCACCGGCCCGAGGGCGGGAAGTAGCCGCGGGCGCTGTTCGCGCCGCGTGGGGCGGTGGCGTAGTCGTGCATGGCGCCCAGGTTGTGCGCGATCTCGTGGGCGAGCGAATGGTGCGCGAGGGCTTTCTGGGCGACCACGCTGTAACCGTGGCCGCTGGTCCTGGACGTCACGCGGCGGGGCCGGTTGGCCAGTCCGGCGGGCCCCTCGCTGCCCGTCACCACCGTGACCAGGTCGGCTCCCACGCGGTCACGCAGGCCGGGGAGGTGGTCCGCCACGCCGTCGCCGCGCCGGGCGACCGCCTTCAGCAGGTCGTCCCCGGACCGGTCCAGCCGGGCGGGCACCTTGGCCCGGACGATGCCGGTGAGCCGGAGGCGGGCGTTGACGGCCCCGGCGGCGAACGCCTGGGAGGTGGAGGTGACGGCCTGTCGGATGCGGGCCCGCAGGGTGCGCTCGCCGCCCGCCTCGCCCACGGCGCGGGCGGTGAACCCGGCCAGGATGTCGATGGTGACGATCCGCTGTCCGTGGAAGGGCCGGGGCACCCGGGTGCAGTGACGTTTCTGCTCCGTTGGCGTACGGCATGCTCCGGCCGCCTCCCGCCGTGGTGGCGCCGGTGCGGCGACCGGGAGGGCGGAAGGGCCGGAGAGGTCCGGCGGTCCGTCCTGGGCGGGAGCGCAGTCGGCCGTGCTCAGCGCGAGGGCCAGTACGGCGGCACCCCATGAGGAATGTGCGAGGCGCATCTCCATCCTTTCGCGGCGAAGAACCCAAGGGTGTCCTTGCGAGAAAGGCGGTGCCACATGCGCGGGGTGGCGCCGATTCACCGGTTCGGCCGCGCGGCCCCCGCCGGCCCCGCGCGTGTTCCGCACCGCGCCCGCCCCGCCGGCCGGCCCGGTCAGCGGCGTACCGCCGCGTCCAGCAGCGCCGCCGCCGCTTCCCGTGCCTCGCGGGCCGGTGCGGACGAACCGGTGAGGGCGGCGGTCGTCATGGCGCCCTCCGCGAGCAGGGCCACATGGCGTCCGGCCGCGGCGGGGGCGCCCGCCGCGGCCACCAGGCCGGTGACGTACCGGAGGAACTCCTCCTTGTGCCGCCGCGCGGCCCCGGCCACCTCCGGCGAGGTGGCGCCGAGTTCGCCGAAGGAGTTGACGAACGCGCAGCCGCGGAAGCCCGGTTCCTCGAACCAGCCGCGCAGCCAGTCGAAGACCGCCAGCACCCGCTCGCGCGGCGGGGCGTCCACGGAGTCCACGTACGCGGCCAGGCCGGCGCGCCAGCGGGCGTCGCGCCGCAGCAGGTACGCCTCGACCAGTGCGCCCTTGGACGGGAAGAGCTGGTACAGGCGCCGCAGGGTGACTCCGGACGCGCTGCGCACGGCGTCCATGCCGACGGCTTGGACACCCCGGCCGTAGAACAGTTCCTCGGCCGCGTCGAGGACCCGGGTCCTCGCCTCCTCGCCGTCCATCACGTCACTCCCTTGCCTGAGAACCATCGTTCTCATAAGGTACCGGACCAGGTGAGAACGATCGTTCTCGCCGTGCCGAGAGGAGCCCTCCGTGCGCCCGCCCCTGCCGCCGTTCACCGAGGAGACCGCCCGCCTGAAGGTGCGGCTCGCCCAGGACGCCTGGAACACCCGCGACCCGGAGAAGGTCGCCCTCGCCTACACCGAGGACTCCGAGTGGCGCAATCGCGACGTGTTCCTGACCGGCCGGGACGAGATCGTCGCCTTCCTCACCGACAAATGGCGGCGAGAGCTGGACTACCGGCTCCGCAAGGAGCTGTGGGCCTTCACCGGCGACCGCATCGCCGTGCGCTTCGCGTACGAGTACCACGACGCGGCCGGACAGTGGTTCCGCGCGTACGGCAACGAGAACTGGGAGTTCGACGCCAACGGCCTGATGCGCAAGCGCTACGCGAGCATCAACGACGTGCCCGTCGCCGGCCCGGCGGTCCGCGTCACCGTCTGACCGGTCGCCGGGCCGTCGTCTGATTCGCGGGGAATGGTTCGGTCCGTGAGTCTTGGGAACGCGAGAAGTCGACCCCAGACGACCGCTGACCGTACGAAAGGCGGACCATGACCGACCCCCGCGAGCCCCAGGACCCCGTCACCCGGCACCCCCGGCCGGACTTCCCGGAACAGGAGCAGCAACACCCCGGCTGGACCGGCCCGATGGACCCGCCGCCGGACCACGGAGAGGAGTCCTACCGGGGCACCGGACTGCTGCGCGACCGCGTCGCCGTCGTCACCGGGGGCGACTCCGGCATCGGGCGCGCGGTGTGCCTGGCGTACGCGCGCGAAGGCGCCGACATCGTCTTCACCCACCTCCCCGAGGAGGAGGAAGAGGCGCGCGAGACCGCGAGGCTCGTCGAGGAGGCCGGCCGCAAGGTCATCTCCACCGCCGCCGACAACCGGGACGAGGAGCAGTGCCGGGCCCTGATCCAGCGGGTCGTCGAGGAGTTCGGGCGCATCGACGTCCTGGTGAACAACGCGGCGTACCAGATGGCCCAGCCGGACGGCATCGAGGCCATCACGACCGAGCAGTTCGACCGGGTGATGAAGACCAACCTGTACGGCATGTTCTGGCTGACCAGGGCCGCGCTGCCGCACATCCCCCGGGGCGGCTCCGTCATCAACACCACGTCCGTGCAGGCCTACAAGCCGAGTCCGCCGCTGCTCGACTACGCCATGACGAAGGCGGCCATCGTCAACTTCACCCACAGCATGGCGCAGCTGGTCGCCGAGCGCGGCATCCGGGTGAACGCGGTGGCCCCAGGACCGGTCTGGACGCCGCTCATCCCGGCGACGATGCCCGAGACGGCCGAGTTCGGGAAGCAGTCGCCGCTCGGACGCCCCGCCCAGCCGGCGGAGATGGCGCCGGCGTACGTCTTCCTCGCCTCATCGGGCGCGAGTTACATCACCGGGGAGGTCGTCAACGCCACCGGCGGCACCCCGCTGCCGTGAACCCGGCGGCCCGCGCGCGCGAGCTGTGGCACCGGGCCGGCTGGGAGGCCGCCGCCGTCGGCGGGTCCGTACGCCGGGCCCTCACCGGCCCGGGCCCGGAGCGGGACCTGGCCGTCCAGGCGATCAAGGCCGCCGGGGCCGCGATCCTCGCCTGGGCGGTGGCCGGCTGGTGGTGGCAGGCACCGCTCGCGCTCATGGCGCCCTGGACGGCGGTCGCCCTCGTACAGAGCACCGTCTACCGCTCCGTGCAGACCGGCGTCCAGCAGGTGGTCCTCATCGCCGCCGGTACCGTGCTGGCGGCCGGCGCCGCCGGGCTGACCGGCGGCAACACCATGGCGGCCATGGCGATCGTGCTGCCCCTGACCGCGCTGCTCGGCAACTACTCCCGCTTCGACGGCCAGGGGGTCTACGCCTCCACCACGGCGCTGTTCGTGCTGGTGTACGGCTCGTTCAGCGGGTTCAGCATCCTGCACCGGCTGCTGGAGACGCTCCTCGGCGCGGCCATCGGCATCGGCGTCAACGCGCTGGTCCTGCCACCGGTGCACCTGCGGCACGCCCATGAGTCGCTGTGCCGGCTGCCCAGGGAGGGCGCGGAACTACTGCGGTCGATGGCCGTGGAGATGGAGCGCGGCTACGGGCGGAGCGAGGCCCAGGAGTGGCACGCCCGCGCCCGGCGGCTGCCGCAGCGGCTCGCGGACCTGCGGAACGCCCGGATGTGGACCAGGGAGAGCCTGCGCCTCAACCCGGGACGCCGCATCCGCCGGCCGGGCCCGGAGCTGCCCTCCACCCAGTGGGACGCGGCCTGGGAACGCGTCGCCGACCACCTGACCGCGCTGACCGGCATTCTCGCCGAGGCGGCGGGGGACCGCCCCCGGCTCAGGCCGCCGCCGGACGCGGTGCTCGGGGAGGTGCCGCGGTTGCTGCACGCCCTGGCGGACGTGTGCGAGGCGGACTGCGCGGCGCTGACCGGGCCCCGCGACGGGGCCGCGGACGGCCTCCGGGACGACGGCGTCCGGGACGAGGCCCTGGAGCGGGCGTGGGCGGCGCAGCGACGCCTGAAGGCCCGGCTGACCGAGCACGACGAGGAGACCGCCACCTCGGTCGGCGGCCTGGCGGCGGAGGCCCAGCGACTGCTCTACGACCTGGACGACGCCCGGCCCGTCCCGCGAGGGACCTGAGCGCCCCGGTACCCCCGGCACACCGGCCGGGGGTACCGGGGCGCCAGCCGTCAGGCCGGGCGGGAGTCGTCGCCGCGACGGCCGGAGCGCTCGTCGTGCGCGATCTCCTCGCGCATCTCCTCGGGCCACTTGCGGGTGTCCCGGGGCTCCACGTACGGCTCCTCCGACTCGGGCATGCCGCCGCTGATCGCCCGCTGCCGCGCCAGTTCCGCGTCGAGCTCCAGACCCAGCAGGATGGCCAGGTTCGACAGCCACAGCCAGATCAGGAAGGTGATGACACCGGCCAGCGTGCCGTAGGTCTTGTTGTACGAGCTGAAGTTCGCCACGTACAGCGCGAAGCCGCCCGAGGCGATCATCCACAGCAGCACGGCCAGCACGCTGCCCGGGCTCAGCCAGCGGAAGCCCTGGCCGTGGACGTTGGGCGCCCGCCAGAACAGCAGCGCGATCATCACGATCACCAGCACGATCAGCACGGGCCACTTGGCGATGTTCCACACGGTGACCGCCTCGTCACCGAGGCCGATGGCCTCGCCCGCGCGCGCCGCGAGCGGGCCGGTGAAGACCACGATCATCGCGCTCACCGCGAGCAGCACCATCAGCACCAGCGTCAGCCCGACCCGCAGCGGGGTCAGCTTCCACACCGGGCGGCCCTCCGGCAGGTCGTAGACGGCGTTCGCGGTGCGGATGAAGCCGCCCACGTAACCGGAGGCCGACCAGATCGCGCCGAGCAGGCTGATGACCGCCACCACGCCACTGGCACCCGGACTGTCCTGGAGCTGCTTCACGGCGTCCCCGAGGATGTCCCGCACCGGCCCCGGCGCCAGCTTCTGGAGGTTGTCGAGCACCGTGCGGGTCGCCGAATCCCCGATCACGCCCAGCACCGAGACCAGGACCAGCAGGGCGGGGAAGATCGAGAGGACGCTGTAGTACGTCAGGGCCGCCGCGCGGTCGGGCAGCTCGTCGTCCATGAACTCCTTGCCGGTGCGCTTGAGGACCGCCCGCCACGAGCCCGCGGACAGGTCGGTCGGCTCCTCCGGCTTCCCGGCGCCTTTTTCCTTGTCATCACCTGTGTGTGCCATACCGCCACGGGTTACCCGACAGGCCGGTCATAACCCGCCGCCGTCGCGTCGCGGACGCTCGCGTTGCGACGCCGCGACCAGCGCGGCAGGGTCGAGTCAGCGACTGCGAGGAGGAACCCGCCCATGCCCATCGCGACCGTCAACCCCGCCACCGGCGAGACGCTCAAGACCTTCGACGAGCTCACGCCCGACGGGATCGAACGGCGCGTCGCCGCCGCCGACGCGGCCTTCCGCGAGTACCGGAGGACCACGTTCGCCGACCGGGCCCGCCTGCTCGACCGCGCGGCCGGTCTGCTGGAGGCCGACCAGGACGACATCGCCCGCACGATGACCACGGAGATGGGCAAGCCCCTCACCGCCGCCCGGGCGGAGGCGGCCAAATGTGTGAAGGCCATGCGCTGGTACGCGGCCAACGCCGAGCGGCTCCTCGCCGACGAGCAGCCCCCGGACGCCGACGTCCGGGACGCCGGAGCGGTCCACGCGCGCGTGCACTACCGCCCACTGGGCCCGGTCCTGGCCGTCATGCCATGGAACTTCCCGCTCTGGCAGGTCGTCCGCTTCGCCGCGCCCGCGCTGATGGCGGGCAACGTCGGGCTTCTCAAGCACGCGTCGAACGTTCCGCAGACCGCGCTCTACCTGGAGGACCTCTTCCGCCGCGCCGGCTACCCCGAGGGCTGCTTCCAGACCCTGCTCGTCGGCTCCCGCGCCGTCGAGGGCATCCTGCGCGACGACCGGGTGGCCGCCGCCACCCTCACCGGCAGCGAACCGGCCGGACGTTCCGTCGCCGCCATCGCCGGCGACGAGATCAAGAAGACCGTCCTGGAGCTCGGCGGCAGCGATCCGTACGTGGTGATGCCGTCGGCGGACGTCGAGAAGGCCGCCGAGGTCGCCGTCACCGCCCGCGCCCAGAACAACGGCCAGTCGTGCATCGCCGCCAAGCGCTTCATCGTCCACACGGACGTGTACGACGCCTTCACGGAACGCTTCACCGCCGGCATGGCCGCGCTGACCGTCGGTGACCCGATGGACGAGTCCACCGACGTCGGACCGCTGGCCAGCGAGGCCGGGCGCGACGGGCTCCAGGAACTCGTCGACGACGCCGTGGGCCGGGGCGCGACCGTCCTGTGCGGCGGCGGCCGGCCCGGGAACCTGCCGCGGGGCATGGAGCGCGGCTGGTTCTACGAGCCGACCGTGCTGACCGGGATCACGCCCGGCATGCGGATCCACCAGGAGGAGACCTTCGGGCCGGTCGCCACGCTCTACCGGGTGGCCGACCTGGACGAGGCGGTGAAGGTCGCCAACGACACGTACTTCGGGCTCAGCTCCAACGTCTGGACGCGCGACGACGAGGACGTGCGGAGGTTCGTCCGGGACCTGGAAGCGGGCGGTGTGTTCGTCAACGGGATGACCGCCTCGCACCCCGCGCTGCCGTTCGGCGGGGTCAAGCGCTCCGGGTACGGGCGGGAGCTCTCCGGGCACGGCATCAAGGAGTTCTGCAACGCCACCACCGTGTGGCGGGCCGCGTCCTAGTGCTGCAACGGTGCTTGTCGTGACCGTATGAGCGGACCGGGCCGCAAACGACGGCAAACACAACCCTGGAACTGGTCAGCGATCAGCACCAGCACCGTTGCAGTACGGCGAGGCGGGCCCGCTCGGGGTGGGGGCCGCGGTAGCGGTCGGCGGCGGTGCGCGGCGCGTGGGTCTGGACGGGGCTGAGTCGCTCGCGGGGCGTCGGCGGGACGGGTCGAAGGTCGCCGGTTCCCTGGTCACCAACCAGGTCCGTGCCCACGACCTGCTGCGGATGTCCGGGCGTGAGGGCCGCCCCACCCCGCTGGGTGCGGCGTTCGCCGAGTTACGGGCGGATCGCCGAGACCGGGTGCGGTCGACCCGGTCGACGACACCTCCAGCCGTCAGATGGACCGCCGGCTCACCATGCCCGGTCGCGCGGTTCACGTCCTGCTTTTTCGAGGATACGTGCATACGAAACAAATGTACTTAAAGCCATTTTTTGGGTATCTAGTTCATTTGCAGCCATTGGATCATTCGGTTCAACGCGGGGCGGCCCGCTACGGCCTACGTTGCTGGTGTGTCGGCCGGAGAGCATCTCCGGTCGCGCAAATCGAGAGGTCGTCCTCATGCGCTTCACGCGCACTCCTGCTGTCCCCCGGACCCTCCTGGTCGCCGCGATCGCCGTCGTCAGCCTCAGCGCCCCCGCCCTCGCCTCGGCAACCCCCCGTGCCGAGGTGGGCAGCATCGGGACTCAGGCCGGCTTCGGCATCGTCGGCTTCCCCGGCCTCAACGGCCTCAACGGAATAGGGATCAGTGGCGGCCTCGGCGGCCTGGGCGGAACCGGCGGCGCTGCCGGCGCCAACGGCAATGGCGGTAACGGCGGCAACGGCGGTAACGCGTACGGCAGCGCGAGTGTCGGCGGCAAGGGGGGCACCGGCGGCGCCGGGGGTGCCAACGGCAACGGCGGCAACGGCGGCTACGGCGGAGTGGCCAAGCTCGGCGGCACCGGCGGCAAGGGCGGCGTGGGCGGCGTCGGCGACGCCGGGGCCGGCATCCCCGGCGGCAAGGGCGGCAACGGCGGCGCCTCCACGGTCGGTGGCGGCCACACGGGCGGAACCGGCGGCGCCGGCGGCGCCGCGAGCCCGGTGTGTCCCGGCAAGCCCGGCGGCAACGGCACCGCCGCCACGTTCACCGCGGACGGCCTCACCGGCGCCACCGGCGCTGCCGGCAAAACCACCCTCCCCTGCTGAGCGGTAAAAGAGAACCAGGCCCCCGCCCGTCCCCCTCACGGGGTACGGGCGGGGGTACGGCCCTGGATTGAGCCAGACCCGGGACAGCGCAGCGTCCCCTCCGCCCGCGTCCGCATGCGCCAGTCCCATCGCGGGCCTCGCTTCCCGCACAGTTCGGCGCTCCCGGCGAGTGCCGCCCTGGTTGGGGGCGTATGCGCCATCCGACTTCTCGTGATCGACCGCACGTGTCGGGCGGGCAGGACAGCCGCGGCCCGTGGGTGGCGCTGCACACCGAGCGCAGGCGTGGTCATGACTGGGCGTGGACACCTGCCGGCGCTCCCCGGCACCGAGTTCGACCCGCGGCGTCACTCCGCGGACACGCCCCGGCGGCCGGAACCGTCACAGCGGCTGGACGACCTCGGAGGACGGGGGAGGGGGCGGCGGCGTCCCGTCACCGAACGGGCGCCCGCCCAGCTCCTCCCGGTGGTGCGGGGCACACCAGCCGCGCAGGTCGGGGCCGCGCGGCACGATCCGCGTGGGGTTGATGTCCTGGTGCACCACGTAGTAGTGCCGCTTAATGTGGTCGAAGTCCACCGTGTCGCCGAAGCCGGGCGTCTGGAACAGGTCCCGGGCGTACGCCCACAGGACCGGGTCCTCGCTGAGCTTGTGGCGGTTGCACTTGAAGTGGCCGTGGTAGACGGCGTCGAACCGCACCAGCGTGGTGAACAGCCGCACGTCCGCCTCGGTGATCGTGTCGCCCACCAGGTAGCGCTGCCCGGCCAGGTGTTCCGACACCCGGTCCAGCCGGGCGAACAGCCGCGCGTACGCCGCGTCGTAGGCTTCCTGGCTCTTGGCGAACCCCGCCTTGTACACGCCGTTGTTGACGTCCTGGTAGATCCCCTCCATCCGCTCGTCGATCTCGTCCCGCAGCCCCTCCGGGTAGAGGTCGGGCGCGCCCTCGCGGTGCAGGGCCCGCCACTCGGTGGACAGGTCCAGCGTGACGCGCTGGTAGTCGTTGGTCACCAGCCGGCCGCTCGGCACGTCGACGACGGCGGGGACGCTGACGCCGCCGTCGTACGCCTCGTCCCTGGCGCGGTACGCCTCGCCGAGGAAGCGGATGCCGAGGACCGGGTCCCGGTCGTCGGGGTCGAGGGTGAAGCGCCAGCTCCGCTCGTCCTGCACGGGGTCGGCCACGGCCAGCGACAGGGCCTCCTCCAGGCCCAGCAGCCGCCGCACCACCAGGGCGCGGCTCGCCCACGGGCACGCCCGGCTGACGACGAGCCGGTAGCGGCCGGCCTCGACCGGCCACCCGTCCCTGCCGTCGGCGGTGATGCGGTCCGTGAAACGGCTCGAGGACCGTGTGAACTCGGCGGAATCGCGCACGGCGCTGCCCTTCCTCGTGACGGGAACGTGCGCTCCGGGTACCCGCCCCGGACCGGGCGACCCGCGCCGGGGGCGACCCGCCCGCCGCCTACTCCGCCTCGGTTGCGCGCAGCGACGCGGGACGCCCGCGCCGGAGGCGGGCGCCGGGGCGGAAGACCAGGATGATCAGCCGGGACCCGGGAGCCGCCAGGGGCTGGGCGGCGGACATGGTGACCCACCCGCGGCCGAGCGCGGGATGGCGCAGCGGCCGCTCGTCGCCGTCGAGGTGGCTGTAGGCGCTCGCCGACTCGTAGAGCGGCGCCGCCACCGGGTCGGCCAGGACGTCCTGCTCGATCGCGCACAGGGTCTTGTCGGACGGGTCGGCGGCCAGCGCGACCCGCAGCTGGGGCAGCACCACCGGCGCCCACGCCGTCTCCCAGTCCGCCAGCACGGTGCGGGCGTCCGGCTCGACGGTCATCCACCGCATGGCGTTGGCGGGAACCCGGCCGTGCGGGAAGAGCGCCTCGAAGGGGGCGTTGTGGGCGAGCACGTTCCAGGAGCGGTCGTTGACGTACGCCGGGTGGGAGACACCGCCGAGGATGTCCCGCCACACGCCGGGAAGCTCGTCCCCGGAGCGGAAGTCGAGCGGCCGGGGCGGGTCCTGGCCCAGGGCGTACCGCCACAGCGCGATCCACTCCTGCTCGTTCATCCGGAACAGCCGCGCCACGTCCTGGAGGAGGTCGACCGGCGGGTTCGGGTAACGCCCGGACTCCAGGCGGCCGTAGGTGTCCGGGGCGCGGTGCAGGATCTGGTCGATCTGCGCCTGCGAGAGCCCGCGCGCCCGTCTGCCCTGCCGGGTGGGGCGCGACAGGCCCTGGCTCTCCGGCGTGATCGACGCCCGGTGCTCGCTGAGCAGGAGACGCAGTGCAAGCTTGTCCATGACGCTTTCTTCCCCAAGGGGGCGGCCGCCGGTGGTGCCGTGGCCGCCGCGGTGTGCCTCGGGCCGTTCCGGGAATCCGGGAACAGAGCCGGAAGGGCCACACCGGTACGCTGGCCCGTCGTACGTCGGCGATCAAGCGTTCGCGTGGTGCGTACATGCGCACGGCGCACACACGCAGGCGTAAACGGGGGCAAGGGCCATGGACGAGGACGATTCCGCGCGCGTCGCCGCAGGGGCCGGGGAGGCCGGCGCGACCGGCGGCCGGGGCGGGTTGTCGGCGGCCGCGAAGGCGTTGTACGCCGGGATCACCCGGGGCGAATCCCTCGGCCCGGCGGACGGCGCCGCGCTGCGCGAGCTGCTGGCCTGGCGCCTGGTCGCCGTCGACCCCGACCGGCCCGAGGCGCCGATCGCCCTCGATCCGCAGGAGGCGGGCCGGCGCCGGCTCGACGAGGGGCTGCGCGAACTCGCCGCCCGGGCGGCCCGGATGGCGGCGGTACCGGACGTCGCCGACGAACTGGCCCTGCACTTCGAGCGCGCCAAGTGGCGCTCCGGCGCGGGCAGCGAGTTCCTCGCCGAACCCGAGCAGGTCGGGGCCCGCATCGGCGAGGCCGTCGGCCGGGCGGAGACGGAAGTGCTGACCGCCCAGCCGCTCGGCCCGCGCGGTGCCGACGCCCTGGAGGCCGCCCACGCCCGCGAGGTCCGCGCCCTGGCCCGGGGCGTGAGCGTGCGGACCCTGTACCGCGACGGGGAGCGGGACGACCCGGCCACCCGCGACCGGGTCAGCCGGCTGACCGCGCGCGGCGCCCGTTTCCGTACGCTCGCCGGGTCCTTCCAGAGCTGCGTCGTCGTGGACCGGCGCCAGGCGTTCATCCCCGACCACGTGGTCAACTCCAGTCCCACGCACGCTGCCTGGCACGTGATGGACCGGGCCCTGGTGGCGTTCATCGCCGAGGGCTTCGAGGACGCCTGGCGCCGCGCCGACATCTGGCACGGCGACCCCCGCCGCGCGGCGCCCGCCGGAGGGGCCGGGCTGACCCACCGGCAACGCGAGATCCTCATCGACACGGCGGCCGGGATCGACCAGCGCATCACCGCCCGGCGGCTGAGCATCGGGCTGCGCACCCTGACCAAGGAGCTCGGCGTCCTGCGGGCCCGCTGGGGCGCCCCGACGCTCGCCGCGCTCTCCTACCAATGGGCCCTGTCCGCCGAACGCCGCCGTATGACGGACGAGGCCGCCGACTCCGCGGAGTGACGATCCGGCCAGGCGGGCGTGGTGTGGAGGCCCCGCGATGGCCGAGCTTTTTCACCGAAGAAGCATCAGAAGAAATCCCCGGGGGATTGCTGCATCCTGGACGAGTTGATCGGCCCCCGTCCTTCCGGGCGCCGGCCGGTCCGCGAAACCGCTATTACGGGGGGCGTTGTCCGCGCCTCATGCCAGAAACGGGCAACGCAGGACACGGGCAGCGTGTCCTGCCGGGCATCGCGTGGATACCGCAAGGTCGAGCCAGGGCCTTTCGGGCCGCACCACCGGATCTTCGGTACGTCCCCCGTGATAGGGCGGCTTCCGGGCGCCCGATTCACGCGGCTCCGGGCCTCGGCCGTGACGCCGGCGTCGACCTGTGCCGTTGTCCGGTCCCCGTACTCGACGACGTCGAACTCGTCGTCCGGTTCGGCGAGGCGCTCGGCGAGAGGCAGCCGGGTACGGGTGTCTCGGCGGTCAGCCGCTCCGCGGGGCCTCGCGCGTACGGGTCCAGCGCAGCAGGTCCCCG
The DNA here is from genome assembly GCF_056432045.1 of Streptomyces sp. NPDC045701. Classification (NCBI taxonomy): domain Bacteria; kingdom Bacillati; phylum Actinomycetota; class Actinomycetes; order Kitasatosporales; family Streptomycetaceae; genus Streptomyces; species Streptomyces sp. NPDC045701. Next base: position 168,505 of record NZ_JBWKJV010000008.1, on the reverse strand, counting down.
GCGTGCCAGGTGTTGATCACCCGGTCGGCCGGTACGCCGCACTCCTCGGCCCGCGCACAGCCCAGCACCTGCCAGTCCAGCTGCCCCGGCGCGTGCGCGTCGGTGTCCACCGCGAAGAACACCCCCGCCTCCACGGCCTGCCGCAGCAGCCGCCGGGGCGGGTCCAGCCGCTCCGGGCGGCTGTTGATCTCCACCGCCGTACCCGAATCGGCGCACGCCGCGAAGACCCGTTCCGCGTCGAACTCCGACTCCGGACGCCTGCCGCCCACCAGCCGGCCCGTGCAGTGCCCGAGCACGTCCACCAGCGGATTGCTCACGGCCCTGACCATCCGCCGGGTCATCGCCGGGGCGTCCATCCGCAGCTTGGAGTGGACCGAGGCGACGACCACGTCCAGCCGGTCCAGCAGCTCGTCCTCCTGGTCGAGCGAGCCGTCCAGCAGGATGTCGCACTCGATGCCCGTGAGCAGCCGGAACGGCGCCCACTCCTCGTTCAGCTCCGCCACCACGTCCAGCTGCTCCCGCAGCCGTTCCGCCGACAGGCCGCGAGCCACCGTCAGCCGCGGCGAGTGGTCGGTCAGCACCGCCCACTCGTGGCCGAGGGCCGCCGCGGCCCGCCCCATGGCGTCGATCGGGCTGCCGCCGTCCGACCAGTCGGAGTGCAGGTGGCAGTCACCGCGCAGCGCCGCCCGCAGCTCCGCGCCCCGCTGCGGCGCGGCCTCCGCCTCGCCCTCCAGTTTCCGCAGGTACTCCGGTACTTCGCCGGCCAGCGCCTCCCGCACCACCTGCGCGGTCTTGGGGCCGACGCCCTTCAGCTGCTCCAGGGTCCCGGCCGCCGCCCGTTGGGCGGCCTCGCCCTCGCCGAGCGCCGACAGCGCGGCCGACGCGGTACGGAACGCCCGCACCCGGTACGTCGGCGCCAGCGACCGCTCCAGCAGGAAGGCGATCCGGTCCAGCGCCTCGACGGGATCCATCACCGGGCCCTCCTCGTCCCATCGGCCCGTGACGACGGGCCGATCTCGCACCACACCGCCTTGCCTTCGCCGCGCGGCTCCACACCCCAGCGCAGCGCCAGCGCGTCCAGGAGCAGCAGCCCCCGCCCGGAGGTGGCCGCCTCACCGGGCGTCCGCCGCCGTGGCCACGCGCTGGAACGGTCCCGCACCGTGAGGCGCACCCGGCGGACCGGTTCCGGCAGCACCTCCAGGGTCAGCACCGCACCGCCCTCCGTGTGCAGCAGCACATTGCCGAGCAGTTCACCGGTCACCAGCTCGGCGTCGTCCGCGAAGGCGCGCATGCCCCAGTCGCGCAGCGCCCGCCGCACCACCGCCCGCGCCTCCGACAGCCCCTGCGGGTCCGCCTGGTGGATGTACTGGTGGATGCGCGGCGCCCGCGGCGTACCCGGGTCCGGGCTGCGCCGGAGCACCAGCAGCGCCACGTCGTCGCCCGTCCCCCACCGGTCCCAGAACCGCTGCGACAGGTGGTCGGCCAGCGCCTCCGCGCCGGGCGGCCCGCTGCTCACCGCCGCCTCCAGGGCGTCCATGCCCTCCCCGATGTCCCTGCCCGGCTGCTCGACCAGCCCGTCGGTGCACATCACCAGCGTCTCGCCGGGCACCAGGTCCAGCCGGGTCTCCGGGAACTCCTCGTCGCCGAAGACGGACGCCACGCCCAGCGGCAGGCCCCCCGGCAGCTTCGGCCGGCCCACCCGCCCGTCGGTGTGCCGGATCAGGGGCCCCAGGTGGCCGGCCCGGACCGCCCGGACCGTGCCGGAGTCCAGGTCGACCTGGGCGTAGGTGCAGGTGGCGAACCGTTCCGTGTCGAGTTCGGCGAGGAACCGGGACGCCCGGGCGAGCACCGTGGAGGGGGCGTGGCCCTCGCCCGCGTAGGCGCGCAACGCGATCCGCAGCTGGCCCATGATGGCGGCGGCGTGCGTGTCGTGGCCCTGGACGTCGCCGACCACGACCCCCACCCGCCCGCGGGGCAGCGGGATCACGTCGTACCAGTCGCCGCCGACCTGCCGGCCGCTCCACGCCGAGTGGTACCGCACGGCGATCTCGCCGCCCTCGACCGCCGGGATGCGGCGGGGGAGCATGGTGGCCTGGAGGCCGGTGGCGAGCTCCCGCTCCTCGTCGAAGAGGATCGCCCGCTGGAGCGACTGGGCCACGATGGCGGCGAGGCCCAGTGAGAGGTTGCGCTCGTCGGCGCTGAACGCGGTGCGTCCGCGGTAGAACAGGGCCATGCCGCCCAGGGTCCTCGCCTGGGCGACCAGCGGCAGGTAGGCCGCGGCGCGGAACCGCAGCCGCCCGGCGAACGGGGCGAGCACCGGATAGTCCTTGATCAGCTCCTGGAACGAGCTGCTGAACAGGGGGCGGCCGCTGAGCACGGTCTCGGCGAGCGGCATACCGGGTTCCAGCCGTCGCATCCGCAAGTGCTCCAGGACGTCGAGGGACTCGCCGCTGAGTGCGATGACGTTGAGCGAGCCGTTCTCGACGAGGCCGAGCGCGAAGCCGTCCGCGCCGAGCCTGGCCAGGCCGCCGGGGCCGGTGAGCGCGGCCGTGACGTCGTCCACGGTCACCGCGCGGGACAGCGCCTGCGTGGTGCGCTCGACCATGTTCGTCTGCCGCTGCCTGCGCTTCTCCAGCTCCAGCACGAAGGCGGAGTGGGTGATCTCCGGGGTGGCGTCCCGGACGATGCCGACGATCCGGTGGGCCCGGCCGTCGCGGTCGCGCAGGATGCGGGCCTGGACGTGCGTCCACTGCGCCGACCCGTCGTCGAGAGGGACCTGGAAGCGTGCCGCGTACGAGGACCTGCCGCTGACCAGGGCTTCCTTGATCACGGCGTCCAGGCGGGCGCGCTCCTCCGGTTCCAGGCGGTGGACGAGTGAGGCGGGCCGGGAGTCGAAGGTGCCGGGCGCCAGACCGAACACCAGCAGGCCGGCCTCGTCGATGTCGACGGTGCCCGCGTCCAGGTCCCAGTCGAAGCTGCCCGTGCGGTTCATGGCGAGCCGCTCGGTCGGCCCGATCTCGCCGCTGTGTGCCCGGTTGTCCGTCATCCCCCTCATTGTCGAGCCGGTCACGCGGGAACGCCAAGGCGTCGGCACCTCCCGGTGGGCCGAGCGGGCCCGGCGGGGCGCACGGGCGGTGCGGTGAGGCTACCGGTGGGTAATCGGAGGCGGCCGGTCAGGAGGGTTGACGCCCCAACGGCCCCTCCCTATCTTCCTGTTCGAAGTGCTGGTCAATGTCCGATATCTCGAACAACTGAAGAACTCCAGGAGCAGACACATGGCACCCATACGGCCGAGGCTCGTCCTCGCGCTGGCGGCCCTCATGGTGGGCACGGTCATGGCCGCCCCCACCCGGGCCGACGCACCACCCCCGGCCGACTACGCGATCACCGTCACCCCGGACCGGACCGGACCGGTGATCGATCCGACCATGTACGGCGTCTTCTTCGAGGACATCAACAACGCCGCCGACGGCGGCCTGTACGCCGAACTCGTCCAGAACCGCTCCTTCGAGTTCGGCCCCGCCGACAACCGGTCCTACACCCCGCTCACCGCCTGGCAGCAGACCGCGACCGGCGGAGCCACCGGCACCCTCCAGGTCGTAGACGACGCCGAGCGCCTGCACGCACGCAACCGCAACCACCTCCGCCTCGCCCTCGCCGGCACCGGAGGCGAGGGCGCCCGCTTCGGCGTCGTCAACAGCGGTTACGGAGCCGGCCTGGCGCTCAGGGATGGCGCCCGCCACGACTTCTCCGTCTGGGCGCGCACCGACAACGCGGCGGGCACCCCCCTCACCGCCGAGCTGCGCACCGCCGACGGCACCGTCGTCTCCGCACCGCTCGGCATCACCGTGCGCGGCGACCGCTGGACCAAGTACACCGGCACGCTCACGCCCCGGACGACCATCACCGGCGGACGCCTCGCGGTCACCGCCGCCGGCAGCGGCACCCTGCGCCTCGACATGGTCTCGCTCTTCCCCCGCGACACCTACAAGGGGCGGCCCAACGGGCTCCGCAAGGACCTCGCCGAGAAGATCGCCGCCCTGAAGCCCGGCTTCCTCCGCTTCCCCGGCGGCTGCCTGGTCAACACCGGCAGCCACCAGGCGTACGAGGCCCCCAACTGGGAACGCCGCCGCTCCTACCAGTGGAAGGACACCATCGGCCCGGTCGAGCAGCGCGCCGTCAACGCCAACTTCTGGGGCTACCACCAGAGTTACGGACTCGGCTACTACGAGTACTTCCAGTTCGCCGAGGACATCGGCGCGATGCCGCTCCCCGTCGTGCCCGCCCTGGTCACCGGCTGCGGCGAGAACAGGGTCACCGACGACCCGGCGCTGCTGAAGCGGCACATCCAGGACACGCTCGACCTGATCGAGTTCGCCAACGGCCCCGTCACCTCGGAGTGGGGCCGTCAGCGGGCCGCCATGGGCCACCCGAAGCCCTTCGGCCTGACCCACCTCGGCGTGGGCAACGAGGAGAACCTGCCCGACCAGTTCTTCACCCGCTTCACCGCGTTCCGCGAGGCCATCGCGGCCAGGTACCCGGACATCACCGTCATCAGCAACAGCGGCCCCGACGACTCCGGAGGCGTCTTCGACCGCGCCTGGCAGCTGAACCGCGAAGCGGGCGTCGACATGGTCGACGAGCACTACTACAACAGCCCGCAGTGGTTCCTGGAGAACAACGACCGCTACGACTCCTACGACCGCCGGGGCCCCAAGGTCTTCCTCGGCGAGTACGCCTCGCGCGACAACCGGTTCCACAACGCCCTCTCCGAGGCCGCCTTCATGACCGGCCTGGAGCGCAACGCCGACGTCGTCGAACTCGCCTCCTACGCCCCGCTGCTCGCCGACGTGGACCACACGCAGTGGCGCCCCGACATGATCTGGTTCGACAACCAGCGCTCCTGGGGGTCCACCAGCTACGAGGTGCAGAAGCTGTTCATGAACAACACCGGCGACCGGGTCGTCCCCAGCCGGGCGACCACCACCCCCGCCGTCTCGGGACCGATCACCGGGGCCGTCGGCCTGTCCACCTGGGCGACCAGCGCCGCGTACGACGACGTGCGGGTCACCGCCGCGGACGGCACCACGCTCCTCGAGGACGACTTCTCGGCCGGTGACACCCACTGGACGCGGGCCGCCGGACGGGGCGACTGGGCGGTGCGGGACGGCGCGTTCGTCCAGACCGACGCGGCCGCCGAGGACACCCTGGTCACCGCGGGCGACCCCGGCTGGCACGACTACGACCTGCGGCTGAAGGCCACCAAGAAGTCCGGCAGGGAGGGCTTCCTCATCGCCTTCGGAGTCCGCGACACCGGCAACCACTACTGGTGGAACCTGGGCGGCTGGAACAACACCCGCTCCGCCGTCGAGGAGGCCGTCGACGGCGGCAAGGAGACGCTGACCGAGAACGGCACGACCATCGAGACGGGCCGTACGTACGACATCCACGTCAAGGTGCGGGGGCGTCAGGTCACCCTCTACCTCGACGGCCAGGAGTGGGGGCGGTTCACCGACGACAAGGCCGCCGAGCCGTTCCGGCAGGTGGTCACCCGGGACAAGGGCGACCTCGTGGTCAAGGTCGTCAACGCCCAGGCCACGCCCGCCCGCACCCGCGTCGACCTCGGCACCGCGAAGGTCGCCCCCACCGCCCGGCTCACCACCCTCACGGGGGCGCCGGACGCCGTGAACACCGCCGACGCCCGGCCGGTACGGCCCCTCGCGTCGACCCTGCGCGGGATCGCCCGGGAGTTCACGTACACCTTCCCGGCCCACTCCGTCACCTTCATGCGGATCAAGGCGGGGTAGGGCCCCGTCCCTCCGCACGGACGGGGGCGCGGGAACGGCCCGTCCGCCCGCCCGGCCGGGAAGGGCACCCCTTCCCGGCCGTACCGCTCTGGCCGCCGGCACCGCCGGGCCGTACACCGCGTCCGCGCGGCGCACCAGCGCCCTGCCGGCCTACCCGGCTTCCGGCTCCTTGCGCAGCGCCCGGGAGAGGCGCTCGCCGACCACCCGGTCGACAGCCCCGCCGCACTCGACGCGGAGACCCCGCGCACCTCCGCCGAACCGGCCGACGTCCTGCACGACACCGGTGACCTGCGCCTCGCCGAGGCGGCGTGGCGCGACACCTTCCGCGCCCGGGCGGAGACGCTCGGCCGCGACCACCCCGACGTGCTGGCCTGCGCCGCCGGGCTCGCCGCGGTCCTGAACGACCTCGGCCGCGCCCCCGAGGCCGCACCGCTGCTGCGGGACGTCCTGGAACGCCGTGTCCGGCTGCTCGGACCCGACCACCCCCGTTCTGGCCGGACACCTCGCGCTCCGGGGCGAGGAACACCCGGCGACCGCCGGTGCCCGGGACAACCTCGCCAACGTGCTGATCGACGTGGGCCGCCACGCCGAGGCGGCCGACCTCCTCGAACACTGCGTACGCGACTACCGCCGCGTCCACGGCCCCGGACGCCCGCGGCTGCGCGCAGCCGAGGAGAGGCCCGCCTGGCTGCGCGAGGACCCGGCCGACTGAGCCCCACCACGCGCGGCCCCCGGGCCGGGCAGCCCCGTGCCCCGGCAGCCGGCCGGCCTGCGCCCGGCACCCGTCCACGCGCGGCCCACGCGCGGCCCTCGCCCGGCGCCCGCCCCGCGCTCCGGCAGCCGGCCGGCCCGCGCCCGGCGCGCACCCTCCACGCGGCGGCCGGCCCGCGCCCTGCGCCCGCCCTGCGCCCCGTCCTCCGCCCCGCCCGTCCCACCCGCCGGGATGGAGCCCGGCCGGGCGGGCTGCGCCCGGCGGCCGAACCGCACACCCGTGCCGACCTGCGCGTGGCAGCACGCCGGGGCAGGCTTGAAACGTGAAGAACCCCGAGGAGGCGGACGCGGGCCTGCGGTCGCTGGGCTCCGCCCTGTCCGACGTCATGCGGCGGACGGGCGCGGCCATCGGCATGGTCTACCTGCGGCCCCCCGGGGAGAGCGCCCTGCGGCTGGCGGTCCTCAGCGGTGTCTCCCTTGAGTTCGCCGCCCCGTGGATGCGGGTCGCGCCGCGCGACCCGGTGCCCGTGGCGGACGCCGTGGCCGAGGGGCGCCTGGTGTGGATCGGGGACCGGGAGGAGATGGCCCGCCGCTACCCCCGGCCGGGGCTCGTCCTCCCGTACGCGTTCTCGCTGGCCGCCGCCCCCGTCGCCGACGGCGGCAGCACCTGGGGCGGCCTGGTGCTGCTGTGGCCGGGGGGCCACGCGCCGCAGCTCGCCGCGCCCGAGGAGGACGCCGTCCGCGACGGCTGCGACCGGATGGCGCGGGTCCTGGCCCGGGCCGACGGCGAGGGCCGGCCCGTGGTGCCCGGACGGCAGCCCCGCATCGTCCGCCCAGCCCGGCGCACCCCCGGGCCCATCGAGGCCACGGCGGCGGTGGAGTTCGTCCACCGCCTGCCCGGGGGGAGCTGCGCGCTGGACCTGAACGGCCGCGTCACCTTCCTCACCGAGGAGGCGGCCGACCTCCTCGGGGTGGCCCCCGAGGAGCTGACCGGTGCCCTGCCGTGGGAGGCCCTGCCGTGGATGGACAGCCCCGCGGTCGAGGACCGCTACCGGGCCGCGGTCATCAGCCGCCGGACCACGTCGTTCACCACACTGCGCCCGCCCGGCCACTGGCTCCGCTTCGAGCTGCACCCGGACGACACCGGCATCAGCGTCCGCATCACCGCGGCGGCCGGTCCCGAACGGGGCGCCCCCGGCCCGGGGACCGCGGAGCAGGACGAGGACCCGGAGCACACCGCGGCGTCCGCCCTGCCCAGCCGGGCGACCAGCCTCTACCACCTGATGCACCTGGCCGCCACGCTCACCGAGGCCGCCGGGGTGCAGGACGTGGTCGACCAGGCCGCCGACCAGATCATGCCCGCCCTCGGCGTCCACGCCCTGGCCGTGCTCACCGCCGAGGACGGCCGGCTGCGGGTCGTCGGCCACCGCGGCTACGCCGACGCCGTGGCCGGGTTCGACTCCACCTCGCTGGCGTCCCACACCCCGGCGGCCCGTGTCCTGGTGACCGGGACCCCGCTGTTCGCCGGCAGCCGGGCGGAACTCGAGCAGGAGTTCCCGTCCGCCGTCGTCCTGGGCAGCGAGGGCGCCGCATGGGCGTTCCTGCCGCTGATCGCCTCCGGCCGCCCGGTCGGCTCGCTGGTCCTCGGCTACGACCGGCCGCGGAACTTCCACCCGGGCGAACGGGCCATCCTCAGCTCGCTGGCCGGCCTCCTCGCCCAGGCACTGGACCGGGCCAGGCTCTACGACAGCAAGCACGAACTCGCCCGCCGCCTCCAGGCGGGCCTCCTTCCGCACACCCTTCCGCACATCCCCGGCCTGGAGGTCGCCGCCCGCTACCTGCCAGCCGGCCACGGCACGGGCGTCGGCGGCGACTTCTACGACCTGATCAGGCTCAGCGGCACGACCGCCGCCGCGACCATCGGGGACGTCCAGGGCCACAACGTCGAGGCGGCCGCCCTCATGGGCCAGGTACGGGCCGCCGTGCACGCGAGCGCCGGCGCCCCGCCCGGCGAGGTACTCGCCCGCACCAACCGCCTGCTCACCGACCTCGACCCCGGCCTGTTCACCAGCTGCCTGTACGCGCACATCGACCTGAAGCACCACCGGGCCCTGCTCGCCACCGCGGGCCACCCGCCTCCCCTGGTGCGCCACCCGGACGGGCACACCGAGGCGCTCGACCTGCCCCCCGGGCTGCTCCTCGGGATCGACCCGGCCGCCGACTACCCCACGGCCGGGGTCACCCTGCCCATCGGCACCGTGCTGACCTTCTTCACCGACGGCCTCGTCGAGGCACCCGGCGTCGACATCGACGAGTCGACCGCCGAGCTGGCCCGGCAACTCGCCTGGAACGGGGACGCGAGCCTGGACGACCTCGCCGACGCGCTCATCGGCCACGCCCGGGAGACGGCGCCCCGCCACGACGACATCGCCCTGCTCCTGCTCCGCACGGTCGCGCCCGGCTGAGGACGCCGGCTCAGCGCGCCGAGAAGCCGTGCACGGTCGTCGATCGGTACGTGTCGCCCGGCCGCAGCACCGTCGAGGGGAACGCGGGCCGGTTGGGGGAGTCGGGGAAGTGCTGCGTCTCCAGGCACAGCCCGTCGCCCTGCCGTAGGTGCGCCCGGACGGCCCGGCGAGGCTGCCGTCCAGAAAGTTGCCCGAGTAGAACTGCACGCCCGGTTCCGTCGTCGCGATGGTCATCGTGCGCCCCGAGCCCGGGTCGCGCAGCGCCGCGAAGGGCTGCGGACGGGCCGTGGCACCCTTGTCCAGCACCCAGTTGTGGTCGTACCCCTTGGCGAGCACCAGCTGCGGGTGCGCCGTGCGGATGTCCTCGCCGATCGTCTTCCCCCGCCGGAAGTCGAACGGGGTGCCCGCCACGGGCGCCAGCTCACCGGTCGGGATCAGGGTCGCGTCGGTCGGCGTGTAGCGGGAGGCGGCCAGCCGCAGCTCGTGGCCGAGGACGTCACCGCGGCCCTCGCCCGCCAGGTTGTAGTACGTGTGGTTCGTCAGGTTCACCACCGTGGCGCGGTCGGTGGTGGCCGCGTAGTCGACGCGCCAGTCCCCGCGCGGGGTGAGGGTGTACGTCACCGTCACCCTCAGCGTGCCGGGGTAGCCCATCTCGCCGTCGGCGCTCACGTACCGCAGCACCAGCCCGACGCCCGTGCGGCCGGCGAACGGCCGGACGTCCCACACCCGCTTGTCGAAGCCCTGGGCGCCGCCGTGCAGGCTGTTCGGCCCGTCGTTGACGGACAGCCGGTGCTCCGTGCCGTCCAGGGTGAAGCGGCCGCCCGCGATCCGGTTGCCGTACCGGCCGATCAGCGCCCCGAAGAACGGCGACGACGAGACGTACGCGTCGAGGTCGTCGAAGCCCAGCGACACGTTGGCGTACCGGCCGTGGCGGTCCGGGATCTCCAGGGACTGCACGATGCCGCCGTACGACAGCACCTTCAGCCGCGTGCCGCCGTTCTCCAGCGTCCAGCGGTGCACCCGGGTGCCGTCGGCGAGGGTACCGAAGAGCTCCTTCACCGGTTTCCCGCCTCCCGAGGCGTACGCGGTGGCCGGGGCCGCCGCCGTGAGTCCCGCGGCGGCCGCGGCCGCCAGCACCGTCCGTCTGCTCGTTTCCATCCGAACTCCCGATCTCTTGAAGGGGTGTGGGAACTACCTGCCGGCCCTGCGCTTGTTCCAGACGTCGAACCCGACCGCGGCGAGCAGCACCAGCCCCTTGATGACCTGCTGGTAGTCGGTGCCGATGCCGACCAGCGACATGCCGTTGTTCAGTACGCCCAGCACCAGGCCGCCGATCACGGCGCCCATCACCGTGCCGACGCCGCCGCTCATCGAGGCGCCGCCGATGAACGACGCGGCGATCGCCTCCAGTTCGAAGTTCAGGCCCGCCTGCGGGGTGCCCGCGTTGAGCCGGGCCGCGTACACGCAGCCCGCCAGGGCCGCCAGCACGCCCATGTTGACGAAGACGAGGAAGGTGACCCGCCTGTCCTTGACGCCCGACAGCTTCGCCGCCGCCTTGTTGCCGCCCAGCGCGTACACGTGGCGTCCGATCACCGCGTTGCGCATCACGTAGCCGAGCGTGATCAGCAGCGCGCACATGATGAGCATGACCACCGGGACGCCGTGGAAGCTGGCCAGCGTCAGGGTGAGCGCGACCACCGCGGCCGTGACGGCGGTGCACTTCAGCGCCCACAGGCCGAACGGCGGCACGTCCAGCGCGTGGGCGAGCTGCCGCCGCCGGTCCCGCCACTCGCGCAGCAGCAGGAACACCACCGCGGCCAGACCCAGCAGGAGCGTGGGGTTGTGGTACTGCGTGTACGGGCCCATCTCGGGGATGAACCCCTTGGCGATGTTCTGGAAGCCGTCGGGGAACGGGGCGATCGACTGCCCCTCCAGCACGATCTGCGTGAGCCCACGGAAGAGCAGCATGCCGGCCAGCGTCACGATGAACGACGGGATGCCCACGTACGCGATGAAGAAGCCCTGCCAGGCGCCCGCGACCGCGCCGATCAGCAGCGACAGCACCAGGGCGAGCACCCAGGGCATGTCGTGCCTGACCATCATCACCGCCGACATGGCGCCGACGAACGCGACGACCGAGCCCACGGACAGGTCGATGTGGCCGGCGATGATGACGATCATCATGCCCATGGCCAGGATGAGGATGTAGCCGTTCTGCTGGATCAGGTTGGAGACGTTGTTCGGCAGGAGCAGGGTGCCGTCGGTCCAGATCTGGAACAGCACGACGATGAACGCCAGGGCGATCAGCATGCCGTACTGGCGCATGTTGCCGCGCACCCCGTCGAGCAGCAGCGCGAGCGCCGAGGGCCGTGGCGGAGCGTCCTGTGGCTGGGGGCGCGGGGGAGTGGTCGTGGTGGTCATGGCGGGGCCTCAGCTTCTGTTCATGGTCATCTGGCGCATCAGGACTTCCTGGGTGGCGTCGGCGCGGGAGACCTCACCGGTCAGCCGGCCCTCGGCCATCGTGTAGATCCGGTCGCACATCCCGAGCAGCTCCGGCAGTTCGGAGGAGATGAACAGCACGGCCTTGCCCTGCGCCGCGAGCCGGTCGATGACGGTGTAGATCTCGTACTTGGCGCCCACGTCGATCCCGCGCGTCGGCTCGTCGAGGATCAGCACCTCGGGGTCGGCGTGGATCCACTTGCTGAGGACGACCTTCTGCTGGTTGCCGCCCGACAACCGTCCCACCTGCTCGAAGACGGTCGGCGCCTTGATGTTCATGCTGGTGCGGTACCGCTCGGCGACGCTGCGCTCGTGGTGCTCGTCGACGACGCCCCGGCGCCGCATGCCCGGCAGCGAGGCCAGCGAGATGTTGCGGTTGATGTCGTCGATCAGGTTCAGGCCGTACGTCTTGCGGTCCTCGGTGACGTACGCGAGCCCGGCGCCGATCGCCGCCGGCACGGTCTTCGTCACCACCTCTCGCCCGCCCACCTCGACGGTCCCGGAGACGAAGTTCCCGTACGACCGGCCGAAGACGGACATGGCCAGTTCGGTGCGGCCCGCGCCCATCAGGCCCGCGACGCCCACGATCTCGCCGCGCCGCACGGTCAGCGACACGTCGTCGACGACCGTGCGCTGGTGGTCGACCGGGTGCCGGACGGTCCAGCCGCGCACGGCCAGCGCGACCTGGCCGGCGTCCTCGCCGTCGTACGGCGTGCGGTCGGGGAAGCGCTGGTCGAGGTCGCGTCCGACCATGCCCCGGATGATCCGGTCCTCCGACAGCCGCGGTTCGGCGTCCCGGCTCTCCCGGACGGTCAGGGTCTCGATGGTCCGCCCGTCGCGGAGGATCGTCACCGAGTCGGTGATGCGGCGGATCTCGTTCAGCTTGTGCGAGATGATGATGCAGGCGATGCCCTGGTCGCGCAGTTCCAGGATGAGGCCGAGGAGCTTCGCGCTGTCCTCGTCGTTGAGCGCGGCCGTCGGCTCGTCGAGGATGAGCAGCTTCACCTCCTTGGCCAGCGCCTTGGCGATCTCCACCAGCTGCTGCTTGCCCACGCCGAGGTCGGCCACCGGTGTCTGCGGCTTCTCCCGCAGCCCCACGCGCTTGAGCAGCGCGCTCGCCCGCCGCAGCGTCTCGTTCCAGTCGATCAGCCCGCGCGTCGCCCGCTCGTTGCCCAGGAAGATGTTCTCGGCGATCGACAGGTAAGGGACGAGGGCCAGCTCCTGGTGGATGATGACGATGCCGTGCCGCTCGCTGGCCCGGATGTCCTTGAAGGCCACCGGTTCGCCCTCGAAGCGGATCTCGCCCTCGTACGAGCCGTGCGGGTGGACCCCGCTGAGCACCTTCATCAGGGTGGACTTGCCCGCGCCGTTCTCGCCGCAGATCGCGTGGACCTCGCCGGGACGTACCGTCAGGTTCACCTCGGAGAGCGCCGTGACGCCGGGGAACGTCTTGGTGATCCCGCGCATCTCCAGTACGGGCCGGGTCACTTGAGCTGCCCGGCGGTGAAGTAGCCCTCGTCGACGAGGAGCCGGGTGTTGGACTTGTCGACGCTCACCGGGTCCAGCAGGAACGACGGCACCGTCCTCTTGCCGTTGTTGTAGTCGGTGGTGTTGTTGACCTGGGGCTTCTTGCCGTTGAGTACGGCGTCGCCCATCCGCACCGCCTGCGCGGCCAGCTTGCGCGTGTCCTTGAAGACGGTCTGCGTCTGCTCGCCGCGGATGATCGACTTCACCGACGCCAGCTCGGCGTCCTGCCCGGTGACCACCGGCAGCGGCCGGCTCTTCGTGCCGTAACCGGCGCTCTTGAGGGCCGAGATGATGCCGATGGAGATCCCGTCGTAGGGCGAGAGGACCGCGTCGACGCGCTCCTCGCCGTAGTTCTTGCTGATGAGGTCGTCCATCCGCTTCTGCGCGGTGCCGCCGTCCCAGCGCAGTGTGGTCGCCTGGCTCATCCGGGTCTGCTTGCTGCGCACCACGAGCCGGCCGCTCGCGAGATACGGCTGGAGCACCTTCATGGCGCCGTTCCAGAAGTACTTCGTGTTGTTGTCGTCGGGGGAGCCCGCGAACAGCTCGATGGTGCGGGGCGGCCCCCCCCGCGGTCGCCGGCCCCAGCTTCAGCGCGTCGACGATGTACGTCGCCTGGAGCTCGCCGACCCGCTCGTTGTCGAACGACGCGTAGTAGTCGACGTGTTCGGTGCCCATGATGAGGCGGTCGTAGGAGATCACCGGGATGCCCGCGTCCTCCGCCCGCCGGAGCACCTCGGTGAGGGCGGAGCCGTCGATCGCGGCGACCACCAGCAGCTTGCGCCCCTTGGTGATCATGTTCTCGATCTGGGCGATCTGGTTCTCGACCTTGTCGTCGCCGTACTGGAGGTCGGTGTCGTACCCCGCCTTGCGGAACTGTTCCGCCATGTTCTCGCCGTCGGCTATCCAGCGCTCCGAGGCCTTGGTCGGCATGGCGAGGCCGATGGTGCCGCCCTTGCCGCCCGCGGGCTCGTAGCGGCTGCCGCCCCTGGCCTCCTGGCCGCAGGCGGTGAGCGAGACGGTGAGCAGCGCGGCGAGCGAGGCCGCCACCGCGGTTCTGCGGGAGATGCGCATGGATCAGTCGCCTTCCGGAGCGGTGGCCGGGACGGGGAAGCGAGGGAGCTCCCCCGGCAGGCGCGAGCCGAGCGGGGACATCCCGCCGTCCGCGCCGTGCCGGGCCAGCAGGTCGAGGACGAGCCGGCCCCGGCGGACGCGCTCCCGGGCGGTGGCGAGCGCGGTGTCGCGCAGCTGCGCGCCGTACGGGTAGATGCCGGGGGAGCGGCTCAGGCCGAACTTCAGGTACAGCGGGGCGCCGCGCCGGATCAGCTCGGCCACCTCGTACATGCGGACGTACCCGCCGAGGTCGTCGGGCGCCTCGACGTACATGTCCATCGGCGCGCGGGCGGCGAGCCGGATCTCGGTGAGGTGGTCCAGCGTCAGGTCGGAGGGCACGTTGACGGAGTCGGCGCCGAGCCGCTCGTACACGGCGAACGAGGCCGGGTTGACCGGCCCGGTGAGCGCGGACAGCTTGAACGTGGTGTCGGCGGGCAGGTGTCCGGCCGCACGCAGCCGGTGCAGCGTCCACAGCACTCCCTCGTCGGCGACGAGCAGGCAGCGCACGCCCAGCGCCGCGGCGCGGCAGGCGTCCTCCACACAGCCGGCGAGCGCGTCGTGGCCGCGGGCGCGCAGCCCGGCGCCGCCCGAGTCGGTGCGGGTCCCGGCACCGATGTCCCAGGTGCCGCGCGGGCCGGTGAACAGGCACAGCTCGATGTCGCGTTCCGCGCAGGACTTCACCATCTCGGTGATCTCGGCGTCGGTGAGCATCCACACGCCGCTGCCCTGGCTGATCCGGTGGACCGGCACGTCGAGGCGGGCGCTCTCCTCGAGGACGACGGCCAGCGCCTCGGGTCCCTCCACGGACGGGATCTCGGTGCGCCAGGTCCCGCCGTCGGGGAAGGCGTGCGGCGAGGTGTCGGCGGGGTCGGCGACGGGCGCCGGATGGCCGATGGCGGCCAGGGCCTCGGCGCCGGGGCGGCGGGGCGCTGGTGCTGGTGCGGACGGGGCGGTCACAGGGCTCCTCGGATGTTCGGTATTGCGGACGTCGTTCGTGACGGTGGGTGTACGGCGGTACGGGGGCGGGCAGCGCCCCGTACCGCCGTACGGTTTGCGGGAAGGCGCGGCGGGCGGGCCTCAGGGCCGCAGCAGCACCTTCCCGGTCTTCGGGCCGCCGCCGCCCACCAGGGCGACCGCCTCCGCGAACCGCTCCAGCGGGTACTCGTGCGTGATCAGCGGCGCCGGGTCGAGCAGCCCGAGCCCGAAGGCCCGCACCGCGTCCGACCAGGCCGACGAGGGGGCACCGAAGACGCTGCGGATCTCCAGCTGGCTCAGCGACAGGTGTACGGGGTCGATGCCGGCCGCACCGGGCGTGAACATCCCGGTCAGCACCACCCGGCCGCCGCGGCGCGCCAGCCGGCACGACGACGCCGCCGTGGTGGGCGCCCCCGCCGTCTCGACCACCAGGTCGAACCGGCCCTCCAGCCCGGCCGCCCCCGCCGGGTCCAGCGACCGGCTCGCGCCGCACCGCAGCGCCTGGTCGCCGCGCGCCGCCCTCGGGTCGACCACCGTCAGCTCGGCCGGGGACGAGGCGGCCAGCAACTGCACGGCCAGCAGCCCCAGCGTCCCCGCCCCCACCACCGCGACCCGCTCACCGGGGCGCGGCCGTCCCACCCGTACCGCCGCCGCGATCACGGCGGCGGGCTCCAGCAGGGCCGCGGCCCTCAGGTCGGCGTCGTCGTCCAGGAGGTGCAGCAGGCGCGCCGGGACGGTGACGTGGTCGGCGAAGGCACCCGGCTCGGTGAAGCCCGTCTCCGCGTACCCGCCCGCGCACAGGCTCGTCTCGCCGCACCGGCAGCGCTCGCACGCCCCGCACGCCCGGAACCCCTCCGCGACCGTCTTCCGGCCGGTGAGCGCCGGGTCCACGCCCTCGCCGACCGCCTCGACCGTCCCGGCCCACTCGTGGCCGGGGACGACCGGGTACCGGACGTACCCGGGGTCCCGGTGCCCGTCGTACACCTCGCGGTCGCTCATGCAGATCCCGGCCGCCGCGACCCGCACCAGGACCTCCCCGGGCCCCGGGGCTGGCACCTCCCGCTCGACGAGCCGGTGCGCGCCGGGGCGCTCGACGAGCACCGCGCGGCTGGACCGGGTGCCGGACGCGCCGCTGCCGGGACGGCTCACTTCGGCGCCCTCTTCTCCCAGCCCTCGGCCCACAGGTCGAACCGGGCCCGCTGCTGCGGGAACTCCGCCGCCGCGTCCACGTCGAGTTCGACGCCGAGACCGGGGGCGTGCGACACCTCGAAGCACCCGGTGGCCGGATCGACCTGCGGGGCGCCTTTGACCACCTTCTTGATCTCCGCGTCGGCGAAGTCGTTGAAGTGCTCCAGGATCTTGAAGTTGGGCGTGCAGGCCGCCAGTTGGAGCGAGGCCGCGGTGAGCACCGAGCCGCCCACGTTGTGCGGGGCGACCAGCATGTAGTGCGTCTCCGCGGTGGCCGCCAGCTTGCGGGTCTCCAGGATGCCGCCGATGTGCCCCAGGTCCGGCTGGATGATGTCGGCCGCCTGGGACTCGAACAGCTCCCGGAACTCGATCCGGTCGTGGATGCGCTCCCCGGTGGCCACCGGGAGGTCCACCTTCTCGGCGACCTTCGCCAGCGCCTTCAGGTTCTCCGGCGGCACCGGCTCCTCGAGCCAGGCCGGCGCGAACGGTGCCAGCTCCCTCGCCAGCCGCACGGCCGTCGCCGGGCTGAAGCGCCCGTGCATCTCCAGCATCAGTTCCGCGTCCGGCCCGATCGCGTCCCGCACGGCCTCGATCAGCGACACCGCGTACCTGGTCTGCTCCGCGTCCAGTTCGAAGTGGCCGGTCCCGAACGGGTCGATCTTCAGCGCCCGGTAGCCGCGCGCCATGACCCCCTTGGCCGCCCGGTGGTAGGCCTCCGGGGTCCGCTCGGTGGTGTACCAGCCGTTGGCGTACGCCTTGACCTTGTCGGTCACCTTGCCGCCGAGCAGTTGCCAGACGGGCACCCCCAGCGCCTTGCCCTTGATGTCCCAGCACGCCATCTCGACGACCGCGATGCCCGACATGACGATCTCGCCGGCCCGGCCGTAGTCGCCGTACTTCATCCGGCGTACGAGGTCCTCCACCGCGAACGGGTCGGAGCCCGCGATGTGGTTGGCCTCGGCCTCCTTGAGGTAGCCGACCAGCGCGTCGGTGTGTCCCAGCATGCGCGTCTCACCGACACCGGTGAGCCCTTCGTCGGTGTGGACGAGCACATAGGTCAGATTGCGCCAGGGGGTCCCGACGACATGAGTGCTGATTCCCGTGATGCGCACGGCAGTTGCCCTCTCGAGGTCGTTCGATATTTCGTCACACGTTCGAAATCTTGGCGAGACCGTAATCAGCCGTCCGGGAGGTGTCAATGGTTCGCGCGGCTTCGCCTCGAACAGGTTTCCCGCCCGGCCCATTGCCCGGCGAAGTCGCCTGCGGTTAGCCTGTGTTCGTCATACCGATCAAAGGTCGAAGTTTCGAACGAAGGGGTGGGTGGACGGCATGGGACGTCTTGTCCCCGCTGTGACCAGGGCGCTCGACATCCTGGAACTGTTCCTGGAGGGCGACGGCACCCTCTCCGCGCCGGAGGTCACCCGCAGGCTCCAGCTGCCCCGCACCACCGTCCACGAGCTGCTCACCACCCTCGCCGCCCGCTCCTACCTGGTGCCGCTCCCCGAGCAGCCCGGACGCTACCGGCTGGGCGTACGCACCTACCAGCTCGGCAGCCGGTACGCCGAACAGCTCGACCTGGCCGCCGAGGGGCAGCGGGTGGCCCGCGAGGTCGCGGAGACCTGCGACGAGACCGTCCACGTGGCCATCCTGGAGGACACCGACGTCATCTACATCGCCAAGGTCGACTCCACCCACGCGGTCCGCATGGTGTCGGCCGCCGGACGCCGGCTCCCGGCGCACTGCACGTCCGTCGGCAAGATGCTCCTCGCCTCCCTGCCGCAGCACGAACTGGACGCCCGCATCGACGGGCGCGACCTGGTCGCGATGACGGCGGACAGCCTGACCGACCCCGACGCGCTGCGCGCCGAGCTCACCGCCATCCGCGAGCGGGGCGTCGCCACCGAGCACCGCGAGTCCAACCCGGACGTCAGCTGCGTCGCCGCCCCCGTGCGCGACGGCGCCGGCCGGGTCGTCGCCGCCCTGTCCATCTCCGTCCCCATGATCCGGTGGACCGAACAGCGCGAGGCCGAGCTCGCCGAGCTGGCCGTCAAGGGCGCCGACGACCTCTCCGTCAGCCTCGGTCACCGGGGCGCCGCCCGGTGACGCGCGTCGAGGTCGCCGTACGGGAGTACGCCGAGCTCGGCGAGGGCCCCACCTGGGACCCGGCCACCCGGCGGCTGGTCTGGGTCGACATCCTCGGCTCCCGCGTGCACACCTACCATCCGGCGACCGGCCGCCGCACCGTCATGGCCACCGCGCAGCACGTCGGCGCGGCCAAGCCGCGGGCCGGCGGCGGACTGGTGGCCAACCTGCGGGACGGCGTCGGGCTGTACGGCGAGGGCGGCACCACCTTCCGCTGGCTGGTCCACGACCCCGTCCCCGGCCGGCGCGGCAACGACGCGGCCGTCGCCCCCGACGGGGCCCTGTGGGCCGGCACGATGCGCTACGACGAGGCGGCCGGCGGGGGCACCCTCACCCGGTTCGCCACCGACGGGAGCGCCACCCCCGTCATCCCCGGCGTCGCGGTCAGCAACGGCACCGGCTGGAGCCCCGACGGGGCCCTCCTCTACTACATCGACAGCCCCACCCGGCGCGTCGACGTCTGCCGCCTGTCCGAGGACGGCCGACAGGTCACCGAGCGGCGCCCGTTGGCCACCGTCGAACCGGGCGCGGGCTTCCCCGACGGCCTCACCGTCGACGCGGACGGCTGTGTGTGGGTCGCCCTCTGGGACGGCGCCGCCATCCGCCGCTACACCCCCGACGGCACCCTCGACCGGACCGTCGAGCTGCCCGTACGCCGCCCCACCGCCTGCGCCTTCGGCGGCCCGGAGCTGCGGGACCTCTACATCACCACCGCCCGCACGGGCCTGGAGCGCCCCCACCCGCTGTCCGGCTCGCTGCTGGTGCTCCCGGACGCCGGACAGGGCGCGGCGGGAGTCGCCTTCGGGGGCTGACATGCCCGGGCAAGCGCTTGCTAGGATCGCGCCTCGCACCGTGACGGGGCCCGTGCGGACAAACGACATCGGATACGCGGCGGAACGCCGCGCGGAAAGGGGACGCCGTGGGGACATCCGCCGATGACGCCGCCACGGAGTTCCACGACTTCTTCGAGCGCCACTACGCCGAACTGGCCCGCCTGGCGCACCTGCTGACCGGCGAGGCCGACGCGGCCGACGACATCGCCGCCGACGCCCTCCTCGCCCTCTGGCACCGCTGGGACCGTGTCCGCGCCGCCGAACACCCCGCCGCCTACGCCCGCGGCGTCGTCGCCAACCTCGCCCGCAGCCGCATCCGCAGCGCCGTACGGGAACGCCGCCGCATCGCCCTGTTCTGGTCCCAGCACTCCCCGTACACCGACGGCCCGGACATACCGTCCGTCGTCGACGTCCAGGGCGCCCTGCGCACGCTGCCGTTCCGCAAGCGCGCCTGCGTCGTGCTGCGCCACGCCTTCGACCTCTCCGAACGGGACACCGCCCTCGCGCTGGGGATCTCCGTCGGTACGGTGAAGAGCCAGACGTCCAAGGCCATGGCCCAGCTCGAACGGCTGCTCGGCAACCGGGCGGCGACGCACCTCGTGGGGAAGACATGGACCAGCTGAACCAGCGCCTGCGGGAGGCGGCGCAGGCCCACCGGCCCGACCGCGCCCGCATCCTCGCCCGCGTCGAGCGCGGCATGGCGGCGCATGCCGCGGCCGGACGCCCCCACCGTCCCGCGCGGCGCACGTCCTGGATCAGGGTCGCGGGCGCCACCGCCGCCGTGGCCGCGGTGCTGGCCGCCGGGGGCTACACCGCGACCGCCGTGCTGGGCCCCGACCGCCCGGACCGCGGTGTCGCCGCCCCCGCCCGTGCCCCGCTGCGGGTGAGCGGGGCCGTCGACCCGCACAGCAACCGCTTCTGGGCGCAGGGCAACATCACGCTGACGGCCCCGAGACCCCTCACCACCCTCACCGTCGACCTGCGGGTCGCCCAAACCGGCGGCGTCGCGAGCACCGGCCACTGGCGCACCCTGCCGGCCGAGGACTTCACCGTGTCCGTGCGCGAGGACGAGGACGGCTCCCTGCACTACACCTGGACCCTCAAACCCGGCCGCACCGCTCCGGCGGGCCGGCACGTCTTCGCCGGCCAGTACAACCACGCCGAGGGCGCCCGCTCGGCCCGCGCCGACCACTACACCGTCACGGCCACCGAGGACGGCGGTGAACGCACCTCGGTACGCGGCGGCTTCGCCCCGTGACCGCGAGCGCTCCCCGGCCGGCGGCAACCCTTCCGGAGGCGGCGGCGACCAGCACGCACAAGGTCGCACCCCACACGAAGGAAACGGGACATGAGCCAACGAGCCGCCGCACGGCGCATCCCCAGGCGTACCGGCCGCCGAACCCTTGCCGCCCTCACCGGCGCGGTCGCCCTGACCGGCGCCGCACTCACTTCCGGCCTCACCCTCCCCACCGCCTCCGCCGCGGCCGCCTGGCCGACCCCCAGCGGCAGCAAGGCGGTCCCGGCGACCATCGCGGTCCCCGCCTCCACCCCGTACGACGGCGGGATGAAGCGCCACTACGGCACCGGTGACCTCGGCAGCGGCGGACAGGACGAGGGACAGGCCCCGCTGTTCACCCTGGCGGACGGCGCCGTCCTGAAGAACGTCGTCCTCGGCTCCCCGGCCGCCGACGGCGTCCACTGCCTCGGCAGCTGCACCCTGCAGAACGTCTGGTGGGAGGACGTCGGCGAGGACGCCGCCACCTTCAAGGGCAAGTCGTCGAGCGCCGTGTACACGGTCACCGGCGGCGGCGCGAGGAAGGCGTCCGACAAGGTCTTCCAGTTCAACGGAGCGGGGAGGCTGGCCATCACCGGCTTCCAGGTGGCCGACTTCGGCAAGCTGGTCCGCTCCTGCGGCAACTGCTCCACCCAGTACAAGCGCACCATCGTCGTCGACGACGTCGACGTGACCGCGCCCGGCGGCAGCATCGCCGGCATCAACACCAACTACGGCGACACCGCCACCCTCCGCAACATCCGCATCCACGGCGACAGCAGCAAGAAGATCAAACCGTGTGTGCGCTACACCGGCAACAACACCGGTGCGGAGCCGGTCCAGACGGGCAGCGGCCCCGACGGCACGTACTGCCGGTACACCGCGTCCGACATCACGTACTACTGACGGGCGGGACGGCGGGCTTCCGGCGGCGCGTACCCCACCACGCGCGCGCCGCCGGGTCCACGTCACGACGGGCACCCGGCCGCGGGTACGCGGCCACCGTGCGCCGGCCGTCGACCGTCGCCGCCTCGGACGCCTCGCCGCGGGGTGACAATGAGCCGGTGACAGACGGTGCGAAGGCAGGTGCCCCGGCGGACGGCCCGGCGGACGACGGGGCGGTGGCGGGTCCGGTGGCGGGTCCGGCGGACGGCGCGGCGGTGAGTGCGCCGGGGGTACGGGACGTGGGCATGTGCGACTACGGGGTGCTCGGCGCCACCCGGGCGCTGCGCGCCGACGGATCCGAGGCCCCGGTCGCCGGGGCGCGGTTGCGGGCGCTGCTCACCGCGCTCGCCGCGGCGGGCGGGCGGGCCGTCCCGGTGGGGCACCTGGTCGAGCACGTGTGGGCCGGCGCCCCGCCGGCGGACGGCCCGGCCGCGCTGCAGGCCCTCGTCGGGCGGCTGCGCCGGGCACTGGGGCGCGCCGCGGTCGTGTCCTCCCCGGGCGGGTACCGGCTGGACGCCGACCCGCGGGACATCGACCTGTTCCGCTTCGAGCGGCTCGCCGCCGACGGCGCCGCCGCGCTGCGCGCCGGGGACCCGCGGGCCGCCGCCCGGCTGCTCGACGGGGCGCTGCGGCTCTGGCGCGGGCCCGCCCTGGCCGACCTGCCCGACCGGGACGGCGACCCCCTCGTGGTGCGGGCCGAGCGGCGCCGCACCGAGGCGCGCCGCGACCGGCTGGCCGCCGAGGTCGCGCTCGGCCGCGCCGGGGCGGCCCTGGCGGGCCTCGCCGGACTGGTCGCCGAGCAGCCCCTGGACGAGCCGCTGGCCGCGCTGCACATCAGGGCGCTGCGGTCCGCCGGCCGCCCCGCCGAGGCACTCGCGGCGTACGAAGAGGTCCGGGCCCGGCTCGCCGCCCGCCTCGGCACCGACCCGGGCCCGGACCTGCAGGCCCTGCACGCCGAACTCCTCGCGGGCGACCCCGTCCCGGCACGCCCCCGCGCGGCCCGCCCACCCGGCAACCTGCCGGCCAGGCTCACCTCCTTCGTCGGGCGTACGGCCGAACTGGCCGCCCACGCCGAGGAGCTGCGCGAGCGGCGGCTGGTCACCCTGCTCGGACCCGGCGGCGTCGGCAAGACCCGCCTGGCGCTGGAGGTGGCCGAGGCGGTGAAGGAGGCCGTCGACGCCTGGCCCGACGGTACCTGGATCGCCGAACTCGCCCCCGTACACGACGCGAACGACGTCCCCGAGGCCGTGCTGAACGCCCTGGGCGTGCGCGAACCACTGCGCTGGGGCACCGAGCCCCGCGCCCGGGACCCGCTCGCCCAGCTGCTCGACCACTGCGCCCGGCGCCGCCTCCTGATCGTCCTCGACAACTGCGAGCACCTCGTCGGCGCGGCGGCCGTCCTCGCCGACGCCCTGCTCGCGCGCTGCCCCGGCGTCACCGTCCTCGCCACCAGCCGCGAACCGCTGGGCGTCCCCGGCGAAGCCGTACGCCCCGTGGAACCGTTGCGCCAGGACGCGGCGCTCCGGCTGCTCGCGGACCGGGGAGCGGCCGCCCGCCCCGGCTTCCGCACCGACGACGACCCGGCGGCCTGCGCCGAGATCTGCCGCCGCCTCGACGGCCTGCCGCTCGCCCTCGAACTGGCCGCCGCGCGGCTGCGCGCCCTGACGCCGCGCCAGATCGCCGACCGGCTCGACGACCGGTTCCGGCTCCTCGACCGGGGCAGCCGCACCGCCCTGCCCCGGCAGCAGACCCTCCGCGCGGTCGTCGACTGGTCCTGGGACCTGCTCGACGCCCCCGAGCGGGCGGTCCTGCGGCGGCTCGGGGTGTTCGCCGGCGGTTGCTCCCTCGCGCAGGCCGAGGAGGTGTGCGCCGAGCCGGACACCCTGGCCCACCTCACCTCCCTGGTCGACAAGTCCCTCGTCGTCGCCGCGCCCTCGCCGGCCGGCGACGGCATGCGGTACCGGCTCCTGGAGACGGTCGCCGAGTACGCAGCCGAACGGCTCACCGAGGCGGGGGAGCGGGAGACCACCGTTCGCCGCCACCTCGTCGCCGTACGCGAGTTCGTCCGCGCCGCCGCCCACCGGCTGCACGGCCCGCTCCAGACCGCGTGGCTGGAGACGCTCGACACCGAGCACGAGAACATCCGCGCGGCCCTGCGGACCGCCGTCGACCTGGGCGAGGAGCAGCAGGGACTGTGCATGGTGCTGTCCCTCAACTGGTTCTGGCAGCTGCGCGGTCACCTCGGGGACGCCCGCACCTGGTCGGCGGAGGTCGCCGCCCTCGGCCCCGACCCGTTCGTGCCGGACCCGGGGCACGAGGTGCGCCGCGCCGCGCCGTTGCACCCGCGGTGCACCGACCAGCCGCCGCCCTGGCCCGAGGAGCAGCTGTGGGAGGCCCGGCGCGGAGTACGGCTGATGGTGCTGGCCTCGGACGGCAGCCAGGGCGCCGCCACACTGGAGAAGCCCGGGAACCGGGCCTACCTCAGGGCCGTCGCCGACGCCTACCGGCCCGGGATGCCGCAGAACAGCCGCCAGCCCGGCACGATGTGGTTCTTCGCCCGGCTGCTGCTGGGCGAGTTCACCGGCCTGGCCGGGGCGATGGACGCCCAGGTGGCGTGCGCCCGGGCGTACGGCTCCGACGCGGACCTCGGTTTCGCCCTGCTCCTGCGCGCCAAGGTGATGCCGGACGGTGGCGGCGACGCCGAGGAGGCCCTCGCCCGCTTCGAGGCGGCCGGCGACCCGTGGGGCATCGCGGAGGCGCACTGCGCCCGCGGCGAGCACCACGAGCGGGAAGGCGGGTACGCCGCGGCCGCCCTGGCCTTCGAACGGGCCGCTGAGGCGGCGGAGCGGACCGGCGCGCGTGGCATGGCCCCCGTCTTCCGCGCGAAGCTGGCCCACCTGCGGCTGCGGGACGACGCCGGACCGGAGGAGCACGAGACCGCCGAGCGCATGCTCCGGGAGGCGGCCGAGGACACGGCGGAGCCCGCCGTCGAGGCGGTGAGCACCGCCCGCCTGCTGCTCGCCCAGCACTACGGCCGCACCGGGCGGGTCCCCCTCGCCCGGCGGCAACTGGACGCCATCGAGGCCGGGTTGCCGTCCGGCACGGCGGACCTGCTCACCGGCATGCTGCTGGGGCTCCGGGGCTGGCTCGACTGCCTCGACGGCGACCACGCGCGCGCCCGGGAACGCCTCGCCACGGCCGTGCGCCGGATGGAGACGCTGGCCTACCTGGTCGCACCGCGCCTGCTCCTCGGCCAGTTCCCCACCGCCGCCTGGGCCATGGCCCGGCAGGGCGACCCCGGGGACGGGGCACGGCTGCTCGGCGCGTACGACCGGCACGCCGACGGCCCCGGTGTGACGGGCTTCCGCCAGTTCTCCGCCGACGCGGCGCAGGAGATCCGGCTGCGCGCAGAGGCGGAACTGCGCGCCGTCCTCGACCACGAGGCGTACGCCCGCGCCCACGCCGAGGGCCACGACCTGACCGTGCGGGAGGCCGCTTCCCTCGTACGCTGACGGCCCCGGCCCCTGGCGGCCGCCCTCGAAGCCCCGGCGAGCCCGTGCCCCGGGGCACGGCGGGGCGAGCGCACCGGGGCGCGGGGCCCGCGTGGTGCAGCCGCCCCTCCGGAACCGTACGCCGCGTACCGGGCACGTGACGGCGTCCCGGCGAGCGCCTCGTCACCGCACGTGATCGCGGCTCTGCCCGGCGCGAACGGTCCCGCCGTGCACCGCGCCCGGACCGCCACCACCCGGTCGGTGCAGAGGATGCGATCCGGGTACCCGGCGACGACAATGTCTGCAGGACGAACAAGGAGGCGGCATGAACGCTGAGCCCGATTCGACCTCCCAGCGAGAGGGCGTCACGCCCGACAGGCTTCTGCACAGCGGCGCCGAAGGCGAATTCAACGCGGAGGACCTGGTGCTCGCTTCAGGACGTGACGTCAACCCGAAGAACCTGGCCTGGGCGGAGCGCAGGCTGGCCGAGAAGGGCAAGGCCGCCCTCGACGAACTGCTTCCCTGACCCGGCGACCCCCAGGGCACGGGCCACGCGACCGCCCGCCGGGCGCCGCGTGGCCCGCGGGCCTGCCCGGCGCCCGGAAAGACGGCCCCCGAGACGGAGAGCCATGGGGCCTGCCACTCACGGGCCCGCGCCCGGGCACGGCGGGGGCCCGCCCCCGCCCGGGGGCGGGCCCCGCCGCGTGGGTCATGTCGCCGGCGACTCCGAAGGCGCCCCGGCCACCGGGGTCAGCGGGCCCCGCAGTGAGGAGCGGCCCTCGTCCCAGGAGGCGAGCACCCGGTCCTCCCAGCGCTCGTCCAGCCACACCGTCGCCCGGATGCCGAACGCCACGTCCGCCGCCAGCCCCGGCTCGCGGTCCAGCAGGTCGCCCAGGACGTCCCGGCGCATCACCTGCTCGTGGACGGCGTCCGCCTCGACGTGCTCGGTGAAGAACCGCACGCACCGCTCCTCGGCCCCCAGCCGCTCCAGCGCCTTGGCCATCCGCCGGGCGCCCGGGGGCGAGGTGATCTCCAGCACCGCGAAGTTCCCCGCGGCCGCGCCCCGCAGGGAGCGGTGCAGCCCGAACAGCGACATCACGTTCACCGTGGCGAGGGTGGTCGCCGGGGCGAGGTCCAGGTAGCGGCCGTACGAGGCGTCCAGCCCGGCGCCCTCCATGAGGTCGGCGAACAGCTTGGCGTGCACCCGTTCGCCGCGTCCCGCGCCGAACTCGTCGTAGGCCACCGCCACCAGCGAGGCCTTCGCCTGCCCCTCCAGGCGGGGGATGAGCCAGGCCTGCGGGTCTGACTCCTTGAGCTGGTACAGCGAGCGGTGCGCGAGGTACTCCCGCATCAGCTCCCAGGAACCGCCGTCCCCCATCAGCCGGTGCGACACCCCGTGCCCGTCGACCGGCTCGACCAGCAGGGGCTCCAGCGCCGCCGCCACGTCGGCGTCGCCCGGCACCGCCTCGCGCAGGGCCTCCAGGAACGCCTGCTCCATGGGCCGGCGCAGCGCGAGCAGCGCGGGGTCCCACTCCCGCTCGTCGGCGACGCCCTCCAGGGCGCGGTAGTGGGGTTCGTACGACAGGTACAGCGCCAGCTGGAGGTCCTCACCCAGCGGATCGGCACCGG
This sequence comes from Streptomyces sp. NPDC045701, assembly GCF_056432045.1. Classification (NCBI taxonomy): domain Bacteria; kingdom Bacillati; phylum Actinomycetota; class Actinomycetes; order Kitasatosporales; family Streptomycetaceae; genus Streptomyces; species Streptomyces sp. NPDC045701. Next base: position 141,910 of record NZ_JBWKJV010000008.1, on the reverse strand, counting down.
ACACGGTCACGTCGGGTGCCGCCTCGCCCCGCAGGACCCGCAGGACGGCGGCCGACAGCGGGCCCCGCTCCTCCGGCAGGGGAGCACCGGGCGCGGAGGCACCGGACGCCGAGCCACCGGGCCGCGGTGCACCCGGCAGGGCTGTCCTCGACCGGGGAGCGGTCGCCGTCATTCGCCCTCCTCGACGTCCATCTGCTCCAGCGGCCGCACCGCCGGGCCCTGCACCACCTTGCCGTCCACGTCGAACCGCGAACCGTGGCACGGGCACTCCCAGGCGCACTCCTCGTCGTTGAAGTGGACGACGCACCCCAGGTGGGTGCAGCGCGCCGACACCGCGTGCAGCGAACCCGCCTCGTCGCGGTGCACCGCCAGCCGCCGCCCCCCGACCCGTACGACCGCACCGCCGCCGCGCGGGATGTCGTCGGTCGAGTCGGCGTGCGCGCCCGGCACCCGGTCCCCGATGAAGTGCTTGGCCACCTGGGCCTGGAGCCGCAGCATCGCGGGCGCCTCGCGCACCGGGTGGAGCCGTACCGGGTCGTACAGGCTCGTCCACGCGGGCTCGCGGCCCCGGATGCGGGACGCGATCAGGTCACCGGCCATCACACCGTTGCTCATGCCCCAGCCGGCGAACCCGGTGGCCACGTACACGTGCCGGGACCCGGCGTGCAGCCGGCCCACGTACGGCACGTGGTCCGTGGTGACGTTGTCCTGCGTCGCCCAGCGGTGCGTGAGCTCGACGCCGTCGAAGTGCTCGCGCGCCCAGGACGACAGCTTCGCGTAGTGCTCGCCGACCTCGCCCTCGCCGACGGCGCCGGGGGTGAACTTCTCGCCCGTGACGATCAGCATCCGCCGCCCGTCCTCGCCCAGCGGCGCCGTCCTGACCGAGCGCGTGTTGTCGTCCGAGGTCAGGAACATGCCGCCCGGGTCCTGCCCGGCCGGTACCGGTCCGGCCACCACCAGCTCGCGCTTGGGCTCCAGCCGGGTGAACAGCAGCGCCCGGTCGAACACCGGGTAGTGGGTGGCGACCACGACCTCGCGGGCCTTGACCGTGTGCCCGGCGCTCGTGGTCAGCTCGGACGGCGAGCCCTCGCGCAGCCCCGTCACCCGAGTCCGCTCGAAGATCCGCCCGCCGAGCACCTCCAGGTCGGCCGCGAGCGCCAGCAGGTACTTGCGCGGGTGGAACTGCGCCTGGTTCTCCACCCTGACCGCGCCCACGACCGGGAACGGCAGCGGCACATCGGTCTCGTACGAGGCGTCCAGACCCGCCTCGCGGGCCGCCTCCGCCTCCTCGCGCAGCTGGTCGGCCTTGCCGGGATCGACGGTGTACGTGTACGCGGGCAGCCGTTCCAGGTCGCAGTCGATGCCCAGCTCCTCGCTCACCTCCGCCACCTTGTCGATGGCGATCTGCTGGGAATGGGCGTACAGCCGGGCGGCCCGCCGGCCGTGGATCCTGGCGATGTCGGCGTACACCGTGCCGTGCAGGGCGGAGAGCTTCGCCGTGGTGTGGCCGGTCACGCCCGACGCGACGCGGTCCGCCTCCAGCAGCACCACCTGGTGCCCGGCGCGGGCCAGCTCCCAGGCCGTGCAGAGCCCGGCGATCCCGCCGCCCACCACGGCCACCTCCGTCTCGACGGGACCGTCCACGGCCGGGCGGGCCGGCCCGGGCGCGTACTCCATCCACAGCGAACCGGATCCGGAACCGGACTCAAAGCTCATCGCTCACTCCTCACACGCAGATCACCAGCGTTTCGCCGGGGAAGTCCGAGGTACCCGCTGTGCATGCGTCTACTCAGACCGCGCGGTGTGTACGCGCCCCAGGAGGACACGGAACTGCTCGCCCAGGCCGCGCGCAGCGAACTGCGGACCTTGTGCGAACAACCCCGGGTCGAGGTGCTCGACGTCGGAACCGGAACCGGCGCCCTGGCGCTGCTCGCCGCCGAGTGCGGAGCGGCACGGGTCACCGCCGTCGACATCTCCTGGCGGGCCGTACTCGCCGCGCGATACAACGCCTGGCGCCGCGGGCTGCCGGTCGTCGTCCGGCACGGCGACCTGACCGGCCCCGTCGGCGACCGGCGCTTCGACCTGATCCTGTCGAACCCTCCGTACGTCCTGTCCCCGCGCCCCGCGCGCGGGGCCGACCGCACCTGGAACGCCGGGGCGGACGGGCGTCAGGTCATCGACCGGCTGTGTGCGCGGGCGCCGGACCTGCTGCGGGAATCGGGTGTCCTGTTGCTGGTGCAGTCCGCGCTGTCCGGTGTGGACGCCACCCTGGACAGGCTGCGCGACGGGGGCCTGTCGGCGCGGGTCGAACTGCGCACCACCATCCCGTTCGGGCCGGTGATGGCCCGGCACGCGGAGTGGCTGGAGCGGCAGGGGCTGATAGGCCCGGAAGAGCGCAAGGAAGACCTGGTGGTGATCCGTGCCCAGCGAAGCTGACCACAATGCCCGACGCGCCGCCGAACGGGTGGTGATCGATCCGGAGGGGCCCCTTCTGATGGAGGGGCCCGTCGAGGTCCGGTTGCCGGACGGGACGACGGCGTCCTCGGACCGCTTCATGGTCGCGGTGTGCACCTGCCGCCGCAGCCGCCGCTACCCCTGGTGCGACACCAGTCACCGGCGCCGCACCCGCGGGGAGGATTGAAAGGCTCCGGCCTGCGCACCCGTACCGCATGAGCCACCCGAACCGCAACCCCGGCCCGAGCCCGGATCCCGATCCGGACAGCACCCCGGGGCTCGACGCCGGTGGCGGCGTCCCGCCCGGCGAGACGCCGCCCGCGGAGTCGAGCATGCCCGGGGCCGGGCCGAGGGAGACGCACAACCCCACCACCGGCTGGGCCAAGGCACCGATGGTGCTGATCCTGCTGGTCTTGGTGCTCGTGGCGGCGCTGTTCGCCGCCATGGCCGTCGTGATCGCACTCTGAAGGGAGGCCGAGGCACGACCACCGCGGATCAGCCGACGTCGGCGGACCTCGCACCACTCCCTCCCGCCGTGCGCCCCCGCCCTGTACGGCAGGAGCGCGCCGAGCCCCGCACCGTCACCCCCGCCGCCTGCCCGCGACCGGCGACCCGCTGCGCTGTGTTCCCTCCCGTATCGGCCGGTAACTCCCGCCACGGCACATCGCCGAAGCCGTGGCCGGACTGGAACCCGACACCCGCCCGGCCCCGTACAAACTCCGCAACCGGGCCGCCATACTGGACGGGCCGGGGAGGGCGTAGCGGGGGCGACGGGCGGATCGCCGGGAACTCGACGGGGGCGATGGCACGCGATGGGGGACACCAGGCTGCTCCAGGGGCGGTACCGGCTGGAGGAGTTGATCGGACGCGGCGGTATGGGCGAGGTGTGGCGTGCCACGGACGAATCGCTCGGCCGCCGCGTGGCGGTCAAGCGCCTCAAGCCACTGGGACCGCAGCACGACCGCGACGTCGTCACCGTGCTGCGCGAGCGGTTCCGCCGCGAGGCACGTGTCGCCGCCGCGCTCCAGCACCGCGGGATCACCGTCGTCCATGACTTCGGGGAGTCCGACGGACAGCTCTACCTGGTCATGGAACTCCTCGAGGGCCGCAATCTGAGCCAGCTCCTGGCGGACAACGCCCAGCACCCGCTGCCCGTCCACGACGTCGTCGACATCGCCGAACAGGTCGCCGACGCCCTCGCCCACACCCACCGGCAGGGCATCGTGCACCGGGACCTCAAGCCCGCCAACATCATGCGGCTGGGCGACGGCACGGTGAAGATCTGCGACTTCGGGATCGCCCGCCTCGGCGCCGACATCGGCTTCACCGCCCGCCTCACCGGAACCGGCATCGCCATGGGCACCCCGCACTACATGTCGCCCGAGCAGATCAGCGGCGACCACGTCGACCACCGCAGCGACCTCTACTCGCTGGGCTGCGTCCTGTACGAGATCGCCACCGGCGCCCCGCCCTTCGACCTGGACGACCCCTGGGCGATCCTCGTGGGCCACCGCGACACCCCGCCCGAGCCCCTGCGCAACCGCCGGGCGGAGCTCCCCGAGTCCTTCGAGCGCGCCGTCCTCGACCTGCTCGCCAAGACGCCCGACGGCCGCCCCACCGACGCCGCCGACCTCCGCCGCCGCATCACCGGCGCCCGTCCGGCCCCGGCCGCGGTGCTCCACGCCCCCTTCCCGCTCGCCCCCGCCCCCCACCTGCCGTCCTGGACCCGGGGCATGACGACCGGCCACAAGGCGGTCGGCGCCGCCGTGCCGCCCATCACCGCGCCCCCCGGCCCCGCGGCGGGCCTCACCGGGGAGTGGACCACCACCCCCGCCGCCCCCACCGGCCCGTGCGGCGCCGACCGGCCGCTGCCCGGGCACGCGGTGGACCCCGCGCCACCGCCCCGGGTGCCCGCCCACCTCGCGGGCCGGCACAGCGCGGCGCCCAGCCTCGCGGGTCCGGGCCGCTGGGAGGAGGCGGCGGAGGTGCACCGCGCGGTCGCCGCCGGGCGGGAGCACGCCCTGGGTCCCGACCACCCGGACACGCTCACCAGCCGGTACGAGGCCGGGCTCGCGCTCAGCCGGACCGGCCGGGACGCCGACGCCCTGCGTGAGCTGGACCGCGCCGCCGAGGGCCGCGCCCGGGTACTCGGCCACGACCACCCCGACACCCTCGCCGCCCGTCAGGAGACGGCGTACGTGCTGGGCCGGCTCGGGCGCCACTTTGAGGCGCACCAGGCGTACACCGCCGTTCTCGACGCCCGGACCCGCACCAAGGGCGCCGACCACCCCGACACGTTGCGCTGCGGCCACAACCTGGCGTTCAACCTCGGCAGGCTCGGGCGCCTGGAGGAGGCGTACCGGACGGCGTGCGACGTGGCCGCCGCCCGTGCCCGCCTGCTGGGGCCGGAACACCCCGACACGCTGGTCACGCGGTACGAGGTGGCGTACGCCCTCGGGCAGCTGGGCCGCTGGACCGAGGCGCTGCGCACCTACCGGGAGGTCGCGTCGGCCCGCGCCCGCGCCCTCGGCCCGGACCACCCCGACACCCTCGCAGCCCGCCACGAGGAGGGCATAGGCCTCGGCCGGCTCGGCCGCGGCCAGGAGGCGCTGGAGCTGTACCGCGAGCTCGTCGGCGCGCGCACCCGGGTGCAGGGCGCCGACCACCCGGAGACGCTGCGCGCCCGGCACGGCCTGGGCGTCAACCTCGGCCGGCTCGGCCGCTGGCAGGAGGCCCTCGCCGAGGCGCGGGACGTGCGCGCGCTCCGCGAACGGGTGCTGGGCCCCGACCACCCCGACACCCTGGTCAGCTACCGGGAGGTCGCCGTGGGACTCGGCTGGCTCGGCCGCTGGACGGAGGCGCTCTCCGTGTACCGGCACGTCGCCGCGGCCCGGGACCGGGTGCTCGGCGCCACCCACCCGGACGCCCTGGCCAGCCGCGACGACGAGGCGCACTGCCTCCAGCAGCTGGGACGGCACACCGAGGCGGTCGAGCTGTACCGCCGGGTCACCGGACTGCGCGGCGGGGGCGGCGGGGGCGGCGGGGGCGGCGGGGGCGGCGGGGCCTGGAGGACCGGCGCGGACGCGTGCTACGAAGGGCCATGACCGTACAGCGCTCGTACGACGCCGTCATCGTCGGCGGCGGCCACAACGGACTGGTCGCCGCCGCCTACCTCGCCCGCGCCGGACGCTCCGTCCTGGTCCTCGAACGTCTGCCCGGCACCGGCGGGGCCGCCGTCTCCACCCGGCCCTTCCCCGGAGTGGACGCGCGGCTGTCCCGCTACTCCTACCTGGTGTCCCTGCTGCCGTCGAAGATCGTGCGGGATCTGGGCCTGCGGTTCGCCGTCGCCCGGCGCACCGTCTCCTCGTACACCCCGGTGGAGCGCCGGGGCCGGGCCACCGGCCTGCTGGTGGGCGGCGAGGGCACGCGGGAGTCGTTCGCCGCGCTCACGGGCTCGGACGCCGAGTACACGGCCTGGCAGCGGTTCCACGCCATGACCGGCCGCGTCGCCGAGCGGGTCTTCCCCACCCTCACCGCACCGCTGCCCACCCGCGCCGAGCTGCGGGCCCGCGTCGCGGACGACGGCGCCTGGCGGACGCTCTTCGAGGAGCCCGTCGGCGTCGCGATCGAGGAGTCCTTCCGCGACGACCTGGTACGCGGGGTGGTGCTCACCGACGCCCTGATCGGCACGTTCGCCGACGCGCACGATCCGTCCCTGGTACAGAACCGCTGCTTCCTGTACCACGTGATCGGCGGCGGGACGGGGGAGTGGAACGTCCCGGTCGGCGGCATGGGCGCCCTCACCGGCGCCCTGGTGGACGCGGCGCGCTCGGCCGGCGCCGACCTCCGCACCGGCCACGAAGCGGTCCGGATCCGGACCGACGGCCGGGACGCCGAGGTCGCCTTCCGCACGGCGGACGGGGAAGGCACGGTCGCCGCCCGGCACGTCCTGGCCGGCACCTCGCCGCACGTTCTCGCCGCCCTGCTGGGCGAGCCCGCCCCACCGCCCGCCGAGGGCGCCCAGCTGAAGGTCAACATGCTGCTGAAGCGGCTGCCCCGGCTGCGGGACCGTTCCGTCGACCCGCGCGACGCGTTCGCCGGGACGTTCCACGTGGCCGAGGGGTACGCGCAGTTGGCGACCGCGTACCGCGAGGCGGCGGCCGGCCGGCCGCCGAGCGCGCCGCCCTCCGAGATCTACTGCCACTCGCTGAGCGACCCGTCGATCCTCGGTCCCGGCCCGGCGGCCCGCGGCTACCAGACCCTCACGCTCTTCGGCCTGCACGCCCCGGCGCGGCTCTTCACCTCCGACAACGACGCCGCCCGCGCCGCGCTCCTCGCGGCCACCGTCGCCCAACTCGACGCCCAGCTGGACGAACCGCTCGCCGACTGCCTCGCCGACGACGCGGACGGGCGCCCGTGCATCGAGGCCAGGACCCCGCTCGACCTGGAGCGGGACCTGCTGCTGCCGGGCGGCCACATCTTCCACGGCGACCTCGCCTGGCCGTACGCCACCGACGCCACCGGCCGGTGGGGCGTGGAGACCGCCCACGCCAACGTATGGCTCTGCGGGGCCGGCGCGGTGCGGGGCGGCGGCGTCAGCGGCATCCCCGGCCACAACGCGGCCATGGCGGTGCTGGGCCGCTGAGGTCCTGGCGCCTCGTCATCCGGACACACGGATGGGCGCCACGAGGGCGCCCATCGGTGTGTCGCTCGTGAGGTCAGCCGACGTCCCAGCAGGTGGCGTCGAAGTGCTTGACCTTGACGTCACCGGCCTTCACATGACCGCCGGACCCCCAGCAGCCTTCCACGTCCGAGCCGTGGGCGGCGGCGGGGGCCGCGGCCATGAAACCGACCGCGAGCAGACCGGCCAGAACGAGCGAGATGCGCCGAAGCATGAGCTTCTCCTTCGAGTTGGGGACTCGACACGACTGTTCATCAGCCTCGGCTCCACCGCACGTCGAGTCGCGCGGGCGGGTGGTGGAGGGCCCCCGTCCCGGCGAATCCCGGCCCGTCCCGGCCCGTCCCGGCGAATCCCGGCCCGTCCCGGCCCGTCCCGGCGAATCCCGGCCCGTCCCGGCCCGTCCCGGCGACCCGGCCGGCAAGTCCTGCCCGGGAGTCCGCCCGTACCCGGACACGGCTCGTCCCCGGTGGCCACGGGAACGCGGCAGCCGGGGACGGACGGGATGCGGGTAAGTCAGGTCCGGGTCGGCGGGTCCTGGCCGGGGTCGCCGCCGAACCGGTCCTTCAGCCGGTCCTGCGCGGTGTCGACCTGACCGCTGTGCTTGCCCTGGGTCTTCCTGTCGACCATGTCACCGCCCCGGTCGATTCCCTGGCCGGCCTTGTCCTCGTGACCCTTGAGCATCTGCTTGAGCTTGTCCATCACGGACATAGGGACATCCTCCTCGCCGAGTGACCCCCGCCCCCAGTTTCGCCCGCCCGGGTGCAACCCGCATCTTTGGCACCCGCTCCCACCCCGTCAGTCGGCCGAGGCGGCCCACCCGTGCGCCTTGATACGGGATCCGTCCGCGGGCCGGGTCTCGTCGAACAGGGTCCGCGAGCCGTCCTGCACCCGGATGCCGTCCACGTACACCCCCCGACCCACGTAGAGCCGGTCGGTCGCGTATCGCCAGCGCAGCCGGACCGGGGTGCGCCGCCAGGCGGAGAGATCGGCCTCCAGCCGGTGCCACGCCCGGCCCGACCACCCGCTCACCGACCCGGCCGGGTGCGACCGGGGAGCGTCCCCGGGACGCACGGTCACGAACGGCACCGGTTGCCACGTCGCGCCCGCGTCACCGGACGCCTCCAGGAACAGGCCGTCCGCGACCGGCTCGGTGTCCCACCAGACCGAGCACCGCAGCCGCGGGCGCGGCGAGGCGGGGGTCAGGTCGGGCAGGGTGAGCGTGGCCGCCGCACCCGACTCCATGCCCGCGTACCAGGCGGTGCGGCCCCGTGACGGGCGCACGGGGACGGCGCGGGCCAGGTTGTTGGCGGCGGCCACGCGCGGCGCGGAGCCGGAGCGCCAACCGCGCACCGGATGGACCGAGTTGCCGAGGACCACCAGGAAGGAGTCGGTGGTGGGGTCGATCACCAGGCTGGTGCCGGTGAACCCGGTGTGGCCGGCGGTGTGCGGGGTGGCCATGGCACCCATGTACCAGTGCTGGTAGAGCTCGAAGCCCAGCCCGTGCTCGTCGCCCGGGAAGGCGGTGTTGAAGTCGGTGAACATCAGCCGCACCGACTTCGGTTCCAGAATGCGGGCGTGCCCGTAGACACCGCCGTTGAGCAGCGTACGGGCGAGGACGGCGAGGTCCCAGGCGCAGGAGAAGACCCCGGCGTGGCCGGCGACGCCGCCGAAGCCGTACGCGTTCTCGTCGTGGACCTCGCCCCACACCAGGCCGCGGTCCAGACCCGACCAGGGGGGCCGGGCGTCCTCGGTGGCGGCGATCTTCGGTCTCCACGAGGAGGGAGGGTTGAACCGCGTGCGGTGCATCCCGAGCGGAGCGGTGATCTCGTTCCGGAGCAGGGCGTCCAGAGAGTGACCGGTGATCTCCTCCAGGATCAGCTGGAGCGAGATCAGATTGAGGTCGGAGTACAGATAACGGGTGCCGGGTGGGCTCGCCGGCGTCTCCTGCCACAGCAGCCGCAGCTTCCCCTCCCGTGTCGGCTCCTTGTACAGCGGGATCCACGCGCGGAAACCGGAGGTGTGCGTGAGCAGCTGGCGGACCGTGACGTCCTGCTTGCCACCGCCCCCGAACTCCGGCAGATACGCCGTGACCCTCTCCTCCAGCTCCAGCGCCCCCCGCTCGATCTGCTGCACGGCCAGGATCGAGGTGAACAGCTTCGAGACCGACGCCAGGTCGAACACAGTGTCGTCGGCCATCGCGATGCGCCGCTCCGGCGGCAGCTCCACCCCCGTGTCGGTCTTCTCGTCGTATGCCGCGTAGCGCACCGCGTGCCCGATCGCCCGGTGCAGTGCCACCGTCGCCCCGCGGCCCGCGAGCAGCACCGCCCCGGCGAACCACGGGTGCTTGGGGGAGGGGTCCAGGAACCGCTCGGCGTCGGCCACCAGCCGGTCCAAGTACTCGGGCAGCAGCCCCGCCCGCTCCGGAGAGCCCAACCGCAGGGTCGGCCTGCCCCCGCCCGCCGTACTGCCGACGGCAGCCGCCGCGGCCCCTGGAACAGAACCGATCACCAGCGCACCTCCCAGGGTCAGCATCCCGCCGCCGAACCGGCGACGGCTCATCCCCTCCGTCAGTCCCACCACGCTCCCCCTCCCCGCGGCGCCCGCTCGGACGCTGCGCAGGAAGCTCGTCGACGGCCCGTCGACGGCTCCGCGAACCGGACGCTCCTGAACTCTCCTGCACCGTTCTGAAAGAATTCTTCGACACCACGCGCACCAGGTGAAACTTTCTTACCGAGGTCCCGTGGCGTCAAGAACCGGCCGCCCACAAAGAATCTGACGAACCGTCAGAACTGCTCCGGATCGGCCGTTCCGCCGCGGCCCCCCACCGCCCGCGCGCCGCACCGCCCCGGACTCCTCCGCCGCGACGCCGCCCGCGCGCAGCACCGCCCACGCCGGCGGGACCGACGCTCGCCCCGGCCGTCCCGCGTCCCGCGCTTCTCGGCGGCGTACCGCCGCCCCCGGCGGTCCCCCCCACGTGGGCCGCGCACCGGCACGGACGGGGCGGGGCCGTCCCCGGTTGGGCCTTCCTGCCGCGCGGCGCCGGGACCGCTCTGGCAGCGTGGCGGCATGAGTACCGGCACGGGCGCGGGCACCGACACGGACACCGGCACGGGCGGCCGGGGCACCGAGCCCGGCGGGGCGCGGCTCACCCGCCGGTGGACCACCTGGGCGCCGGTGGTCGCCGTGCTGGTCCTGGCCGCCGGATGGGGGCGGGACCTGCCCGGTCCGGCCGTCGCCGTCGTCGGGATCTGCCTGATCGGCTCCGTCCTGTCGGCCGTGCACCACGCCGAGGTCGTCGCCCACCGCGTCGGCGAGCCGTTCGGGTCGCTCGTCCTCGCCGTCGCCGTGACCGTCATCGAGGTCGGCCTCATCGTGATGCTGATGGCCGACGGCGGCGACAAGGCGTCCACCTACGCCCGGGACACCGTCTTCGCCGCCTTCATGATCACCACCAATGGCATCGTGGGCCTGTCCCTGCTCGTCGCCGCCCTCCGCAGGCGCGTCGCGGTCTTCAACGCCGAGGGCTCGGGCGGCGCGCTCGCCACCGTGATCACCCTCGCGGCCATGACGCTTGTGCTGCCGAGCTTCACCACCGGCCAGCCGGGTCCCGAGTTCACCGGAGTGCAGCTGACCTTCGCCGCCGTCGCCTCGCTCTGCCTGTACGGGATCTTCGTCGCCGTGCAGACGGTCCGCCACCGCGACTACTTCCTGCCCGTCGCCCGGGACGGCGCCACCCCCGGGGACGACGAGCACGCCCCGCCCCCCACCCTCCGGGAGACGTGGTGCAGCCTGGGGCTGCTGGTGCTCGCCCTCGTCGCCGTGGTCGGCAACGCCAAACTGGCATCGCCGGCCATCGAGGACGGTGTCGAGTCCGCCGGCCTGCCCAAGGCGGTCGTCGGTGTCGTCATCGCCCTCATGGTGCTGCTGCCCGAGACGCTGGCGGCGGTGCGGGCCGCCCGCCGCGACCGCGTGCAGACCAGCCTCAACCTGGCCTACGGGTCCGCCATCGCCAGCATCGGCCTGACCATCCCGGCGATCGCGTTCGCCTCGGTCTGGCTGTCCGGGCCCCTGGTCCTCGGTCTGGGACCGCTGCACCTGGCGCTGCTGACGCTCACCGCGGCGGTGAGCGCCCTGACCGTGGTGCCCGGACGAGCCACCCTCCTCCAGGGCGGCGTGCACCTGGTGCTGTTCGCCGCCTTCGTGTTCCTCTCGTTCAGCCCTTGACGCGGACCACCCGGAGCGTCGGATCGGCCATGATGTCCCGTTCGCAGTGGCGCGCCCGTACCCACCGCTCGCCGGAGAACAGCGCCGTCTGGTCGCCGGAGTGCGCCGAGGTGGGGTCGGACGACTGGGAGTACGCCAGCAGGGTCCGCGCCACCGGGCACCGGCCGCCGTCCCAGCCGATCGCCTGGACGTGGCTCGTCCCGTGCACCACCTCCGTGTAGCGCCCGGCCGCCGCGTCCCACACCGGTTCGATCTTGTTCCAGACGCCGAGCGCCTCGGTACCGCCCGGCACCGGGAGGCGCTTCCCGCCGCGTACCACGAACTGGTGGGCACCGAGCGGCGCGTCCAGCGGCGTCCCGGCCGCGCGCAGCTCGGTGACGGCGTCCCGCAGGGCCTTCGCGAAGGCGAGGGAGGAGGTGTCGAGGGTGTGCGGGGTACGCACCGGGTCGGTCGCCGAGAACGGCACCCGCCACAGGGCGGTGGCGGGCACGGCCGCCGTGAGCCTCCGCCAGAAGCGGTCGAAGAGCAGCGCACCCCGGCTGCCGGTGTCCATGGTGCGGTCCCAGTGCCGGATCACGTCGCACGCCGCGGTGTCGTCCGGCAGCACGGCCGAGCACGCCTCCGCCGTGCCGGCCGCCGCCAGGTCACCGGCAGGCACCCGGTTGGCGAACTGCTGCCGTCGCAGGTCGGCCACCGTCAGCCGGCCCCTGGCCGCCATCGCCGCCACGTCCTCCAGGCCGCCGCGGGTCCGCAGCGTCCGCGGCGTCGCGATCGTCCCGAACACCCGCTCGTAGCCGGTCAGCGGCCGCTCGGCGTTGGCCAGCCACGCGCTGTCGTTGGAGTTGACGGCGTACGGAGCGTCCCGGAGCACCGGCATCCGCGCCGGCCCGAAGATGCCCGGCTGCACCGCGTCCGGGTCCGTCCCCAGGCCGCACTCCGCCCGTGATCCGTCCAGTACGGCGACGCCCGACGCCGGATACGTCACCCTGCCCAGCGGCGTGGAGCAGCGCCGCGCCAGGTCGTCGGTGATGCGGGGCAGCACCTGGGACTGGCTGAACAGCGTGTGGCCGTCCGCGTCCGCGGCGATCGTGTTCACCCACGGCAGGCCCTGGGTGCGGCGCAGCGCGCCCAGCAGGTCGCGGGTCGAGCGCGCGCCGGCGAAGCCGAGCGCGGTGTCCGTGGCCCTCAGGTTCGCCGCGTTGGGATCGTGCAGCGCGTACGCCGCCGTCGCCGACCACGGCAGCGGCAGCGACGCGCCGAGCGAGGTGACGACCGGCCCGTACCGGGTCCACCACTGCGTCCGGGTCACCGGCTCGCCGCCCTTGACCGGCACGGTGACCGACCGCCTCGTCATCCGCTCCGGGCGGCCGTCCACCAGGTAGGCGGTCGGGTCGGCCGGGTCCAGCGCCAGCTGGTGGAGGTTGAGCGTGACGCCCGTGGCGACCGTGTGGCTCCACGCCACCCTGTCGGTGAAGCCGATGGTGACGGCCGTCCCGCCGAGCAGTGATCCGCCCGAGACGTTCAGCTTCCCCGGAATGGTCTGCTGCGACTGCCAGAAGCGCCGGGCGCCGTGCCAGGGGTAGTGCGGGTTGCCCAGCAGCAGGCCGCGGCCGTTGGCGGTCGTTCCCCCGCCGAACGCGACGGCGTTGGACCCCATGTCGGCGCTGTCGGCGGCGAACAGGTCCCGGGCCGCCCGCGCGGTACGGACCGGGTCGACGGGCGCCGGAGCAGGGGCGTGGGGCGCCGGACCGGTGGGCGGCGGGCCGGCCACGGGTGTCACCGAGGGGCCGCCGCCCGGTGGCCGCGCGGCCGTGATGCCGTCCACGGCGCGACCCTGCCCACCCAGCACCGCCAGGGCGAAGCCGCGCCGGGCGACGTCCAGAGCCGTCACCGGACGGACCCACTCGGCGCCCGCGCACGCCGGGTCCGTGACGCGGTTCCGGGCCAGCCAGGCGTTGTACCCGGCCGCCCAGCCGCGCATCAGCTCCCTGGCCTCGCGGCTCGGCCCGGCCGGCGCGGGGTGGGCGAGCAGGCGCTCCACGGTGCGCGCGTCACGTACGCCCCGGAAGTACAGGTCGCTGGAGAGGTTGTTCGACGCGGACGACAGGGCCCTGTCGGTGGCGCCGGCCGGCCCGAAGTGACGGGAACGCTCACCGCGCACGGTGACGAAGCCGTCCGCGAGCACGCACACCTGGTCGGCGGCCTGCGCCCACCCCGTACCGAAGCCGAGATCCGCGTAGTCCTCGGCCACGATGTGCGGGATGCCGTACTCGGTGTAGCGGATCACGGCCGACAGACCGCCGGCGGACGGACCGGGATGCTCGTGCGGTACGACGGGACTCGCGGTACCGGCCACCGTCGCGAGCGCGACGGCGGCCGGTACCAGATGTCTTCTCAGGCGGGTGCGGAAGAGCAACGTGCCTCCCAGGGACCGAAGTGACAGCGCGTCGGGCCATGCACCCACCGGGGCACCCGTGCTGTCAACAGCGCGTCCGGAGGACCCTTCCCGTCGGCTCCGCCCGCCCCGCCCTCGCCCGGACCGTCAGCCCCGGGTGAGGCGGACGCACTCGGCGACCACCTCGCGCAGGCTCCCCGTCCGCCGCAGCAGGTCCCGCTGGATCCGCGAGCCGGTGCCCGTCTTCAGCAGTCCGGCGAGCGCTTCCTGCGCGGGCAGCAGATCACCGCTGTCGTCCAGCGCGTCCCTGACGTGGTCGAACAGCGCCCGTACCACCGCCTCGGCCGGGGCGGGCCGCATGGTCACCGGATGGATCAGCTCGTCCTCCAGCCCCGACCGGGCCGCCCGCCAGGCGGCCAGCCGCAGCAGCGCCACGCCGTGCCGCGCGGGCGGCTCGCCGTCCCGCCACTGCCGCGCGGCCGTCTCCACCAGCGCGCGCGCCAGCGTCGCCAGCAGCACCGTCGTCGACGCGTCGAGACAGACGTCCGCCACCCGGATCTCCACCGTCGGGTACGACGCGGACAGCCGGGCGTCGAAGTAGATCATGCCCTCGTCCCGCAGCACCCCGCTCGCCACCATGTCGGCGACCTGCTCGTGGTAGCGGTCGGCGGAGCCGAAGATCTCCACCGGGCCGGCCGACGGCCAGCGTCCCCACACCCGGTTGCGGTAACTGGCGTACCCGCTCTCCTCACCCTGCCAGAACGGCGAATTGGTGCTCATGGCCAGCAGCACCGGCAGCCACGGCCGGATGCGGTCCAGGACGGCGACGCCCTCCTCGTCCGACTCCACCGACACGTGCACGTGGCAGCCGGACGTCAGCTGCTCCTGGGCGGTGAGACCGAAGTGCTCCTTGAGCCACTGGTGGCGCTCACCGGTGCCGATGGTGGGGGAGACGGGCAGCGGCGAGGTCGCCAGCGCGGCGACCGACGCGTCCAGCCCCTCGGCGAGCCGTGCGGCCTCCGCCCGGCACCGACGGATCTCGTCCCCGAGTTCGCCCATCACGGTCTGCGGGCTCGTGGCGAACTCCAACTGCTGCCGCTGGAGTTCGCTCTCGAACACCTCCTCGTCGCTCCGGGGGTCCCGCGCCGCGGCCGCCAGTACGGCCGTCGACAAGGCCCTCGGTTCCCCGCTCCGGCTGTCCACCAGAAGGAGCTCCTCCTCGACACCCACACTGCGCACCATCGTCCTGCCTCTCTTACCGGAATGACCGTCGTCTGCCCCCGATCCGAAACCCCACGCATCCGCCGCGCCCCCGCACACCAGTCCCCGAACCGGACGCGGGTGCGGAAGCGCCCGGACGGGGCATACGGGCAGAGCAAGATCGTCCGCGTACGAGAGACGAGAAGGGAGCCCGCTGATGGCGATACCCGTCCGCAGGCCACGCACCGACCGTCCCGCCCGCCGCGCGGGCTTCAGCCTGCGGGAGACCGCGCTCGGCTTCGGCCTGGTCGCCATCTTCCTGTGCGGTGCGGGCGTGATGGCACGGGCCGCCGTCGGCGACTCCGCCGACCTCCCCGCCGCCGTGCTGGCCGTGGCGGGCACCCTGGTGGTGGCCTCGGTCCTGGTCCGCGCCGCCCGCCTGCGCCGCGTCGCGGCCGTCGCGCCCGCGCAGCCGGTGGTGTACGTGGACTACGCGGCCCTGGACGCGGACGCCTTCGAGCAGGCCGTCGCCGACCTGTGCGTACGGGACGGCTGCCTGGACGTCGAGGTCGTCGGCGGCGCGGGGGACCTGGGCGCGGACGTGGTGGCGACCGCGCCGGACGGGCGGCGGGTCGTCATCCAGTGCAAGGCGTACGGACCGGACAACAAGGTGGGCTCCCAGGACGTCCAGCGGTTCGGCGGCACCTGCTTCGCCGTGCACGAGGCCCATGTCGCCGCCGTCGTGACCACCAGCGAGTTCACCGAGCCGGCCGCGCAGTACGCCGCCCAGTGCGGCATCCTCTGCGTCGACCGGCCGGGCCTCGACGCCTGGACGGACGGCACCGGCCCGGCCCCCTGGCTCCAGCCCACCCCGTCCCCCCTCCCGGAAACCGGCCGCTAGCCGTGTATCGACAGTGGAGCCGTCGCTGTGCGGTACGACACGCTTACGGTGAGCTACCAGGCGGCCGTACTCGTCGCGTTCCATCAACGAGTGGCGCTCGGCACGACCGCGACACCGCGTACCGGTGGCCGCGCACCCGGGTCCCCGACACCCTCGCCACGATCACGCGGCTCCCGGAGCCCTCACCACCACAGCCCGGTCACCAGGAGTCCGCCGCCGTGCTGCTCCTGCCTCCTGGCGCCGTCAGGACGTAGGGAGACGGGGGAAACGGTGAGCAGGGACGGGAGTTATCCGCTGGGGTCTTTGGCTCCGGGGCAGAGCGCATCCTTGTCCTTGCGCAAGGCGCGCGTGTACTCCTCCCCCGTAATCTTGAGCCACTTCCTCGTACCCGAACACACACCGATGTGGTAGACGGACCGGTAGCGACTTGCCCCGGCCAGCTGACCGGTCAGCTCGAAGGGCTTTCCACCCGGTCGGCTGAGTACCATCTCCGCCGGGCTTCCGCCCACTTGGTAGTGGACGCGGTAACGCCAGCGGCAGTAGCCACGGTCGGCGGTCGCCTCGACGACGAACGCCTCGCTCTCGTTCTTGTCCAGTGTGATGTGGTGAGCCCCGGGACCGGTGAAAAACGGTTCGTCCGGCCCGGCCTTCGGCTTCTTCCCGGTCAACTGTTCCTGGTCCTTGGGAACCTTGAGCGTGGGTGCCGGCTCGTCGATGGCCAGTGTGAGCGAGATGACGTCCGAGACTCCCTGCCCGGGGTTGTTCACGAGGTCGCCGGCGAGCGGTGCCGCGCACGTACCGCCCTCCACCTCCGGGACGATGTCGGTGATACGGACCTGCTGCTCGGCGCGGCCTTGCAGCGTGATCATCCATCTGCTGTGCCCGACGTCGACGACGTCCGCGTCCCGTCGCCGCGACCGCTCACCGGGGCTGAACGCGTCGAGGAGGGCGCCGTCCACGTCGCCACGCACCAGGTACAGGCCGGTGTTCTTGACGTCGCTGACCTCGACCACGTCGATGGCGTTCTGCGGGGAGAGCCGGTCCGGCAAACGGTCGAGCGGCAGGATCGCCTTCAGCGCGCCGGTCAGCGTGTCCTGAAAGGTCACGGTCGCGACGGCCAGCAGGATGCCGGCCAGCCAGGTGGCGGGGCTTCTCAGGTAGCGCAGTCGGGAGCCGCCGTCCGGCTCTGGAGGCACCTGGCCAGGAGCAGTGCGGTCCGGAGAGGTCCGGCCGCTCCTGCGGAGGCTCAGCCGGGTGAGCGCCTCGCCCCGCCGCGTCCTGCGGTCCGGTGTTCGGTTGTTGGGAGTGTTGGGTCTGTTCGCGGCGTTGTGGCCGTTCTGGTTGCTCGGCATGGCGCTCAGTCACCCTTCTCTGCGCGGCGCCCGCCGCGCGTGATCAGCAGGACCGCGACCACGACCGCCGCCCCCGTGGCCCATCCCCAGGCCGTGCCGAACCGGACGGCTTCGCCGACGGCCGCGGCGAAGGGGCGGATGACCTCTGCGCCGGTAGAGCGCGGAGCCCATCGGGCCAGGAGCGCGTTCTCCACGAACGCGGCGACCACGGCCGCGAGCACCGTCGCGTACCAGCACTCCATGAACAGGTGCGGTGGACGCCTGCCGGCCCCCTGTGCGGCCAGTGCGCGGTGGACCGGTGTGCGGAGGGCCCACGCGAGTACGGCGAGCATGACGAGACACACCCCGAGCGTCGCGGCCCACCCGGCGGTGGTCTCCCTATGGAGCGGACGCATGCGCAGCGCGGGATAGAGAACACCGCTCCACTCCTCCACCCAGCCCGGAGGCCGGTACACGCGCAGCAGTTCGGGGTCGAACACGATGGAGGACGGGTCCCGGACCCGCACGGCCCGGTGCCGCAGCAGCGGTCCCCCGGCGACCGCCAGCAGCACCACCGGGATCAGCCCCGCGATGACCACGTTCCGCCGTTGGTGCGGCACGACGGCGGCCGGGGGCGGCTGCCGCTCCCGCTCGTCACCGTCACCAGGAGCGTCTGCGGCATCCGCCGTCCCCACGACTGCCCGGAACGGCGGCCAGTTCCGGAGCGCCCAGACGACCCCCCAGGTGATGAGCGACACGACGACGACGCACAGCGCGAACTGCGCGGCCGCGGACGCGACCTGGTGCCTGACGGCCCTGGCGAGCCACTCGTCGTCGCCCAGCGTGGCCCCCTGCCACTCCGGATCGAGCGCCGCCCCCAGCAGCTCCGCGACTCCCGCCGCCAGCAGCAGCGCGCCGAGCAAATGCAGGGCCGTACGGACGCGCGGCCGGACACCCGGCGCGCTCCGGAACACCGCGTACGTCAGCACCGCGCTCAGGGCCACGAAGACGAGTTGCGGCACCCACCCGTCGAGCCGCCCGTAGTCCTTCACCATGAAGCCGTCGAAGTCCAACCCGAACAGCCGCAGATGCCCGCCGACGGGACGCCCGGCGACATCGCCCACGATCACGGAGTAACCGCCCGGGACGAGCGCGATCACGGCCGGGAACACGAACAGCACGAACGCCTGGGCATTGGCGCATGCGCCGGCCAGCAGCAAACATGGGCGGCGATTCACCGTGCGCACTCCCCCGAGTCACCCAGTACGACGAGCTGACACGAGCATGGTTGCCCATCCGGCCTTTCGGACAAGCGAGATTCGGCGCATTGCAGCAGAACGTGTTGAGTCCGCGAGCAGGAGCCGCACCTCGGCGACGAGATCAGCGATCACAGCGGCCGGCAGTCCCGTGATCCTCCGGTCGCCGAGGATCGCTGTGCGCATCACGTCTCCCGCGAACAGTCATGGACCCGGAGTTCTCCCGCGGGTCCTGCGGCACCTGCTTCCGCGACCACGCCGGTCCGGAACCAGCACCTGATGGGCGGCAAGGTCATCACCCGTACACTTCCCGGCATGAGGACCGTCGCCCTGGCCGTCACGGCCGGTGTCCCGCACTTCGAACTGGCCGCCGCCTGCGACGTCTTCGGCGTCGACCGCTCGGACCTCGCCGACCCCTGGTACGACTTCCGCGTCTGCGGCCCGGCCACCGTCCCGGTCGGCGGCCGGTTCCTCCTGGAACCGGACCACGGGCTCGACCACCTCGTGCGGGCCGACACGGTGATCGTCCCGGCCTGCCCCGACCCCGACGAGGACCCGCCCTCCGAACTGGTCGACGCCGTGCGCGCCGCGTACGAGGCGGGCGCCCGGGTGGCGTCCCTGTGCACCGGCGCGTTCGTCCTGGCCGCCGCCGGCCTGCTGGACGGGCGGCGCGCCACCACCCACTGGGTGCACGCCGGGGCCCTGGCGTCCAGGTATCCCCGCGTCCGGGTCGACGCGGACGTCCTCTACGTCGACAACGACCGGGTGCTCACCTCCGCCGGCAAGGCCGCCGCCATGGACCTGTGCCTGCACCTGGTCCGCCTCGACCACGGCTCGGCGGTGGCCAACCAGGTCGCCCGCCGGCTGGTCGTCCCACCCCACCGGGCGGGCGGCCAGGCCCAGTTCGTCGCCACCCCGCTGCCCGAGCCGCGCGACCGCTCCCTGGCCGACCTGCTGTCCTGGGTGATGCGGCGCCTCGACCAGCCGCTCACCGTGGAGCAGCTGGCCCGCCGGGCGAACATGAGCTCCCGCAGCCTGGCCCGCCACTTCACCGCCGTCACCGGCACCACCCCGCTGCGCTGGCTGCTGACCCAGC
Source organism: Streptomyces sp. NPDC045701 (assembly GCF_056432045.1). Classification (NCBI taxonomy): domain Bacteria; kingdom Bacillati; phylum Actinomycetota; class Actinomycetes; order Kitasatosporales; family Streptomycetaceae; genus Streptomyces; species Streptomyces sp. NPDC045701. The sequence continues at coordinate 122,372 of NZ_JBWKJV010000008.1, read as the reverse complement.
GCGTCCAGCGGGCCCAGGAGCTGCTGGAGACCACCGACGACACGGTCGACGCGATCGCCGCGGCCACCGGGATGGGCACCGCCACCACACTGCGCCGCCACTTCCACCGAAGCGTGGGCGTGCCGCCGGACGCGTACCGCAGAACCTTCCGCAGCGCCCGGACCGACCGCACCGGCTGACGGGCACCCCGGCGGCCGTGCGACCTGCCTACTGGTCGCTGATCCGGTACTGCGAGCGGGCCTTGTCCAGCAGGTCCTCGGCGGTGGCCTCGGCAGACTTCCCGGCCGGGACGTCGACACCGAGGGTGAGGCGCTCCTGCCGGGAGTTGATCACCACGAGGGTCTTGGAAAGCCGCCGGGGGGCTCCTTCCTCGTCCTTGCTGTACGTCACGGTGAGGACGGCGGCGTCGCGGCCCTGCTCGGTGGTGGCCCGCACGGACGCGACCGCGGCGGTTCCTCCGGTCGGCGGAGTGGCCGTCGTGTACTCCTGCTTCCAGCGCTGTGCCGTCGCCATCGCGGTCTCGGTGGTCTTCTCCTTCTTGTCCACGAGCAGCGACGCGTCGCCCTTGGGCGAGGTGTAGCGGGTGCCGAGGTAGACGCCGTCCGAACTGTCGACGTCGTCCGCGGTGGTGATCGTCCAGTCGGCGGGGGCGGCCACGGTGACCCGCATGCGGTACTCCTCGTACCGCTTCCACCCGTCCGGCGGGCCGTCGTCCCCGAACGGGAACACCAGGGCGACCAGCAGGGCCGTCAGCAGGACGGCGACCGCGGCGAGGGGCAGCGGTCCGAGCAGCCGGCGCCCGAGGGAGCCCGCCCGGGCCGTCGCCGGGCCAACCTCCTTGTTCTGCCCGTCGTACCCGGAGCCCGCCGGTGCGGGGGCGGAGGCGGGCGGACGGGGGAGAGGGGCGGCCGCGGTGCGCAGCATCGGCAGCGCCGCCTGCGCGGTGAGCCGGCTCTCCGGCTCCTTGCGCAGCAGGCCGGTGAGGACCGCCGTCAGTTCCGCCGAGTGCTGCGGCGGGGGCAGCTCGGCCAGGAGGATGGCCTGGAGGGTCGACGGCGTGGTCTGCCGGCGGAACGGCGACACGCCCTCGACCGCCTGGTAGAGGGTCACCCCGAGCGACCACAGGTCGGACTCCGGCCCGGGACGGCGCCCGAGCACCCGCTCGGGGGCGATGTACTCCGGCGAGCCCACGAAGCCGCCGGTCTCGGTGAGCCGCTGCTCGCCCTCCATCTGCGCGATGCCGAAGTCGGTCAGCACGACCCGGTCGTGGCGGCCCACCATCACGTTGCCGGGCTTCACGTCCCGGTGCAGCACCCCCGCCTCGTGCGCGGCGGTCAGCGCACCGAGCACCGCGACCCCGATCCGGGCGGCCTCCCGAGGGGACACGGTCCCCTCGTCCAGCACCTCGGCGAGGGACTTCCCGCGCAGCAGTTCCATCACGATCCACGGGCTGTCGCCCTCGGTCACCACGTCGTGGATGGCGACCACCGACGGATGGTCGACGCGCGCCGCGGCGCGGGCCTCCCGCTGCATGCGCAGGTACGCGGTGTGGCGCTCCGCGGCGGTGAAGTGCTCCGGCACCCGGGGCTCCTTGACCGCGACGTCGCGGTCCACCACCTCGTCGCGGGCCCGCCACACGGTGCCCATGCCGCCGGACCCCAACCGCTCCAGCAGCCGGTAGCGGCCCCCGACCAGACGTCCCGCCCCGGCCTCGGGCCCGGCCGCGACCGCCTTCCCGGCCTGTCGCGGTCGTTCCCCGGGCCCTTCCGGCTCCCGCGCCGCCGAAACCGGCGGCGGCAACTCGTAACTCGTCGGCTCTTCCCGCCGTCCCCCGTGGCTGTTCATGCGCCCATCATGCACCGGCGCGTGACGGCCCCGTCGTCCGGTCGGCCGACGCCGGATCCGCTCCCCACCTGCTCACCGCGGGCCACGTGCTCGACGATGCCGCCCTACGAGGTACCGCGCAGGTCCACGATCCGCTTGATCTTCCCCACCGACCGCTCCAGCGTCTCCGGGTCGACCACCTCCACCGCGACGGACACCCCGATGCCGTCCTTGACGGCCGCGGCGACCGCCCGCGCCGCCTCCGCGCGCTCCCCGTGGGTGGCGTCCGGCCGGGCCTCCGCGCGCACGGTGAGGGCGTCCAGGCGCCCCTCCCTGGTGAGACGCAGCTGGAAGTGCGGCGCGAGCCCCGGCGTACGGAGCACGACCTCCTCGATCTGCGTGGGGAAGAGGTTGACGCCGCGCAGGATCACCATGTCGTCGCTGCGTCCCGTGACCTTCTCCATCCGCCGGAACGCCGGCCGCGCCGTCCCCGGCAGCAGCCGCGTCAGGTCGCGTGTCCGGTACCGGACGACCGGCATGGCCTCCCTGGTGAGCGAGGTGAACACCAGCTCGCCCCGCTCGCCCTCGGGCAGCACCTCGCCCGTGAACGGGTCCACCACCTCCGGGTAGAAGTGGTCCTCCCAGATGTGGAGGCCGTCCTTGGTCTCGACGCACTCCTGGGCGACGCCCGGACCCATCACCTCCGACAGGCCGTATATGTCGACGGCGTCGATGGCGAACCGCTCCTCGATCTCCCGCCGCATCTCCTCCGTCCAGGGCTCCGCACCGAAGATGCCCACCTTCAGCGAGGTGGACCGGGGATCGACGCCCTGCCGCTCGAACTCGTCCAGCAGCGTCAGCATGTACGACGGCGTCACCATGATGATCTCGGGCCGGAAGTCCTGGATCAGCCGCACCTGCCGCGCCGTCATCCCCCCGGAGGCCGGTACGACGGTGCAACCGAGCCGCTCGGCGCCGTAGTGCGCCCCGAGACCGCCCGTGAACAGCCCGTACCCGTACGCCACGTGCACCGTGTGCCCGGGCCGGCCACCGGCCGCGCGGATCGAACGCGCGACCACGTCGGCCCAGGTGTCCAGGTCGCGGTCGGTGTACCCGACGACGGTCGGCAGCCCGGTCGTCCCGCTGGACGCGTGCACCCGCCGTACCCGTGACCGTTCGACCGCGAACATCCCGAAGGGGTAGTTGTCCCGCAGGTCCGCCTTGACGGTGAACGGGAAGCGGGCGAGATCGGCGAGCGTACGGCAGTCCTCCGGACGCAACCCGGCCTCGTCGAAGGCCCGCCGGTAGAACCCCACGTTCTCGTACGCGTGGTGCAGGGTGGCCCGCAGCCGCTCCAGCTGGAGCGCGGCCAGCTCGTCACGGCCCAACCGTTCCCCGGCGTCGAGGTAATCCGTCATCCGCCGCACTCCCGTTCTCCCCTGCGTCCACCGAACCGGACGACCGATCATTCGGTCGATCGCCCGGGATCAGTAATCCAACCCGACGCCACGACCGCAAGGGGTGCGCGGTCACTTTCTCCATCGGGAGGGGGAGCCCGCCTGGGTCGTGCCCCTGCCTCGCCCGGCCCGCGGCGCCCTTCGGGCGGACGCCGACGCTTTCCGGGCCCTCCCTAGGCGGTGACCGTGATGACCAGCTCCGGGCGGTCCCACATCACGGCCGGCGGGTTGGCGCTCACCGTGCCGACCCGCCGCGCGCCCACGCTGCGGTAGAAGCCCTCGGCGGGCGGATGGGAGACGACCCGCACGGCGCTCGCCCCCGCCGCCCGCGCGCGCTCCGTCATGTGCCCGACGAGCCGGCGGCCGACGCCGAGGCCCTGCGCGGCGTCGGCGACGAACATGAGGTCCAGCTCCGGCGGTGACAGGACGAGCGCGTAGAAACCCAGCACCCGATCGTCCCCGCCGACAGCGAGATGGACCTCATGGGCCTCGATGTAGTCCGGGCCCACCCGGTACCCCGCCACCATGGACGCGTAGTGACCCTCGTACGCGCGCGAGTTCCGAACCAACGAGGTCAGCCGCTTCGCATCCCGGGCAGTCGCCCGCCTGATCCGTACCGGCTGCCCGTCCGGCCGGCCGGCGGCGCCGCGCCCTGTCATATGCGAACTCATGCGGAGAGTATTACCCCTCCCTGATGATGCCGGATAGCGGCACAGGTCAGGGGGCCTCCGGATCGCCTTCGTCGAGGGACTCATCGCGATGCGCAACGGCGGCCGTCCGGGAAGCCCGTCGCCGATCTTCACCCCTGCCGAGTGGCGCGCCTTCCTCTCCGGTGCAGCGGCTGGCGGGCCCGCGCCCAGGACGCGGCGAACGCCCTGATGTCGTCGCCGGCCACGTACCTCCCCCCGCCGCCAGCGCGCCCACAGCTCAACCGGTAGTACCGGCGCCGGGGCTCGCGCCGCGCCGTGCGGCGGGCCGGGCGCCACGCCGTGCGCCGTGCCCGACGCCGGGTGTCCGGCCTGGGGAGTGTCGGGGTGTCGCGGGCCAGGCGGGACCGCACGGACACGACCTAGGCTGGGGCCATGAGCGCAGAGCGTGATCTGACCCGGCTGGTCGCCGGTATGCGGCCCGAGCTGAATCCCGGACACTTCGTGTTCGTGACCGTCGACGGTCCCGCCGTTCCGCCCGGACTGCACCCCGTCGTCATGGTCGCCGAATCGGAGGGCCTCACCCTCGTGGTGCCGCAGCGGGAGGCGGACGCGGCCTCGCTCCCTTACGACTACGTGGCCGGATGGATCACCCTGCGCGTCCACTCCTCGCTCGACGCCGTCGGCCTCACCGCCGCCGTCTCCCGGCGACTCGCCGACGCCGGACTGAGCTGCAACGTCGTCGCCGGCTTCCACCACGACCACCTCTTCGTCGAGTACGCCCGGGCGGGCGAGGCGCTCACCGCTCTGCGCCACCTGGCCGAACAGGCCGCCTGACCGGCCCCGCGGCCCCGCCGCCGCCGCGTCGGCGGCGCCGTGTCCGCCGCTCCCGGTGCATCGCCCGAAGCGGTGAACCCCCGGCCTTCACGGGGCCGTGGGGCGGGGGAGAGGCCCGGCCGGGGCGCGCGGGCCCGGGCGCCGACGGCGGCTCCCGGGCACGTACCATGGCGGCATGTCCTTCCTCCGCCGCCGCAGCGCCGCCACACCCGCGGGCCCGGACTTCGACGTCCTGGCCATGGACCCGGGCGACTGGCCCGGCAATCTCGGCGCCGGTCTGCTCCCCGCCCCCGACGGCACCTGCCAGGGCGTCTTCCTGCGTTACGACCTGTTCGGCGGCCGCGGCCCCGCGATGATCATCGGTAACCTCCCCGAGGGCTCCCCGGCGCGGGAGCTCGCGGAGGGCCAGATCCCCTTCGAGGTCGCCCAGCTCCTCGCGGCACTGGAGAACGACGAGCCGGTCGAGGTCGTCGAGACGGAGGACGTTCCGGTCATGCAGGGCGACAACCTGCTCATCGTGCGCCGCCTCAAGCTCTCCGAGAGCCGGATCTCCTGCGTGCAGTTCGACCGCAGCGACAACGTGCTGGTCACCATCGCCAGCTGGGACCGCCCCATCACCGACGACCTGTACGCGCTGCTCAAGCCGCTGCCGGCGGAGCTCTTCCAGCAGGACTGAGACCTGCCCGTCGCCTGCCCCGCCCGCCGCCGGGGACAGCGGGCGCACGCGGCGACGAGAGCCGGTCCGGACGTACCGGAAAAGCGTTGCCGCACGTCCGCCCGCGCGGATTAGAGTCGGGACCATGGCAACGCACGAGGGGAACCCGACCGCGCGGGTCGACAGCTGGATCTGGGCCGTACGACTCACCAAGACGCGCTCGCAGGCCGCCACCGCCTGCCGGGCCGGCCACGTCCGCGTCAACGGCGAGCGTGCCAAGCCCGCCCAGCCCGTGAAGCCCGGCGACGAGGTCCGACTGTTCCACGCCGGCCGCGAGCGCGTCGTGAAGGTCCAGCAGGTGCTCACCAAGCGCGTCGGCGCCCCCGTGGCCGCCGAGGCGTACCTCGACAACAGCCCGCCCCCGCCGCCCCGCGAGCACGTCGCCCTGGCGGGCGTACGGGACCGCGGGGCGGGCCGACCCACCAAGCGGGAACGCCGCGAACTGGACCAGCTCCGCGGCATCCGTCCGTCCTGACCGCCGGCCCGCCGACGGCCCCGCCCGACCCGCCGGCGGCCCCCGGCCCCGCCGGCTACGGGGTGAACAGCCTCAGGGGCCGGGCCGCCGAGGTGCCCAGCCCGGTCGGCCCGGCGGGCAGCCCCACACCCGCCGGCCGCGCACCCGGTGCCGCCACCGCCCCGTGCGGGGCGGCCCTGCCCGGCGGGACGACCGCGCCGGCCCGCAGCCGGGCCGTCCCCGCGCCGGAGCGGACGTCCTCGTCCCGGTAGCGGCGGACCTCCCGGTGCCAGTGGAGGATCCCGGCGAGCCAGTCCTCCAGCTCCCGCACATACGCGGCGAGGGCGGCCCTGCCCTCCCGGTCCAGCTCGAACTGCTCACTGAGGACCGGCAGTTCGTGCTTCTTCGCGTGCTCGAACTGACGCAGCCGGCCGCGCATCAAATCGTCGATGATCCTCACTCCGGTCGGGTAGTCGCAGCCGAAGAAGGACTGCACGACCAGCACCCCGTTGTGCACCTCGCCCTCGACCTCGATCTCCTTCTGGTACGAGAAGAGGTCGTTGAGCATGGTGGCGTAGTCCGCCACGGAGTTCTCCATGCCGCGCACCGTCCCGCTCCGCAGCAACTCCTGCGGCAGATGGTGCTGGTGGCGCAGCCGCCCCAGGCTCATCGTCAGGTCCGAGCCGAAGGTCAGCCGCCGCATCTCCACGTAGTCCACGGGGTCGGGCACACGGTGCTGCGCCTGGTTGTGCAGCTCCCACAACCAGCTCTCCAGCATGTCGTCCAGCGCCTTGCGCAGGGACGCCCGCGACCCCGGGTCCATCGGCCCCGCGGTACGCGCCCACAGGTCGGCCAGCGACCGCTCCATCGGGCTGACCGCCCCGGCGGCCCCGGCCTCCGGGGCCTCGACGGGCATGCACGCCATGAGCCGCTCGTTGCACAGCTTGGCCCCGGCGAGGTCGCGCGGCCGTCCGAAGACCAGGGGGTAGTAGTCGTCGCCGTAGGTCCCCCAGGTGAGCCACTCGGCGCTGAGCTCCAGCTCCTCGGCGGTGGCGTCCGGGTCGAGCCCGGCGCCGCACAGCGCGAGGTCGAAGCCGGCCATCATGCGCTCGTCCCAGATGTCGTCGAGCAGGCCCATCCGGCCGGCCCACGCCAGGGACTTGGCCCGCGCGTCGTCCAGGTGGGGGCTGAGCGTCAGAGGGTACGGCAGGTCGAAGTCGGGCAGCAGCGAGGGGCCGACGTGCCGGTGCGGCACATGGGTGAGGCTGCGCGCCCGTGCGGCGGCGGGGCGGCCGAACAGGGTGGTGATGTCGAGCGCCGAGGTGCCGAGCACACCGCTGAAGAGCGACGGCCCGGTGCCGGCCTGCTCGTTCATGTACCGGCTTGAGCGCAGGTGCCACTCGTGACCGCCGGACTGCCAGTCCTGGAGCCCCTTGGTGTACGCGGCGATCGCGGCGCACTCCTCGGCGTTCAGGCCCTGCTCCAGGCACAGCCGGGGGACCTCGGTGAGGGCGGTGTTCTCGAACTGCTGGAGCCGGGAGGTCAGCAGGTCGTTGACGGCCTCGGCGGCCTCCTGGGTGGTGCATTCCAGGAACTTCTCCAGCACCAGGACGCCGTTGCTGTTCTCGCCCTCGTCCTCCACCTCGCGCTGGTACGAGAAGAGGTCGTTGCGCAGGTGCACCGCGTCGGAGAAGGCGTCCCGCAGGACCCGCAGCGGCCGGGAGCCGGCCACCGACTCCGGCACCTCGGCGCCGGCCGCGTACTCCACCAGCCCGGCGGACCACGGCGCGCCGCCCACCTTGCGGCGCATCTCGATGTACTCGACGGGGTTGGCGATCCGCCCCTCGTTGATGTTCGCGAGCTCCCAGAGGGACTCGTTGAGCAGGTGCTCGGTCGCCTCGGCGAACCGGGACCGCCACGCCTGCGACATGCTCGACACGGTCCGCTTCCACAGGTCGGCGAGCCCCGCCTCCACCGGGTTCACCGGCTCGGGCATCCCCTGGGAGAGGTCCAGCGGCATGAAGGCCGGCAGCCGCTCCAGATACGCCTTGCCGCCGGCGAGGTCCTGGGTGCGCTTGAAGACCTCCAGGAAGTGGTCGTCGAAGAAGAACACCCAGACGTACCAGTCGGTGACCAGGGAGAGGGCGTCGGAGTCACAGTCGGGGTGGGTGTACGCGCACAGCAGGGCGTAGTCGTGGGAGTCGAGGTCCTGCTGGTCCCAGATCCCCGATCCCTCCAGCATCCCCATCCGGCGCGCCCACGTCCTGGTGTGGGAACGGGCCGCCTCCACATGGGGATTGAGGCGTGCCGGATACGGCAGGTAGAAGTCCGGCAGGACGAAGGGCTGTGCCATGCGCGCGGGGCCTTTCGGTGAAGGGCGGACGTACCGCGGCCCCCTACCCTTCGCCGTCACCGTCCACGCCACTCGGCGTATTAGTCATATGAACGCCAACGGGGCGGATGTCGCCGCCCCTCACACACGGGAAACGACGACGTCCGACGCCTTCACGAAGGCCACCCGGTGCCCGAACTGGATCTCGTAGTACGTCTCCTGCCCCCGCACCACCCGGTGCCCCGACGTGTCGAAGGACGGGGCGTAGTAGTACTCACCCGGCACCCGGCCGCCCACCACGTACCGCTGGCCGGCCGGGAGCCTGTACGGCAACGGCGACACCGCCTGCACCGGCACCCCCGCCGGGTAGGCGGACGCCTCGGGGTAGGCCCGCCCGTAGACCGGGATGTCCGCGAGCCCCTCCCTCGGGGTCAGCACCCAGCCGCGCGCGCCCACGGCCACCGGCTGGGCGCTCGGGTCGTGGAACCAGCCCTTCCGGCCCAGGTACCAGATTGCCGTCCACTCCCCGCGTCGCTCCGCCACCGCGTACCTCTGGCCCGTGGACGCCCGCGCGCCGGTGTCGTTGACACCCGTGGTCGAGTCCCCGCCGTCCGGCCGGAGCCCGGGGTCCTTCACCAGGGGCGCGTCCTCGCCGGGCTCCGTGTGCAGCCGGACGGCGCCGCTGCCGTGGGGCGGGCAGGCCTCGCCGGGCTTCGCGCAGCCCGTGTAGAGCGGCCGGTGGGCGCCGTACCGGGGGCGGATCGTCACGACGGCGGCGTGCGGCCCGGCGCTCGGTGCGAACGGCCGCCCCAGCAGCTCGAAGTAGTGCGCCCAGTCCCAGTACGGCCCCGGGTCGGTGTGCATGCCGCGGACCGAGGCGGCGGTCGGGCCGGGCACGTTGTCATGGCCCAGAATGTGCTGCCGGTCCAGCGGGACGCCGTACCTCTTCGCCAGGTACCGCACCAGCCGTGCGGACGTGCGGTACATCGCCTCCGTGTACCAGGCGTCCGGCGCCACCAGGAAGCCCTCGTGCTCCAGCCCCACAGACTTGGCGTTGACGTACCAGTTGCCCGCGTGCCAGCCGACGTCCTTCAGCGGTACGTGCTGGGCGATGTGCCCGTCGGACGACCGGAGCGAGTAGTGCCACGACACGTACTCCGGGTCCTGCACCAGCCTCAGCGTGACGTCCCAGGTCGCCTCGGTGTCGTGGACGACGATGTAGTCGACCGACTGGGACGCGGGCCGCGCCGCCTTGTCGTGGTTGCCGTAGTCGCCCTCGCCGAACTCCTCGTACGGCGCCGGGACCCATTCGCAGGCCACCGTCCCCGGACACTCGGTCCCCTCCGACAAGGCCGTCCGCAGCCCCAGCCCGGCGGCCTGCCAGGTCTCCGGGACGACACCGGGGTCCGCCGGCAGGGCCACCACCTGCCCGCTGTCCGTCACCCGCCGCTCACCCGAACGGATGACGTCGAACACGTCGTTCGCGTACGTCGTGGCGGTCGCCGTGTCGTCGGCGCCCGAGTAGCGGGCCACCGCGCCGTACCAGTCGCCGGGGTCGGCGCTCGCCGCGTGGCCGAGTTCCCGCTGAGCGGCCGCCAGCAGGGCCGCGCCGCCGCGGATGTTCGCGGCGGTTCCGGTGCGCAACCGCTCGGGGGAGATGCCCGAGAGCCGGGCCGCCCGTTCCAGGGTCCGCGACCGGGCGGGCAGCGCGGACGGCGCGGGCACCCCGGCGTCCGCCACCCGCTTCGCGGGACGCGAGGTGTCCCCGCGCGGGTCCTCCGCCCCGTGCGAGTGGTGCGGCGCGGACGCGAGCGCGGTCCGCGCGTCGGTGAGGTGCATGGGACCGTACCCCCCGGTGACGCTGGGCGCGCCACCGTGACCGTCCCAGCGGGACTGCAGGTACGACACCGCGAGCAGCACGCTCCCCGGCACCCCGTACTCGGTGGCGGCCGCCGCGAAGTCGCGTTGCAGGTCCCCGGATCCGGGCGGCCGGCCGGCCGTCGCGGACGGAGCCGCCGAGACCAGCGGCAGCAGCAGAGCGACGGACACCACCGCCGCTCCCGCTGTCCGAGCGTGCCCTGCGTGGCGTACGTGTCGTTGAGCCGAGCGGGGCACGGGGCCTCCAGGGATGGACGGAGTGCGGCGACCCGTACAGGCGTAGCGGCTGCCGGACCGTCCGTCAATCAGGCCCGCACACAAGGAAATCCCCGCCCCGAAAGGGCGGGGCGGAGGTTTCACTCCGACGGGACGCCCGCCTGCGGTACGTCACCGGCCTGCACCAATGACGCCGCGCGCGAAGGCGGGCGGTTCTCAGTCCACCTGGACGGCGAGCAGACATGCGTCGTCGTCATGGGTGCCGCGTTCGTACTCCTCCGTGAGCCGGTCGACGATCCGCCGCGGTGGCAGCCCACTGCTCGCCGCCAGAAGCCCCGTCAGCGCCGCGATGCCCTCGGTGATGTCCTGCCCGCGGCGCTCGACCACCCCGTCGGTGTACAGCAGCAGCACGTCGCCCCGCTCCAGCTGGAACTCCGCCGTCTCGTACCGGTGCCCCGGCAGCACCCCCAGCAGCGGCCCCCGGTGCTCGATCGGCAGCGTGTACGCACGCCCCTCGCGCAGCAGCAACGGCGCCGGGTGTCCCGCGCACGTCCAACGGAAGACCCGGTCGGCGCCGACGTGGCCGACCGACATCGTGGCCGTCGCCGACGAGGGGTCGCTGCACACCAGCTCGTTCAGTCACGTGGTGACGTCCCCCGCACACGCCCCCGTCTGGGCGAGCCCCGCCGTCGCGTGGCGCTGCTGGGCCATCCGGGCGACCGCCTCCAGGCCGTGCCCGCTGGCGTCCCCGATCGCGATGAGCGCCCGGCCGTCCGCCAGCGGCCGGCACTTGTACCAGTCGCCGCCCACCGCCGCGTCCGGCTCGGCGGGCAGGTAGGCGGCCGCCACGTCCAGCCCCAGCTCCGCCAGCCCCTCCGAGTACGTGGGCAGCAGCGCCTCCCGCAGCGCCGAGGCGACGTGCCGCTCGGCCGCGGCCTGCTGCCGCAGCTGCTCGGTCTCCACCTGCTTCTCCACCAGCCTGCGGCGGCTGCGCATCTGGGGAGTGAGGTCACGGGCCACGATCTGCAACGCCCACGGCCGGCCGTCCGTGCCCGCCACCGGCCGGCCCAGCAGGTCGACCGTCCGGACCTCGCCCAGGACCAGGAACCGGATCCGGGTCCACGCCGGCTCCTCACCGGCCAGCACCGACGCGACGAACTCGCCGAACGGTCCCACGTCCGCCGCCACCAGCGCGTCGCACAGCTCCAGCAGCGACCACGGCAGCGCCGGGTCCGTACGGAAGATCCGCTGCAACCCCTCCGACCACGTCACCAACCCGGACAGCAGGTCCCAGCGCCCCCACCCCATGGAGGCCAGATGCTGTGCGTCGATGGTGAGAAGTTCCGCCTGGCTGCGCACCGGACGCCAGGTGGTCAGCACCTGGTCGCCGCACGAGGACGCGTAGTGCACCAGTTGGACGCGGCGCAGCCTGCCGTACCGTTCCTCGGTGTCGTCCACGACCAGGCCGTTGAGGGCCACCCCGTTCGCCAGGACGTCCTTGAGCGCGGCCGGCAGCCCGCCGGCCGCCGTCCCGGGGCGCGCCTCGGTGAAGAACCGCTGGCCGACCTGCTGGTCGGGCGAGACCAGCCATTCGGCGGAGCGGATGTGATTGCCGGCGCGGATGACGAAGTCGGTGACCTCACCGGAGTCGTCCCGCACCGGGGACAACAGCGCGGCCGACACCGGAATGGCGGGCAGCGTCGCGCACAGACACTTCCACGGGTCGTGCCGCTCGTCCCCGTCCACACACGTGTGCGGAGAACCGAATCCCTGCCCGCACGGGCACCGGCCCGTCCGATCGTCGCCGGCCTCCGGCGTCGGCTTCCCCGTCTCGCCGGTGGACCGGCCGGGCGAGGGCTTCGCCACCCCCGCCGTCTCGGCCCGGCGGCGCACCTCCGCCCGCAGCGTCGCGATCTCGCGTTCGATGTACGCCTTCAGCGACGCCACGTCGGCGGTGTGCGACCGGGTCATGAGGGCGCCACGGTCCCGGTTCCGGCAGCCGCTCCGGCGGCCGGAACGTGTCTTCCGCCGGGAAGGTGCATGGTGGCGCCCTCTCTCCTCGTGCCTTCTGTGCCTCTCAGGGGCTCGCGGCCCGGGAGGCGCGGTCCGGACGGGGTCAGGCGTGCACCCCGTGGCCCCGGTGCCCCCGGCCGGCGATGACCCGGTACAGGGCGAGAACGATCACGGAACCGATGATCGCGGCTATCCAGGTCGACAGGTCGAAGAAGCCGTCGATGGAATCGACGCCGAAGATGACCTTGCCCAGCCAGCCGCCCAGCAGACCGCCCACGATGCCGATCAGCATGGTCACCAGAATGCCGCCCGGGTCACGTCCCGGCATCAGCGCCTTGGCGATCGCACCGGCCAGCAGCCCGATGATGATCCACGCGATGATTCCCATTCTCGACCTCCCGTAGCTTTCCGCACGTTCCGCCACGCGGCGGGACATCACACCGGTTTGCCCGGCCCGGAGGCGGTAAACGCACGCGGTGGCCACCGTTCCGGTTCGGGGCGGACGGCCGGGTGCGGCCGGGCCGGAAGTCCCGAACGGACGGGCCGTTCGGCGGGCTTGCCCCCGCCCGCCACCGGCAACACCGACGGCAGCGGCCGACCGCGCCGGTCACGTCCGGACAGCCGGGAGAGGAGGACCGCTGATGAGGCCATTCCTGAAGCCACCCGCGCGGCCGCGCGTACGACAGCCCGCGCGCACCGGTCGGCGCACCAGCCCTCCGGGACGTGGAGGGCCCGTACCAGGGCCCGGCTCCCGTACGCGCCCGACCTGTTCCGCCCGTGGCGCGCCACGCCTGCGTCACCTCCCGAGTCGCTGCACTTCCGCGACCCCTCGGAAGGGACCCGGTGGACCCGCGTGGAGCGGCACCGCATCACCTGGCAGTACACGGGCGCCCTGTGGCACCCCTGCGACGTGCTCCTCGAGCGGCGCGCGAACGAGGGCTGGGCCAGGGCGGCGCCGCCGGCCGCACACGTCGACCCGCGTGCCCCGGGCACCTCCGTCGTGGTGCCCGAGCTGCCGACGGGACCGTACCGCGTCCTGGTCACCTCGCCGGAGCTGCCCGTCGCGGCGTGCAGCCCACCGCTGGTGATCCGGCACCGCTGACCCCCGCGCACGGGGACCCGGCCCCACCCGGCCGCGGCGCGGTCAGCCGGGGGTCCCCGCTTCCCGCCGGAGCGCCATCCACCGTTCGGCCACTCCACGAACGGCGGGATACCTCTTGAGCAGTTCCTCGTCGGCCAGGGACAACTCGGTCGCCGCACCCAGAGGGGTACGGGGGGTCGCGTCGGAGGGGGGCAGGGACCGGGCGTGGTGATCGTCGGGCATCGGGCCTCCAGTCGCTCGGGCACGCGCCTGGCCTCCCGTGGGGAGCCGGGAGGCGGCGCGGCTCCGCCCACGCGGCGACGCGGGGCGGAGCCGAAACGGCGACCCGTCGGGGGTACGAGCGCCGCGGCCCTCAGCATGCACCCGAACCAGCCATCACCGGTAGGGGTGTGGCCGAAAATCAGTGGAACCGTAGCGGCGGGCGGGGAGGCTCCGCGTCAGGCCGGGCCGAGGACGCAGAACTCGTTGCCTTCCGGGTCGAGCAGAACCGTCCACGGGAAGTCGCCCCGGCCCACTTCGGCGGGCGTCGCGCCGAGGGCCTTGAGCCTGGCCACCTCCGCCGCCTGACGATCGGCGTCGAAGGGGCAGGGCGCCAGGTCGAGGTGGGCGCGGTGCCGCACGTGCTTCAGGTGCGGCGTGCGGACGAACTCCAGATACGGGCCCACCCCCTCGGCGGAGCGCAGCAGCGCATGATCACCGGTCACCTCGTGCGGGGTCCAGCCGATCGCCTCGGCCCAGAACCGGGCCATCGCCCGCGGATCCGCGCAGTCGACGACCACCGCGGCGATCGGCCCGGTGTCCCGGTGGGTCTCCCGGGGCGCCCGCACGCAGAACACATTGCCCTCAGGGTCGGCCAGAACCGTCCGCGAGAGCTCGCCCCGGCCCACCTCTGCGGGCGTCGCGCCGAGTTCCTTCAGGCGCGCGACCAACTCCGTGCGATGGACGGCGGAAGTGGTGGCGAGTTCGATGTGCGCGCGGCCCTTCACCGTTGCGGGGTCCGGAACGGCGATGATGTCGATGCGGACGGCGGCGGGGTCCGGCCAGGCGGAATCCACCGGCCTGACGCTGGTCGCACCGGGCCCCTCGCCGACGACACCCCAGCCGAGCGCCTCCGCCCAGAACCTGCCCAGCGCCGAATCGTCCCCGGCTTTGACGTTCACCTCGAAGAGCCGCAGTGCCATGCCGCCGACCCTATAGGTGGACGAACCGACAGTCCGGACGGCCGGCTTCGAACGGCCGAGCGGGTCCGGACCGAGTTGCGCATCCCCGCGGCAGGGGTGAAAGGCGGGCCCGAGCCGCCACCGCGCGTCCGGCGCGCCGGGCCGTACGACAGCGGGGGGGGGGGGGGGGGGGGGGGGGGGGGGGGAACCCCCCCACCACCCCCCCCCCCCCCCCCCCCCCCCCCCCGCTTCCCCCTCGAGCCGGTCAGCGCGTGCCGACCGCAGCGCGCACGGCCCGCCGTGCCAGTGCGCAGTCGTCGTGCAGCCGCCGCAGCAGCAGCCGCTGTTCCTCGCCGGTGGACACCGCGCCCGGGGCGGCCGGGGCCGAACCGGCGGGTGGCGCCTCTCGTATCGTCCGCTGCACGGCCGTCTCGTAGGTACGGATCTCCCGCGTCAGCACCAGCATCAGGTTCACCAGGAACGCGTCCCGCGCCGCCGGACCCTCGCGCTGGGCGAGCTGGCTGATGTGACGCCTGGCCGCGGGGGCGTCGCCCAGCACCGCCCACAGTGTCGCCAGGTCGTATCCCGGCAGATACCAGCCCGCGTGCTCCCAGTCGACCAGTACGGGACCGGCCGGGGAGAGCAGGATGTTGGACAGCAGCGCGTCACCGTGGCAGAACTGCCCCATGCCCTGCCGCCCGCCCGCGTGTGCCAGGCCGTGCAGCAGTTTCTGCAGGTCGTCGCGGTCCCGGTCGGTGAACAGGCCCAGTTCGTGGTAGCGGGAGATCCGGGGGCCGTAGTCGAGCGGGGCGTCGAACGTCCCGGCCGGTGGCCGCCAGGTGTTGAGCCGGGTGACCGCGCCGAGCGCGGCCCGCAGATCGGCGCGCGGCGGAGCCTCCCGCGGGTGCCGGGTGAGGGCCGCGGCCCGGCCGGGCATCCGCTCGATCACCAGCGCGCAGTTGTCCGGATCGGCGGCGATCAGCCGCGGCGCCCGGACCGGGGGACGGTGGCGCACGAAGGCGCGGTAGGCCGCGATCTCATGGCGGAACCGCTCGACCCACGCGGGGGAGTGGTCCAGTAAACACTTGGCGACCGCGGTGGCGCGTCCGGTGGTCCCGACGATCAGGACCGAGCGGCCGCTGCGCCGCATCACCTGCACCGGACTGAACTCCGGACAGATCCGGTGCACCGAAGCGATGACCTTCCGCAACTGAGCGCCCTGGGTGCCGGACAAGTCGATTCTCCCGCTGAGCGGTCCGGCCACCGCCCCCGCCCAGCGCCGGGTCCGACCCGCCTGGGAAGGATCCAGATACGGGCCGCCGCCGGCCGGGACGGTGCGCTGCTGCGGCCGGGGCGGGGCGGACACGGAGGACGATGCTGTGTACATGGGCGAGACAGACCCCTTCGTGTGCCGACGATGTGCGTACGCTGCCCCGTCCCGGCCTCCGGTCGACACCCTGGGGAATGAGGGCCGGTTGCCGGGGCGGGGTGGCGCTTTCCTACCTGACACCCGGGCGCGGGTGGCACACCATCTGGCGGACCCTGGCGAACCCTGGCGAATAGTCGTCAGCCCTATGACAGCGGGTTAGTGTCAACTCAGCCGAGAACCTGGGGGCTTGACGTGACCGGAGAACCCAACACCCGCCTTGCAGACCTGTTCGGCCTGGCCGGCTGGTCCAAGGGCGAACTCGCGAGACTCGTGAACCGGCAGGCGGCGGCCATGGGCCACCCCCAGCTGGCGACCGACACCTCGCGGGTCCGGCGCTGGATCGACATGGGGGAGACCCCGCGCGATCCCGTACCGCGGGTGCTGGCAGCCCTGTTCACCGAGCGACTCGGCCGTGTCGTGACCATCGAGGACCTCGGGTTCGTACGACACGGGCGCGCCGGGAAACGGCGGGACGTCAGGAACACCGACAACCCTGACGGGCTGCCCTGGGCGCCCGAGCGTACGGCTGCGGTCCTCACCGAATTCACGGGAATGGACCTCATGCTCAACCGACGCGGCTTGGTGGGCGCGGGCGCCGCGCTCGCCGCAGGCTCCGCACTCACCAGCGCCATGCACGACTGGCTCCACACCGATCCCACCCTCACCGCCGACGCCCCCCGGCACGACAATCCCCTGCACGCCGATCCCGCCGGGTTCGACCGCTACGAGGCCGCCCCCATCGGCTCGCAGGAGATCGAAGCGCTGGAACGGTCCGTCGAAGTGTTCCGCGCCTGGGACGCCGCCCGTGGCGGCGGGCTCCAGCGGAAGGCCGTCGTCGGCCAGCTCAACGAAGTGGGCGGCATGCTCGCCTACCGCCACCCCGACCACCTCCAGCGCAGGCTCTGGGGCGTGGCCGCCAACCTCGCCGTCCTGGCGGGCTGGATGTCCCACGACGTGGGCCTGGAACCCACCGCCCAGAAGTACTTCGTCATCGCCGCCCACGCGGCGCGCGAGGGCGGCGACCGGCCGCGCGCCGGCGAGGCCCTGTCCCGCGCCGCCCGTCAGATGGTGCACCTGGGCCGCCCGGACGAGGCCCTGGACCTGATGAAGCTCGCCCGGTCCGGTTCGGGCGAGGAGATCCTGCCGCGTACGCAGGCCATGTTGCACACCATCGAGGCCTGGGCACAGGCGTCCATGGGGCGTGGCCAGGCCATGCGCCGCACCCTGGGCGAGGCGGAGGAGCTGTTCGTGTCGGACAAGTCCGACGTACCACTGCCGAGTTGGATGCAGACCTTCCGGAGCGAGGACCTGTACGGCATGCAGGCGCTCGCCTACCGGACGCTGGCCGAGCACGAGCCCGCCGCGGCGAAGCAGGCCCAGTACTTCGCGCAGAAGGCGCTGGCGCTGCGCAACGACGGCCGGCAGCGTTCGAAGATCTTCGACTACCTCTCCATGGCGTCGGCGTGCTTCATCGCCGACGACCCCGAGCAGGCGGACCGCTACGCCAGGCTCGCCCTGATGTCGATGGGCGAGACCTCGTCCCAGCGCACATGGGACCGGCTGCGGGAGATGTACCGGCTCACCGGGCAGTACGCGGGTTACACGAAGATCGAGGACCTGCGCGAGGAGATCCAGCTGGCCATGCCCAAGGCCGCCGCGAAGAGGCCCAGGCGCACCCGGGCCTGACCGCCCGGGACCACGCCCGGAGCGCCACCACCGCAAGACCCGCCCGGACCGACCGGCAGCAAGGCGGCCGACCTGTCACGACATCACGCCGTCGGTCGGACAGCGCGGGCAACACCCGATCAGGCCCCCGCACGATGCCGTGCCGTAACGGCATGACGCACGGGCGGCCGCTCACGACCGGCCGCCGCCCACCCTGGCGACCATCACGCAGGCGTCGCTCTCACGTGCCGCGCCACCGAACTCCTCCACCACCGACCGCACACACTCCCGCGCGTCGCGGGCCCGGGCGAACCGGGGCGCGAGCTCCAGCAGCTTCTCCCTGCCGGGGCCGCGCGTCAGCCCGTCCGTGTGCAGCACCAGCAGGTCCCCGGGCCGCAGCTCGATCTCGGCCTGTTCGTACGCCGCCCCGGACGTGGCCCCGAGCAGGGCACCCTCCGGGCGGGCCAGCGTGCGCCCCGTCCCGTCGCGGAACAGCAGCGGGGCGGGGTGACCCGCCTGTGCCCAGGTGAGCGTCCGGGTCCTCCGGTCGTAGCGGCAGCACACCGCGCTGCCCAGAGCGGGCTGCGAGGAGGTGTCCAGCACCTGGTTGAGGTGGCCCATCAGGGGACCGGGCCGGATTCCGGCGACCGCCAGTCCCCGCAGGGCCCCCAGCAGCATCGCCATCGTGGACGTCGCGGACACGCCGTGGCCCGTCAGGTCGCCCACGGTCAGCAGGGCTTCCCCGTCCGGGAGTTCGAGCGCGTCGTACCAGTCCCCGCCGATCGCCGCGCTGGACGCGGACGGCAGGTACTGCGCGGCCAGGTCCAGCCCCGCGGGCCCGCTGTGCGGGAGCCCGGAGGAGCCGCGCCACGGCGGCAGGACCGCCTCCTGGAGCTCCACCGCCATCCGGTGCTCGGCCCGCTCGATGTGCCGGCGGCGCTGCAACGAGTCACGGGATTCGCGTACGGCCCGCTCGCTGCGGCGCAGCTCGCTGACGTCCCGCAGCACCGCCCACATCGACGCGGTGCAGCCGTCCACGTCCAGCACGGGCTCGCCCATCATGTGGAGGGTGCGCACCCGGCCGTCCGTCCGCACGATCCGGAACTCGCCGTCGATGGGCTTGCCGTCGATCAGGCAGCCGGTCACCATCGCGGTCAGCA
The DNA here is from genome assembly GCF_056432045.1 of Streptomyces sp. NPDC045701. Lineage (NCBI taxonomy): Bacteria > Bacillati > Actinomycetota > Actinomycetes > Kitasatosporales > Streptomycetaceae > Streptomyces > Streptomyces sp. NPDC045701. The sequence continues at coordinate 103,483 of NZ_JBWKJV010000008.1, read as the reverse complement.
ACGTCTGGTCCTCGGCGAACACCATGGAGGGCAGCTCGTCGAGGGTCATCGGGCCGGCGTCGGTGGAGCGGCCGAAGATGTCGTACAGCTCGTCGGACCAGCTCACCTCGTCGGTGAGCAGGTTCCATTCCGCGCTGCCGACCCGGCTGAGGAGCGAGCCGGTGGGCGGCGGGTCCACGGGTGCCGCCTCGTCGGCGGCCGGGCCCCCGAACGGTTCCGCGAACTGTTCGGAGCCGTCGGGCACACCCTCCCTGAGCTGACCCAACTGGGCGCCCAGGTCGTCCAGTTGGTGGACGGCCAGGTCGCACAGCGCGCGCTGCCAGCGGCCCTGTGGGTCGTCCTCGTCCACCACGGCGTCCCGGCGCACGGCGTCGACGTCTCCGCGCAGCCGGCGGGTCTGCGAGATCAGGGCGTCCAGCGTGCCGCGCTCGGGCGGCTGCGGGGCGGGACGGTCCGCGAACAGATGGGACGGCATGTCGTACTCCGATACGGGCGCGGCGGCCAGGGTCTGAGACTGAGGACCGGTTACGACTGTTGCACAGGCGGAGAGGGCCTGTAAGGGGTTTGGCAACACTCGATACGGTGGTGCTCGCGGCATATGCCAAAGGCCCGGTGGGGGCCGGCCCCGCGGGCCTGATCGCCACCGGCGTCCCGATGCCGGGGCGGGCGTTCCGGCCGGTCGGTCACGGCAGGATGGAGTCCACGTAACCGCCGTCGACCCGGACGGCTCCACCGGTCGTCGCGGACGCCTGCGGCGAGCTGAGGTAAACCACCATGTGCGCGATCTCCTCCGGCTCGATCAGCCGTTGGACGAGGGACTGCGGCCGGTGCTCGCGCATGAAGACGCGCTGCGCCTCCTCCCACGGCAGCTCCCGGTCGACCAGCTCGTACACGAAGTCCTCCACACCACCCGTACGGGTGGGTCCGGCGATCACGGCGTTGACGGTGACGCCCGTACCGGCGGCCTCCTTGGCGAAGCCGCGGTTCACCGCCAGCAGAGCCGTCTTCGACATGCCGTAGTGGATCATCTCCGCCGGCGTCACCACGGCCGAGTCGCTGGCGATGTACTGCACCCGCCCCCAGCCCCGGGCCGTCATACCGGGCAGATACGCGCGCGTGAGCCGCACCGCCGCGAGTACGTTCACCTCGAAGTACCGCCGCCACTCCTCGTCCGTGATCTCCAGGGCGGGCCGGGACTCGAAGATGCCGAGGTTGTTGACGAGGACGTCCACCTCGGGCAGCAGCTCAACGGCCAGCGCGGCACCCTCCTCGGTGGCGACGTCCGCCGCCACCGGGACCAGCTCGGCGTCGGGCACCTCCGCCCGCAGCCGCTTCACGGCGGCGGTGACACCGTCCGGCGTCCGTCCGTTGACGGCCACCGTCGCGCCCGAGCGCGCCAGCGCGGTGGCGATCGCCGCGCCGATGCCCTGCGTCGAGCCGGTGACCAGCGCCGTCCTGCCGGTGAGGTCCACGCGCATCCGACCGGTTTCCCTTCTCGTGTGCCGTCCCCCGCGTCCATCGTGCCCCTGCGCCCGGTCTCCCATGCCGGTACGTACCGGTACGAGGCCGACAATGGACCGCCGCCCAGCGGGTACCCGGACCTCCGGCGCGGGGCACCGGGCCGGAACGCAGGCAGAGCGTCGCCGTCGGAGGACAGGAGTCGTGAACATGAACGCCGGCAAGCGGGTCGTCGTCACTGGGGCCACCGGAAATGTCGGGACCAGTGTGGTGGCGGCCCTCGCGAAGGACCCGCAGATCTCGTCCGTACTGGGCCTGGCCCGCAGGCTGCCCGGCTGGTCGCCGCCGAAGACCGACTGGGCCACGGTGGACCTGCGCGAGGAGAACGACCTGGTCAGGCACTTCGAAGGCGCCGACGCCGTGATCCACCTGGCCTGGGCGTTCCAGCCCACGCACGATCCGGTGGCCACCTGGCGCACCAACGTCCTCGGCAGCCTCCAGGTGTACCGGGACGTGGCCTCCGCCGGCGTGCCGGTGCTGGTCCACGCCTCCTCGGTCGGCGCGTACTCGCCGGGGCCGAAGGACCGGGCCGTCGACGAGTCATGGCCGACGCACGGCTGGCCGGGGGCCGCGTACACCCGGGAGAAGGCCTATCTGGAACGGGTCCTGGACGGCTTCGAGGCCCGCAACCCCGGGGTGCGGGTCGTGCGGATGAGGCCGGCCTTCCTGTTCAAGGAGGAGTCGGGGAGCGAACAGCGGCGGATCTTCGCCGGCCGGTTCGTGCCGGGCCAGCTCGCCGGGCCCCGGACGATCCCGGTCGTGCCGGACATCCCCGGCCTCCGCTTCCAGGCCCTGCACACCGATGACGCCGCCGAGGCCTACCGGCTCGCCGTCACGAAGGACGTGAAGGGCGCGTTCAACCTCGCCGCCGAGCCGGCCCTCGACGCCCGCCGGCTCGCCGAGCTCCTCGACGCCCGGGTCGTCCGCCTGCCCAGGCCGGCCATCCGCGCCGCCCTGGCCGCCGGGTGGGGGCTGCGTCTGATCCCCGCGTCCCCGCAGCTGTTCGACGCGGTGCTGCGGGTGCCGATGCTGGACTGCACGCGCGCCCGCGAGGAGCTGGGATGGAGCCCCCGGCGCACGTCCCTGGAGGCGATCGAGGAGATGCTGGAGGGGATGCGGCAGGGCGCCGGCATGGACACCGCCCCCCTCACGGGCCGCAAGGCGAGCTGACCGGCATGACGGGCCCCGCCCTCAGGTGAATACGGCCCTCCCAGTGGGCAGATTCGACGGAGAGGGGCAGGACGCCCAGACGTCCCGGCCCGTCCACCCACTGGTGAAGGGGGCCCACGGTGCCGGACAGGCGTCCTCGCGGCTATCAGCCCGACTGGCAACCACGCCCCGCGACCCAGGAACTGCTGGCCGCCGTCGAGTTCATCCTCGGCAGATACGCCGCGCAACTGCCGCTGACCATCCGGCAGATCTGGTACGCGGCCGTGTCCGAGGGCGTCCTCGTCCGGCAGGAGCGGACGTACAAGCGGCTCGTCGATCTCCTCGGCATGGCCCGCAGGTCCGGCCGCATCTCCTGGCTGGCCATCGGCGACGGCCCGGACGCCGCCGTGGAACCCGTCGCCTATGACGGCGCCGAAGGCTTCCGCCGGGCGCAGCTCGACGCGGTGCGCGGCTTCCGGCTGGACCGCCAGGCGGGCCAGGACGTCAGGCTGGAGGTGTGGTGCGACACGGTCGGCCTGGTGCCGCAGCTGGCCACGGTCACCGACCCGTGGGGCGTGCCGGTGTACGCGTCGGCCACCGGCCTGTCCGGCAAGCGGGCCGCCGCCCAGCGGGCGGCCGGCGGCGGGCACACCTCCGTACGCATCCTGGTCGTCGGCGACTGGGACCCGACCGGGCTGCACCTGTTCACGGCGCTCGCCGAGGACGTCACCGCCTTCGCCGCACTGGACGCCCCCGACGTGCGGGTGCGCTTCGACCGGCTGGCCGTCACCGAGCAGCAGATCGCCGAGTTCCGCCTGCCGACCGCCCCGGTGAAGGCCAGCGACCGGCGCTCCTTCCCCGGCACGTCCACCACCCAGGCCGAGGCGCTGCCGCCGGACGCGCTGGCCGCCCTGGTGCGGGACGCGATCAGCAGCAGCCGCGACACCGAGATCCTGGCCGAGGTCCTGGAGCGGGAGGACCTCCAGCGGCAGGCCCTGCTGGAGCGCTATCCGGTGTAGCGGCGGCCCTCAGGGCGGCGGAGCACCCGGCGGCGCCGTACGCCGCAGCCGGTCGAGGCGGCTGATCACCGGGGTCGCGGTGATCCCGTGCAGGATGACGGAGGCGACGACCGTGAAGGCCACGGCGGCCCACAGCTGGCGCGCCAGCCCGCCGAAGTCGTCCTCCCCCAGGGCGTACGCGAGGTAGTACAGCGAACCGATGCCCCGCAGCCCGAACGCCGCCGTGACCATCCGCTCGCGCGGACCGGCGGCCGAGCCGAGCTGCGCCAGCCAGCCGGTCACCGGGCGGACGACCAGGATGAGCAGCACCGAGACGGCCGCCGCCTGCCAGGTCAGGCCGGCGAGGCCGCCGGAGGCGACGTACATGCCGAGCAGGAACAGCAGGAACGCGGTGAGCAGCCGCTCGATCTGCTCGGTGAACTCGTGCAGCACCTTGTGGTAGCCGTGGCTGCGCTCGGCGGCGCGCAGCGTGCAGGCGGCGACGAACACCGCCAGGAAGCCGTAGCCGTGCAGCAGCTCCGTCACCCCGTACGACAGGAGGGTCGCCCCGAGGGCGACGAAGCCCTCCATGTGCTCCGACAGCCGCAGTGCCTGGGCCCTGGCGCGGAAGAACATCCACCCGAGCACCTTGCCCACCGCCATGCCCGCGACCACCCCGATGGCCACCTTGCCGAGCGCGTCGGACAGGGCCCAGCCGCCGATCCACCCGGACGACCAGCCGGTTCCCGCGGCGGCGGCCAGGGCCACGGCCGCGAGGACGAACGGGAACGCGAGCCCGTCGTTGAGGCCCGCCTCGCTGGTGAGCGTGAAGCGCACCTCGTCCTCGTCCTCCTCCGCGTCGGTCGGCTCGCCCACCCGTACCTCCGCCGCCAGCACCGGGTCGGTCGGCGCCAGTACGGCGCCCAGCAGCAGGGCGACGGCGGGCGGCCAGTCCAGCAGCGCCCACGCCAGCACGGTGACCGCCAGGATCGTCAGCGGCATCGTGATGCCCAGCAGCCGCCAGGTGCCCGCCCAGGCACGGAGCCCCGGTGGCCGGTTGATGGCCAGCCCGGCACCCATCAGCGAGACGATCACACAGACCTCGGTGATGTGCTCCACCCACAGCCGGTCCGCCAGCGGGTCGACCACCGGAACCGGCAGGGGCAGCAGCTGGACGGCGACACCGGCGGCCAGGAACACCATGGGTATGGAGAAGGGGCGGCGGAAGACCACCCGGGGCAGGACGGCCGCCGCGAGCGCCCCCACGCCCAGGCCGGCGTATACCAGATCGGAGAAGGTCATTAAGCACTGATGCGCGTGGTGAGCGTGAACAAACCCCCGTCCGGGTCACGCAGGGTGGCGTGCGCGCCCGGCTCGTGGTGGATCACCGTGCCGCCGTGCCGCCGCGCGGCCGACACGCGGGCATCGACGTCGCGCACCGGGAAGTGGACCTCCCACCGGGGGCGGACGGCGGGGTCGGGGGCGGCTTCCAGCGCGCCGGAGCCGAGCCGGGCGACCACGTGGCCGGCGCTGCGCAGCACGACCTCGTCGCCCTCGTACTCGACGTCGCAGCACCCCGGCCGGCCGCAGGCCCAGTCGAAGACCTCCCCGTAGAAGATCGCGGCCTCGAAGGCGTCCCGGGTCCGCAGTCGCAGCCAGGCGGGCGCGTCGGCGCGCCAGGTCTCCCACCCGGAGAGCAGCTGGCCCTCCCAGATGCCGAACACCGCGCCGTCACGGTCGGCCGCGAGCGCCCCCCGGCCGACGACGAACCCGACCGGCCCGACGGCGACCGTGCCGCTGCGCTCCCTGATGCGGGCCGCGGTCTGGTCGGCGTCCTGCACGGCGAAGTACGGGGTCCAGGCGACGGCCACCTGGAGGGCGGAGGCCAGCGCTCCTATGCCGGCGACGGGATTGCCCTCCTCCAGGGCGACGCTGAACTCCTCGCCGAGCCGTGCGGGGCGGAATTCCCAGCCCAGCACCTCTCCGTAGAAGTCCTGGGACGCGCGGAGGTCCCGGGTCATCAGACTGACCCAGCACGGGGCACCGAAGACGGAGCTGCTGGACGTCACCCCCGACGCCGCGGTGGCTGTGGGCTTCCTGTTCATGTGCAAAACCATCCCGGTGTCACCAGTGGTGCGGATGTGCCGCAGGTGTCCCTGCTGTCTCTTCTGCCTCTGCCCGGTGTCCATCCTCGCACTCTTCGCGGGGGATGGCCCTTTTCGTCGCGCCGCAGCTCAGCCGTGCCGCCGCGGCAGGCGCAGGCGGTCGCCCCAGCGGCGCATGACGCGCGCCAGGTGCCAGCGCTCCTCGTACATCAGCCGGCCGACGAGCGCCCCGCCGAACACCACGAAGCCGACACCGACGAGCCAGGACTGGACCACCAGCATGGTGCCGACCGGGCCGTAGGTCACCGCGTTGGAGGCGATCAGGGGCGAGAAGACCAGACGGGAGAAGACCCGCAGCCCCGCCAGGCCGATGACGGTCGACACGGCGCCCGGCAGCAGCGCGCGCCAGGGCAGGCGCCCGCCGAGCAGCAGCCGCTGCGACCACCAGAAGAACAGCACCGCGCTGGCGAAGGCCAGCGCGACGCGCCAGACCAGGTCGGCGCCGGTCGCGGGGCGGGAGGCGACGTCCGCGGACAGCAGGAGGTAGCCGATGAGCAGTGCGAGCCAGACGCCGTGGCGCCACATGGTGTGCCAGCGGGCGGCGGGCAGCTCCCACACCTTCTCGTAACCCGTCTGCACCACACCGCCGAACGTCAGACCGAACACGGTCAGTGCGGCGAGACCGAACCCGGTGGTCGATTCGAGCGCCGCGCCCGGCGGTGCGAACAGCCGCTCCACCTCGTCCGTCGACCCCTCGGACACCCCGAGCCCGTCGGAGAGCCACTGGGCGAAGCCGGTGCCGCCCGCCGGGTCGGCCGCCGCGATCACGATCAGCAGCGGCACCAGGGTGAGCAGCCCCAGGGCGGCGAACCCCATCGAGCGGTGCATCAGCTCAAGGTGCGTGCCCGTCCGCCAGCCACGCCCGGCGGCCGAGCGGTGGAAGGCGCCGTGCAGCCGGCCGATCCACCATTCGCGGGCCCGGCCCTCGGCCCCGGGAGACTTGTCGGACATGCACCTCGCATACCCGTCAGTGGCGTGTCGGGCGCGGGTGGGCGCGGGGGAGGCCCCGAATGGACGCCTCCGCCCGCGGCCCCGCGCACCTTCCCGCGCACGCCTCCGCTACGACAGCTCGCCGCCGTAGTCGGGCAGCTTGAACGTCTTCTCGGCGTGCCCGCCGACCAGGTCGGTGGGCCGGTTGCCGATGTTGGCGATGATCGTGTACCCCTTGGCCTCGATCTCCCCGCGCTTGTCCGTCTTGTACTTGCTGACCTCGTCGAACAGGTCCGGCAGGTCGCGTACGTAGAGGCCGTCGACGGGGTAGCCGACCGACCTCAGGTTGTACGCGGTGGGCGCGTGCAGGATGCCCGGCCGGGCGGTGACGAAGAAGACGTCCACCCCGCGCGAGTCCGCGTAGCGGACCAGGTCGAGCACGGGCCGGACGGCGGGCGTCGGGTACTCCCAGAAGGGGTGGAAGTCCGTTTCCAGCGAGGTGTTGTCGATGTCGAGGACCACGGCCAGCTTCTGGCCCGGGGCGGACGAGGTGCGCTGCTCGATGTAGGGACGCGCCTGACCGAGGGCGGCGGCCACGTCACGCTGCCAGGTGGCGTAGTCGACGCCGGCGAGCCGGGCGCCGGTGGTGGCGACGTGGGTGGCGGGAGCGGCCGAGGGGGCGGCGGTGGCCGTGGTGGTGGTCGCGGCGGTGGTGACCGTGGTGACCGCGAGGGCGGCCGCGGTCAGCGCCACTCGTGTTCCGCATCGAGCTGCATGCATGGGGGATCAACTCCTGTGGGGTGGGGAGTGGTTGACGCGTTGGCATGCTCGCGCTCCATGATGGACGGAACGAGGCGTTCCATCTACTGGTCGGTAGCCACTAGTTCGCGAGCTGGGGTACGGGCGCGAAAACCGTTTGCGGGCCGGGACACCGGGCCACGACAGTGGCCCGATGCAGACGGGACCCCCACCGACCGTCCGGGCTGCCCGGACCGACGACGCGCCGCAGATCTGCGAGCTGCTCAACACCATCGACACGATCGAGATCGGCGCGCCCGAGACCGATCTGCACACCGTCGAGGCCGACCTGACCCACTCCGAGGTGGACCTCGCCCAGGACTCGTGGCTGGCCTTCGACGAGGGCCGGCCGGTCGCGTACGCGCTGGCGTGGAGCGACTCGGGCGGCGAACGCGTGGACATCGACCACTACGTCCTGCCCGACCACCAGGCCGCCGGTGAGCGCCTGCTGGAGCTGGCCGAGGAACGGTGCCGCCGGATGGCGCACGGCAACGGCGCCACACGGGCCGTGGTCCACCTCCACCTCAACCAGTGGCCCACCACCGACACCGGCATCCTCACCCGGCGCGGCTGGCACACCGTACGGCGCCACCAGGTCATGCTCCGCGACCTGACGCCGCACCAGGACCCACTGCCCGAACCCCCGGCCGGGGTGAGCCTGCGCGTCTGCGCGGACGAGGCCGACCGGCGGCGCGCCCACGCCCTGGTCGAGGAGACCTTCGCCGAGCACTTCGACCACCAGCCGCGCACCTACGAGCAGTGGCTCGACGACATCGACGGCGCCCGCCTGGACTGGACGCTCGTCTGGATCGCCTCCGTGCGGGGCACCGGCGACGCCGCCGTACTGCTCTCCCGCAACGACCGCGCCGGCATGGGCTGGGTGCGCAACCTCGGCGTCGTCAGGGCCGCCCGTGGCCGGGGCCTCGGCGGCCACCTGCTGCGCCACGCCTTCGGTGTCTACGCCGCCCTGGGCCGCGACAGGCTCGGGCTCGGCGTGGACACACTCAACGAGAGCGGCGCCCTGCGGCTCTACGAGGCCCACGGCATGCGGCTGCACTACGCCGTGGACACCTGGGAGGTCACGCTCCCGGTGACCGGCGGCCGGTGACACCGGGCGCCGGAGGTCACCCCGCCCCGGAGTGTCGCCCGGCACCGGGGCGGCCACCCGGCCCCGGGCGTCACAGCCGGCAGCCGGCCAGCAGCGCCGCCGCGCCGGCCCCCGGGGGGAGGGGCACGGTCCGGCCCGCCGGCGGACGCTCACCCCGCCCGATCCACCCCTCCAGCGCCGTGAACGCCGAGCGGTGGCACGGCACCAGCGGCCTGAGCCGGTCCGGGAACGCGTCGACCAGGGCGTCGGTGTGGGTACCGCCCTCGACGCGGTAGTAGCGGTGCAGCGCGCCGCGCCCCGCCTCCCGCACCATGCGGGCGTACACGTCGGAGTCCCGGGCGATGGGCAGCAGGACGTCCAGCGTGCCGTGCACGGTGATCAGCGGCTTGCCGATCCGGCCCGTCAGGCCGATGCGGTCGACGGCGGCGCGCACCTCCCCGGGCCGGGCGGCCCAGTCGTAGTCGGTGTCCGCGCCCGGATAGCCCGGGTCCAGCTCCTCCCGGTACACGCGCTGGGTCAGGCCCCAGTAGTACGTGTGGTGGTACGGCCACAGGAACTCCGAGCCGGCCGGGTAGCCGGCGGCGTGCATCGCGTCGCGCGCCGCGCCGGCGGCCGGGCCGCCCGCCGCGTACACCGGGTAGTGCCGCAGGGCGGGAGGCAGGAAGGTGAACAGGTGGGGGCCGTCGGCCCGCCACAGGGTGCCCTCCCAGTCCACCCCGCCGTCGTACAGCTCCGGATGGTTCTCCAGCTGCCAGCGCACCAGGTAGCCGCCGTTGGACATGCCGGTCGCGAGGGTGCGTGCCGGTGGCCGGTGGTAGCGCTGGGCCACCACCGCACGGGCCGCGCGCGTCAGCTGGGTCAGGCGGGAGTTCCACTCGGCGATGGCGTCGCCGGGCAGACGCCCGTCGTGCTGGAAGGACGTACCCGTGTTGCCCTTGTCGGTGGCGGCGAACGCGTACCCGCGCGAGAGCACCCAGTCACCGATGGCCCGGTCGTTGGCGTACTGCTCACGGTTGCCCGGGGTTCCGGAGACGACCAGGCCGCCGTTCCACCGGTCGGGAAGCCGGATGACGAACTGCGCGTCGTGCCGCCAGCCGTGGTTGGTGTTGGTGGTGGACGTGTCGGGGAAGTACCCGTCGATCTGAACGCCCGGCACGCCGCTGGGCGTGGGCAGGTCCTTGGGGGTCAGGCCGGCCCAGTCCGCCGGGTCGGTGTGGCCGGAGGTGACGGTTCCGGCCGTGGTCAGCTCGGCCAGGCAGGCCACCCGCTGATGGGCGGCGCCCGGCACGCGCACCCGGGCGGCGCAGCCGGTGCTCCGCGCCGCCCGGAACGGCGCCGCGGTCGCGGCGGTGGTCGCGGCCGTGGTCGCGGCACAGCCGTCGTCGGCGAGGGTGAAGTACCCGGCGGGCGCTTCCCGCAACGTGTGCGTGACGAACGTGTTGTACAGACCCATGGCCTGGTTCGAGCCCTTGGCGTACGTCCGCCCGCCGCTCGTCGTCGCCCGCCCCGCCTGTACGTGCTGGTAGTTGTTGCCCGGCCAGCAGGCGGCGGGCGCGCCGCCGGTGGTCCGGGCGGTGAGGGTGCCGGACGGCGCGCCGGGTCGGCCGCCCCCGTCACGGGCGGCGACCGCGTAGGTGTGGGAGCTGCCGGGCGACAGGCCCGTGTCGGTGAACGGGGGAGCGGTGGGCGTCGCGACCGGCGCTCCGTCGCGGTACAGCGTGTAGCCGGCGGCTCCGGCGACCGCCGACCAGGACAGGGTGATCGTCGTCTCGGTCGCCCCGGTGGCCACCAGGCTGGCCGGCGCCGGCAGGGAGCCGGGCGGGCCTCCGGTGCCGGCCAGGCCGAAGAACTCCACGATCCAGCGACTGGAGCAGATGGTGTCGAGGAAGTACGCCGCCGTGGCACCGCACTGCTCGGGCCCCGTCCCGGGGTCGACGGGGGTTCCGTGCCCCATGCCCGGCACCTCGGCGACCTCCACGGCGACCGTGCCGTCCGGGGCGGCGTACTGCTCCCGCCGGGTGGCGTTCGCACCGATGACGGCGGTACGGGTGGGGGTCTGCGACAGGCCGTGCACCGCCGTCCACTGGTCGCGCAGCTCGTCGGCGTTGCGCGGGACCACCGTGGTGTCCCGGTCGCCGTGCCAGATCGCCACCCTCGGCCACGGCCCGGTCCACGACGGGTGGGCGTCACGCACCCGCTGCGCCCACTGGGCGGGTGCGAGGTCCACACCCGGGTTCATGCAGCCGTACGCGGCGGAGGTGTCCCGGGCGCAGTCGTAGGGCAGGCCCGCGACGACGGCGCCCGAGGCGAAGACGTCCGGGTAGGCGGCGAGCATCACCGAGGTCATCGCGCCCCCCGCGGACAGCCCGGTCACATGGACCCGCCGCGCGTCCGCCCCGTAGGCGGACACGGCGTGCGCGACCATCTGACGGATGGACGCGGCCTCGCCCTGGCCCCGGCGGCTGTCGGCCGTCCGGAACCAGTTGAAGCACGCGTTGGGGTTGTTCGCCGTGCTCTGCTCGGCCAGCACCAGCAGGAAGCCGTGCCGGTCGGCGAACTGCGCCAGACCCGAGTTGTCCGCGTACGCCTGCGCGCGCTGGGTGCAGCCGTGCAGTGCGACCACCACGGGCGGCGAGGCGGGCAGCGAGGCGGGCCGGTACACGTACATGGCGAGCGCGCCCGGGTTCGTCCCGAACGCGGTGACCCGGGTCAGGCCCACCGCGGCGGGGGCGGCGTGGACGACGGGTACGGGCCCGGTCAGGGCGGCGCCGGCCGCGAGGACCAGGACGGCCAGCACGGCGAGCAGCAGCCGGGGCACGGGGGAAAGGGCCCGGGGCGGGCGTACGGCGGACACGCGGCGGGGGAACGGGGCAGGCATGGGCGGCTCCTGGGGGCATGCCGGACGGGTCCCCGCACCGTAGGACCCCCCGGAAACCGCTCGGTATGTCCATGCGCCCCACACTCCGGACGAACGCGGGCGGAGCCCGGGGGATTGCGTCACGGCCCGTCACCTGCTAGGGGGTGTCTTGTCGAGCACGCCGGACATCGTGAGCCCGGCGTGCTCGGCAAGACACCCCCTGGGGCGGGTCCGCCTCGCCCGGCCCGCGCCGTGGTCGCGCCTGCCCGGACGCCGCGACCCCCGCCCTGCGTCCGGACGCCGAAACCGTCCGGACGCTCCGTGGGCCCGCGCCGGGTCCTGGCGTACCGGGCTGCGCGCACCGCGCCCGGTCACGCCCCGTACACTCGTCCACCGCTGCCCGCAGCGGCGGTGAGCGAGCAACAGACCCCTTCGGAAAGGTATTTCGACATGGATTCCGCCGTGCGAGGCGACGCGCCGATCTACGACCGCCTCATCCAGGAGCGCGGCGACGTCCCCGCCGACGTGCGCCGCGTGGCCGAGGAGACGCTCAGGCAGCTGACGCGGGCGCTGGACTTCGGCGCCGTGGGCCGGCCGGCCGGGTACCCGGGCATGGGGTTCCCGCCCGCGTCCATATGAGCGGGCGGGAGGCCCCGCCTCCGCGACCGTCCGCCGTCGACCGGTGCCCGGGGTCGGCCGCGGGCCGCCGCCGGCCGGCGTCCGTGCGTCAGGGCTGCTCGTCGATCAGCCCGCAGACCCAGGCCAGAGCGTCGTGGACGCCACGGACGTGGGCCGCGCCCTCCACGGGCTGGGTCGGGTCACCCAGCTGCACCACGGCCGCGTCCAGCTCGGCCGTGAGCAGCTGGCTGGACGGTACGCGGCCGGTGCCCGCCGCCCCCGTCACCGGGGCCTCCGAGGCCCGCCCGAGCGCCCACTCGTAGGCCGCCACGGCGCCCAGCGAGAAGGGCGTCCGGAGGCCGGGCGCGGCGGCCTTGTGTTCGAGCCGCTGGTACGCCGCCTCGACCTGGGCGCGGGGCTTGGTGCCGACGAGTACGTCCTGGTTGCGTCCGGAATCCACTGCCATACCTCTACGTCTCACCGCAGACGCCCGGGCAATGCCCCGAAATGCGAAATATTCCGGGCGGGATCGGTCAGGGCAGGGTCCATTTCTGGTTGGGGCCGGTGTGGCAGGTCCACAGGTGCAGGCGGGTGCCGTCGTTCCAGGTGGCGCCTTCGGCGTCGAGGCATTTGCCGGACTGGGGGTTGTGCAGGGTGCCGTCGGTGCGGTGGTTCCATCGCTGGGCTCCGGTGCCGTTGCAGGTCCAGAGCTGGATCCTGGTGCCGTCGGTGGTGGCGCCGCCGCTGATGTCGAGGCATTTGCCGAGGGCGCGCAGGGTGCCGTCGCCGGGGACCGTCCACTGCTGGGCCGGGACAAAGGCGCAGGTCCAGAGCTGGATCTGGGTGCCGTCGGTGGCCGCGCCGCCCGCGACGTCGGCGCACTTGCCGTTCACGCCCTTCACCTGACCCGTCCGGGGGCCGGGCGGCGGGGTGGTGCCGGAGGTCTTGACACGTACGTTGCGGAAGGCCACCTGATCGCCGTCACCGTGGTTCTGGAGGCCGATGTACCCCTGGGCCAGGCTGCGCGCCGGGTCGGTGTTGGTGAAGTCGTTGATCTTCTGTCCGTTGAGGGAGACCTCCAGACGCTCGCCCGTGACCCGTATCTCGTACGTGTTCCACTCGCCCGGCGGGTTGAGCGCGGCGTCACGGGCCACGACGTCCGCCGACCGGAACCCGTACACGGCCCCCGTGGTGCGGTCCGCGGTGTCCGTGGCGTCGATCTGGATCTCGTACCCGTTGTTCACCGCCGACCAGGGGTCGTCGGAGGCGGGGAAGCCGACGAGCACGCCGGAGTTGTCGTCGCCGTCCATCCGCCAGTCGAGCTTCAGCGAGTAGTCGCCGGTGAACTCCCTGCCGGAGTACCACAGCATCCCCAGGCCGCCCTGCGAGGTGAGAGTGCCGTCGCTGAGTGCGAACGATCCCGGCCCCGCCTGCTTCCAGCCCGCCGTGCCCGAGCCGTCGAACAGTGGTACGTATCCCGTCTCCGGACGGCAGTCGGCCTCGGTCATCCCGGCCGCCCACCGGACGCCGCCGAGCAGGTGCCGGCGGAACGCGGCCTCCGTGTACGACTCGTCCGTGTGGCCGCCACCGGTGTAGAAGGCGCGACCGCCCTGGTAGTCCTTGCACCACGAGATCGGATGGTCGCCGGGCATGTTGCCGCCCGAGTAACTCGACTCGTCGAGCGACGCGAGGACGTGCGCGGTGGCGCGGGGGTTGGAGCGGTAGTTGTACCACTCGTCGAACCGCTGCCAGGTGCGGCCGAGGTGCGCCGTGGCGTCATGGGCGCGGTCCTCCACCCTCACCGTCGCGGTCTGGTTGTGCGGGTGCGAGTGGAACAGCGCGCCGGCCAGGCCCGCGTAGAAGGGCCAGTCGTATTCGGTGTCGGCCGCGGCGTGGACGCCGACGTACCCGCCACCACCCCGGATGTACTGCTCGAACGCGGTCTGCTGGGACGAGTTCAGTACGTCTCCGGTGGTGGAGAGGAAGACGACCGCCTCGTACTGCGCGAGGTTGCCGACCGTGAAGGCCTGGGCGTCCTCCGTGGCGTCGACGGTGAAGTCGTTGCCGCCGCCCAGCTCGCGCAGGGCGGCCAGACCGTCGTCGATGGACGAGTGGCGGAAGCCCGCCGTCTTGGAGAACGCGAGGATCTTGTACGCCGGGTCCGCCGCTGCGGCGCGGGTCGCGGGCGCCGCCGTCCGCTCGGGCGGCACCGCCGAGGGTGCCGCGGCGACGCACAGGAGCGCGCCCGCGAGCAGGCAGCCGGCCTTGGTGAGAGTGGTACGCATGGTTAAGCCTCCTCTCCTGCTACGGCAGGGTCCATTTCTGGTTGGGGCCGGTGTGGCAGGTCCACAGGTGCAGGCGGGTGCCGTCGTTCCAGGTGGCGCCTTCGGCGTCGAGGCATTTGCCGGACTGGGGGTTGTGCAGGGTGCCGTCGGTGCGGTGGTTCCATCGCTGGGCTCCGGTGCCGTTGCAGGTCCAGAGCTGGATCCTGGTGCCGTCGGTGGTGGCGCCGCCGCTGATGTCGAGGCATTTGCCGAGGGCGCGCAGGGTGCCGTCGCCGGGGACCGTCCACTGCTGGGCCGGGACAAAGGCGCAGGTCCAGAGCTGGATCTGGGTGCCGTCGGTGGCCGCGCCGCCCGCGACGTCGGCGCACTTGCCGTTCACGCCCTTCACCTGACCCGTCCGGGGACCGGGCGGCGGGGTGGTGCCGGAGGTGGTGACGTGGAAGTCGTCCACGTCGAACAGCGAGCCCGCGCCTCCCTTGAAGACGAGGTGGAGCGTCGTCGTACCGGCGGGCCGGTTCGACAGCGCGGTGGAGACGTCCTGGAAGGTCTCCCAGCCGCCCGTCACCGGCACGGTCGCCGTACCCAGCAGGGTGCCGGTGGGGGAGCCGGCCCGTACCTCCAAGGTGCCGCCGGTGCCGCCGGAGGAGACCCGCGCGGTGAACCGGGTGGCGTCGTCGAGCGCGTACGGGGTGAACGAGATCCAGTCGCCGTTCTCGATGTGCCCGACCGTCCTGCCGCCGTGGGCGGGGGCATGGGTGACGACCTGGACGCCCGAGGAACCGCCGTAGTGCTCGGCCTGCCGGTGGCTGGGCTGGCTGACGTTCTGGTCGTGGGTGGTCAGGGCGGGCTGCCCGCCGGCGCCCTTGTCGGTGTACTCCGCGTCCCAGACGCCGAAGATGTTCGCGTTCGGGTCGTGTTCGCCGTCCGCGATGGTCTGCACGGTGCCGGAGCAGCCGGTCGCGGAGGTCTGCGGGTGGCCGTGGCTGTCGTGGCCGATGATGAAGGTGACCTTCACCTTGGAGCAGTCGACGGTCCCGTCCTCCGGGTCGGTGACGGTGACCCGGAACGGGACGGCCGCGCCCGGGTCGATGATCCGGCCGTCGGCCGGCAGTTCCAGGCGTACGGTCGGCGCGGTGTTGCCCACGGTGACCTGGACGGAGGCGGTGGCGCTGCGTCCGGTGCCGTCCGAGACGGTGACGGTCGCGGTGTACTGGCCGTTGGCCGTGTACGTGTGCGACGGGTTCGGGGCCGTGGAGGTGGCGCCGTCGCCGAACCTCCAGGCGTACGAAAGCGGGTCGCCGTCCGGGTCGGAGCTGCCCGCCGAGGAGAACGTCACGGCCAGCGGCGCCTGGCCCGAGGTGCGGTTCGCCGTGGCCTGGGCGACGGGGGAGCGACCGGCGGTGACGTGCTCGACGCGGTACAGCGCCGAGTTGGCGTCGCCGTTGAAGTAGCCGGTGCCGTAGTCCAGTACGTACAGGGCGCCGTCCGGCCCGAAGGCCATGTCCATCACCTGGGTGCCGTTCCAGGGGAAGGCGTTGATGGACTGGACCGTGCCGTCGGCGCCCTGGGCGACGCGTTTGATCCACTTGCGGCCGAACTCGCCGGCGAAGAAATTCCCGTCGTAGCTCTGCGGGAACTTGACGGTGGACGGCGAGGCGGCGTCGTAGCGGTAGACCGGACCGCCCATCGGCGACTCCGAGCCGCTGCCGAACTCCGGTACTGAACCGCCGTCGTACGGGATCCAGGCGGGCTGGGCCGGTGGCAGGTCGGTCAGGCCGGTGTTGCGCGGCGAGGTGTTCCTCGGCGCGGCGCAGTCGAACTTCGCGCCGGTCGCGCCGGTGGCGAAGTCGTGGTCGACGTACGCGTCGTTCCGGCCCGTGCAGTACGGCCAGCCGTAGTTGCCGGCCCTGGTTACGCGGTTGAACTCGACCTGGCCGGCCGGGCCCCGAGTGGGGCTCGCGGTGCCCGCGTCGGGGCCGTAGTCGCCGACGTAGACGATGCCCGTGGGCTTGTCGACGCTCATCCGGAACGGGTTGCGGAAGCCCATGGCGTAGATCTCGGGACGGGTCCTCGCGGTGCCGGGGGCGAAGAGGTTGCCGGAGGGTATGGAGTACGAGCCGTCCCCGTTCACCTTGATCCGCAGCACCTTGCCACGCAGGTCGTTGGTGTTGCCCGCCGAGCGCTGGGCGTCGTAGGCGGGGTTGCGGGTGGGGCGTTCGTCGATCGGCGTGTAGCCGTCGGAGGCGAACGGGTTGGAGTCGTCCCCGGTCGACAGGTACAGATTCCCCTGGGCGTCGAAGTCGATGTCGCCGCCCACGTGGCAGCAGATCCCGCGCGAGGCGGGTACGTCAAGGATCTTCCGCTCGCTCGCCGGGTCGATGGTGCCGTCGGTGCGCAGGACGAACCGCGACAGGCGGTTCACGCCGTCGAACGGGGCGAAGTCGGCGGCCGTGCCGTCACCGGGGGCGTCGCCGGCCGGGGTGGACAGTTTGGGCGCGTAGTAGAGGTAGACCTGGCGGTTGGTGGTGAAGCCCGGGTCCACGCCGACGCCCTGGAGGCCCTCCTCGTCGTGGGAGTACACGTCCAGCCTGCCCGACACCCTGGTGGTGCCCGCGGCGTCGGTGAGCCGCAGGGTGCCGTCGCGCGAGGTGTGCAGCACGGAGCGGTCGGGGAGGACCGCCATGGTCATCGGCTCACCGGTCTCTGCCACGCCCTTGGCGAGGGTGACCTGCTGGAACTGCTCCGCCGCGACGGCGGCGGGAGCGGGGGCCGGCGCGGTGGGCGCGGCGGCCGCCGTGGCGGCGGTGGTGGCAGGGGTGAGGAAGCCGGCCGCGAGTACCGCGGTGAGGAGGAGGGCCGGTTTCCGGCGGGGTCGTTCCGGTCTTGTGCGCACAGGAGTCTCCCGGGACGGGTGGGGGAGCCCCGAGGTCCTGGGTGTGGGACCGCGGGGGAACGCGAGGGGGGAGCACCGGCGCGCGCCGTCGCGCCGAGAGGTCACCGGTCACGGCTCATGACCGGTTCGGTGCAAGGAAGTTAGCGGGCTTGGTCCGGTTGCGTAACCCCTTTCGCGGCGGCTTTCGGAACTTTTCCCTCGATCAGGACAAAGAATCGGCGGTCCGCCGGGAGGCGGACCGCCGATGAGGTGCGGGCTGTGCGCGGTGCTTAGAAGACGCTTACGCCATAGGCGCTCAGCGCCTCCGTGACCGGCTGGAAGAACGTGGTGCCGCCGCTGGAGCAGTTGCCGCTGCCGCCGGAGGTGAGGCCGAGCGCGGTGCTCCCCGAGAACAGGGCGCCGCCGCTGTCGCCGGGCTCGGCGCAGACGTTGGTCTGGATCAGGCCGTAGACGATGTCGCCGTTGCCGTAGTTGACGGTCGCGTTCAGGCCGGTGACCGTGCCGCCGCGCAGGCCGGTGGTGCTGCCGCTGCGCTGGACGGACTGGCCGACGGAGGCGTTGCCCGCGGCCGTGATGTCACGGTAGCTGCCGTTGTACAGGTACACGCGGCCGTCCGCCGCCGAGGCGTTGGAGTGGCGGATGATGCCGTAGTCGTTGTTCGGGAAGCTGGAGCCCGTGCGGGTGCCGAGCACGGTGGTGTTGGCGGAGTTGGTGTACCAGGTGCTGCCGATGTTGGTGCAGTGACCGGCCGTCAGGGCGTAGTACGTGCTGCCGCTGCGGACGTTGAAGCCGAGCGAGCAGCGGCCTCCGCCCGCGTAGATGGCCTGACCGCCCGCGATGAGCTTGTTGAACGTGCCGGGCGTGCGCTTGATCTCAAGGGCGCCCGCGCGGCTTCCGGCGGCCTCCTTGATGCGGGCCAGCTCGGCCGCCGACACGGTGGAGTCCGCCGTGACGACGAGCTTGCCGCTCTTCGCGTCCGTGTACCAGGCGGTGCCCGGAATGTCGGCGCCGAGGATCGCGTCGCTCGCCTCGGCCAGCTGGGCGGCGGTGGTCCGCGCGCCGTCGAGCGGCGCGGCGCCGGCGCTCGGGGCCGCAAGCGCGGAGGCGGTCAGGAGAGCGGCGGCCACGGCGGTCAGCCGGGCGCCTCTCGCGATGCCGCCGAGGGGGGTGAAGCGCTTGAAGTTCACTGCATCCTCCGGTGGGGGATCCGTGGCCCGCTGGGTGGGCGGGCCCGACAGGGCGCCGGAGGCCGGCTCACGACGGGGGGTGACCGCCATGTGCCTGACAATCGGCGCGGTAGGAATCCTGGGCTCCGGTCGGGGGTGCGGGCAAGATCGCCTTTTGGCCGCGCTACGCGCGTCGGTCCGGCCCGGTGTCCGGACGCGGTCCGAGGCGGGACGCCGGACGTGCGGCGGGGCGGCGTCACCGGAGGCCGCGCGGGGTGTCCGGAGGGGCGCGGAGCAAAGCGGGGAAACGTTTGCTGGCCGTTCACCGGCTCGTCCGGTGGCACGGCCGCTGTCCGGTGGGCCGGGTGGGGGAGCGGGGACCGTGGCCGGTCGTCGAACGCCTCGTTCGACGCTGTTCAGCGTTCAACCGGGGGTGGCGGCGGGAGGCTCCGGCCGGACCCGGGCGGTCCGCTTCACCGGACGGCGGTACGCCCCCCGCGGCGGCCGGCGTTGCAGTGGCTCCCGCAATCGGCCCCCGCGGCGACGGGCCCGCGCCCCTCGGGGTGGCGGCCCGGTGCACCGCCGCCGCCGGGGCGCCCCGGCCGGCCGCCGGAGGACCCCGGCGGCCCTTCCTTATGCGCCGATCGCTCCCGTTCGCCCAGCGGTCCACCGTGTCCGGATCCCGCCCATCGTCCACCCCGCAGGACCCGGCGGACCCGTGACCGCCTCCGGCGGCGGCCCGGATCCCTCGTCACGCTTCCCCTGCCGGCCCGCGCACCGGCGGCGCCGGACGTGTGATCAGGGGTGGAGAAGTGTGATCAGGGGTGTAAGGGACCGGGCTGCGAGGAAGTCGGGAGGCACCAGCGAATCCGGGTGAAGGAGAGACATGAAGAAGCGCGACGACCAGCCCGAGACCGCCGCCGAAGAGGTGCTGGACGAGTTCGAGGAAGCCGAGCTGCGGCTCGACGACGGGGGCCCCGACGAGCACGACAAGGAAGCGGCGGACACCCTCACGCCCAGCCGGACCGGCCAGGAGTCGGTGCGGAACGACCGGCACCGCCGGGGCGGCCCCACCCTCTGACGGCGCGCCCCGCGCCGCCGGAGGCCGACCCGGAGCACCCGCCGGACCGCCGCCACCGGCGCGACCGCCCGTAGTCGCCCGGGCATCGGGCCGCACGCACCCGCGCCGGGGCTCCGGTCGGCGCCGTCCTAACCGGCCGACTGCGAAGCGGCGGCCGCGGGGCGCAGATCCGCCAGACCCAGCTCGTGCACCGGGCGGTCCGGTACGGCGATGCGGCTGGTGACGCCCAGGTCCGCCCCGACGTGGAGCAGCTCACCGGGCTCCATGAGCCGCCAGTGGGGGTTGTCGTCCATGCGCTCGCTGGCGACGACGACCGCCGGGGCCCCGGCCAGCTCCGCGGAGTGGACCCGCATCCGGCCCTGCGCGCCACTGTGGTCGAGATGACGGTCGCCGTGGTGGCCACCGGCCGGGCGGTGCAGGACATAGAGGCGGTGCGTGTCCGGGTAGCGCAGGGCCCACAGCTCGTCGCGCGTGGCCACGATCAGGTTGAGGGCGTACAGCGGCAGGTGCCGGGCGACCCAGCGGGCCGCCTCCTCGATCCCGGCGCCGACGTCGCCGCCATGGGCCCGGACACTCCGGGTGATCAGTGCGAAGAACCGCTCCGAGTCGGTGTCCCCGGACACCAGCGCCCGGTCCTCGCCCAGCTCGGCGTCGATCGCCTCCGGGTCCTCGATGACCCCGTTGTGGGCGAACAGCCGCCCGTCCTGGAGGAAGGGGTGCGTGTTGCGGGCCTCCAGGGCACCGGTCGACGCGAACCGCACATGGGCCAGGAACGTGGCGGAGCGGACCCGCCTGGCCGCTTCGGCGAAGGCACGGTCCTGGTACGCGGCGATGGGCGCCTTGTCGACCCGCGCGGTCCCGTCGGCGTCGAAGAACCCGAGGCCGGTGCCGTCCGGGTCGCGCCGGCTCTGGTCCCGGAGGCTGTCCGGGGCGTCCAGCAGCCAGAACGTGGCATGGGTACGCCGGGGGGCGCTGCTCAGCCCGAACAGTCGGCACATCCGGGGACTCCTCTCTCGATGACCCGCCGGCGCCGACGACGCCGGTGCTCAGTGGCGGCCGGGCCGCCTCGGGTCCTTGGTCTCGGCGCCGTGGGCGAAACCGCCCGCGTCGTCGGCGCCCCGCTGCGGGCCGGGCTGGCGCTCCAGCCGCGCCAGGACGCGCCGCAGGTCCTCCAGCAGCAGGTCCGCCAGGTCGTGCCCGAACCCGTTGCGCACGACGATGCGCAGCACCTCCAGGTCGGCACGGTTCTCGGGAAAGGTGTAGGCGGGCACCAGCCAGCCGCGCTCCCGCAGCGCCGCGGACACGTCGTAGACGCTGTACGTCCCGACGCCCTCCCGGATCCGGAAGGCGAAGACCGGTGCCTGACCGCCGTCGGTGATCAGCTCGAACGGCCCCAGTCCGGCGATGCGCGCCGCCAGCCGCGTCGCGACGTCCCGGCAGGTCTGCTGGACCCGGCGGTAGCCGTCGAACCCCAGCCGCAGGAAGGTGTAGTACTGCGCGACCACCTGCGCGCCGGGCCGGGAGAAGTTCAGCGCGAAGGTCGGCATGTCGCCGCCCAGGTAGTTGACGTGGAAGACCAGGTCGTCCGGGAGCGCGTCGGCATCCCGCCACAACGCCCAGCCGACCCCTGGCATGACCAGCCCGTACTTGTGCCCCGAGGTGTTGATCGACGCCACCCGCGGAACCCGGAAGTCCCACTCCAGACCGGGGTCGACGAACGGGGCGATCATCGCCCCGGAGGCACCGTCCACATGGATCGGCACGTCGAGGCCCGTACGCGCCTGCAAGGCGTCCAGGGCGGCGGCGATGTCCGCGACGGGCTCGTAGCTGCCGTCGAACGTCGAGCCCAGCACCGTGACGACCCCGATGGTGTTCTCGTCGCACAGCTCGACGGCGGTCTCCGGTGTCAGGTGGTACCGGTCGCCCTCCATGGGGACGTACCGGGGCTCCACCTCGAAGTAGTCGGCGAACTTCTCCCAGCAGATCTGTACGTTGATCCCCATCACCAGGTTCGGCCGGTCCACCGGCTCGCCCGCCGCCCTGCGCCGGTGCTGCCAGCGCCGCTTGAGCGCCAGCCCGGCCAGCATCGCCGCCTCGCTCGACCCCGTGGTCGAGCAGCCCATCACCCGGTCGGGGTCCTCGGCGTGCCAGAGACGGGCCAGCATGTGCACGCAGCGTGTCTCCAGCTCGGCCGTCTGCGGGTACTCGTCCTTGTCGATCATGTTCTTGTCGGCGCATTCCGCCATCAGGCGCTGCGCCTGCGGCTCCGCCCACGTACTGACGAACGTGGCCAGGTTGAGCCTGGCGTTGCCGTCGAGCATCAGCTCGTCGTGCACCAACTGGTAGGCGGTGTCCGGATCCATCGCCTCGTCGGGGAGGGCGTGGCGCGGCACCGTGACCGGCTCCCGGCTGAAGAGCGGGTTGAGCTGGAGGTCGCGGCTGCGCCGCGTGTCGTGCCGGGAACGGTTCACCGGGTTCAGGGGCATCGCTCGACGTCCTTCCACACGGATCGGCCCGTGCCTCCATGCGCCATTCCCCGCCGCCCGGCGCCCGGCCCGCCATCCGTGTGCTTCCCCCCGGAATGGACCAACGCGGACGGCCCGGCGGCCCGTGCCCGGGCCGCCGGTGTCGTGCGGGCGCCCTACTTCAGGTAGGGACCGGCAGTGCCGATGCGGCCGGTGCCGCCGGGGACGTACACCGCAGGTTGCCCTTGCCGGGGGCCGCCACGGTGGGCCTTCCGTCGCCGACGACCCGCGTGTCGCCGGTCACCGCGTCGGTGTGGGTGCCGTTGGGGATGCCGGTGTACGTGGCGCCGTGGGCGACGGTGACCAGCGCGAAGCTGTCGGTGGTCCCGCCGCCCCGGCCGCCCGGGTGTTCCGCCCGGGCTCCCGTCGGCGGGCCGGCCGTGCACACGGGGTGAGCGGCGGGACCGCCCACACATCCACGAACCATGGGCCAAAACGTTCTCACCCGTACCCGGCCGGACACCCAACGCGACGACGGAGCCGCAACAAGCCACCGCACGTAACAGGTTCGGCCCGGACCGGTGCGCGTCACCCACCCGTGCCGATACGGTCCGCCCGTGGACGACACCGAGTTGACCGAGGGCATCGACGCGTGCGCGCCGCCCGACCGGTTCGTGCGACTGCGGCTCGCCGCCTACGACGCGGCGGCGGACGCGGGCATCTCCTGGGCCCTGAAGGCACAACTGCCGCGCCGGGCCGAGATACGGATCGCACGGGAACTGCACCAGGACATCCAGGCGGCACGGGCCGCCTGGAACACCCCCGAAACCCACCACGAGCACTGGCCGCAGCTCGTGCGGAGACTGCACAGCCTGCTCCACATCAGCCACCTCATATCCGCGCTGCTGGAGACCGGCGGTACCCAGGACCTCGACGCGGACCTGGTCCAGGCCCTGCGGACGGCCGCCGTGATGTGCGGCGGGTTCGACCGGCCGCTGACAGAACTGGAGGACTCGCTCCGCGATCCCCCGGACGGGAGCGCGGGGCGCGCGGCCGACCCCGGCCTCCTGGCGGTGGCGTCGCGGCACGCACTGACCGCCCTGCTCCTGCTGGACAAACAACTCCTGTCCAAGATCGCCGCCTGCGAGAGCGCGGCCTAGAAGCGGCGCGGGAACCGGCGTACCCTCCCCACCACCCGGTACGGCTCGGGGTGCGCCGGTTCCCCACCCGCACCCGCGCCCCTAACCGCACAGCGCCCCCGCCGCCGCACCGGCGAAGACCGCGCCGAGACCGGCGCCGGCGCTGCCGGCCACGTTCAGGGCCGCGTAGAGGAACGCACCGCCCTCCACCAGACGCAGCGTCTCGTAGGAGAACGTCGAGTACGTCGTGAGCGCCCCGCACAGCCCCGTACCCAGGAGCAACCGGAGCTCCGGCGCGGCGGCCCCCGTCGTGACCGCCCCCGCCACCAGCCCCAGCACCAGGCAGCCCGTCACGTTGACCGTGAACGTGCCCCACGGGAAGACGGAGTCGTGCCGCGCCCGCACCGCCCGGTCGGTCAGGTACCGCAACGGCGCCCCGACCGCCGCGCCCGCGACCACCCACAGCCAGTTCACCGCAGCCGCTCCCCACCGGCGTACCGCACCACCTCGCACGGGTCGAGCACCACCAGCCCGTTCCCGAGCAGCCCGTCCAGTCGTGGCGGGAACGCCCGCACCCGCTCCTCGGCGTCCACGATCACGACCGCGACGGGCAGGTCCTCGCTCGGCGAGAGCAGCCGGGCGCTGTGGACCAGGGACGACCGGCCGAAGCCCTCGCACCCGCGGCAGGCGGACGCCCCGGCGAGCCCGGCCTCGTGGGCCCGGCGCACGATCTCGCTGTGCACCGGCCGGTGAGGCCAGACGTCGTTGTCACCCACGAAGGCCGTCGTCCGCGGTGCCGGTTCGCCGCCCACCGGTGCGGTCATGCCTGCCCCCGTGTCAGTACGCGGCGCGTCAGCCACGCCGCCGTGCCCACCGCGACCAGCGCCGCCGTCGGCGTGAGGACGAGATACGCCAGCCCGGCCCGGACCCGGCCGCCCTCGACGAGCTGCCGGACGTCCAGCGCGTACGTCGAGAACGTGGTGAACCCGCCGAGCACCCCCGTGCCGAGGAACGGGCGGACCAGCCGGTGGGCCGCCCGGACCCGGCCGACCACCACCATCAACACGCCGATCAGCGCGCAGCCGAGGGCGTTGACGCCCAGCGTGGTCCACGGGAAGCCGCCTGCGGGCGTCGGCCACACCAGGGACGCGCCGTAGCGCGCCGAGGCGCCCAGCGCCCCGCCCAGCGCCACCACGGCGACCACCGGCACCTGCGCCCGCCACGCTGTCATGAACGTCCATCTCCACCGGCCGGGGCAGCCCCGGGTCGACCACGGCCGTCAGCGTAACGCGCCGTTACCGGCCCAGGCTGTCCAGGGGCGTGAGGTCGGCGTCGGTCAGGGCGCGTCCGGCGCTCTGCGGCTCCGGGCTGCCGGTGTTGCCGTACGACTGTGCCGAGAAGTTGCCGTTCTGCGTGTGCACCTCGCGGTCGCCCACCGCGAAGGCCGCGGGGGACGAGGCACCGAGAACGGCCGCGGCGATGCCGACGGCGGCGAGAACCTGCTTGATCATGGGTCCGTTTCCTATCGTCGTGGCGACCGGGAGTCGGACTGCACAACGGTCGCCCGGCGGCGGACGTATGCCGTGTTCACCCGTATGCCGCAGCCGCCCGTACGCGGGTGCGGCCGGGCGGCCGGGCGGCGGTCAGCCACGCACCGGCCGGAAGTACCGCTCCAGGGCCCATGCCGCGACCCGGTGTCCGGTGGCGTTGCCGACGGTGTCGGCGGTCCGGGTGTGGATGCCGGCCCAGACGCGGGCGTTCACGACGTCCCTGTCGTACTCGTGCGCGTGGCGGTAGTGCCGTGTCGTACCGGTGCCCCGGGACGGCAGGAACAGGTCGATGCGGGAGGTGCCGAGGAGCCCGGTGAGGGTGCCCGTCAGCGCGCCGCCGGACGTCGCGTGTCCGCTCAGGTAGTCCGGGTGCGGGGGCGTGGGCAGCAGCGGCTCCCACCGGGGGTCGGCCCTGGTGGCGGGATTGCCGTCCCGGTCGGCCTCCCGGACGGCGGTGACGGGCCGCCAGGTGCCGTAGTGCAGCTTGGCGTCCCAGGCGGTGATCACCGCGTCCAGTTGGGCGGTGTTGGCTGCCGCGTACAGCCGGGCCGTGTCGACCACGTCGAACCGGTGCCGGTCCGCGTGGTCGCCCAGTGCCTTCTGCACGTCCAGATTGGCGAAGTACAGAGCGGTCTCCGTCTGCCACGGGCTGCGGGCCGACCCCTTCTTGGCGCCGTAGGTCCGTACCTCCGCCAGGTCCCTCGCGTACCGGACGGAGGTCAGCGGCGGCGGGGGAGGCGGCCGGAACCGGCCGGGGGCGTCGAGGAGCATCGGACGCAGCCGGGCGAGCCACGCGCTCGCGAACGGCTCGTGGCCCGGCGGCGTGGGCCGCCAGACCCCGGGAGCGGGACGCGCCGGGAACGGCACCGACGCGCCGCGCCCGTCCCCGGCGCGCAGCGCCCGTACGTGGTCGGCGGCCCGCTCGCCGAACGCGACGCCCTCGTCCTCGGCCCGGCCGTCCGGGACTCGCGCCAGGCTCGCGGCGTAGACCTTCCGCAGCCGGGGCGCGGCCGCCGGGAAGGAGAGCCGCAGCAGCCGGTGCGCCGCCGCCGCGGCGGCGGCCTCCGGCGACGCCGTACGGGGGCCGCGGGCGCCCCAGCGGTAGGGCTCGTACCGCCCCTCGATACCGACGACCGCGTTGTACATGGCCGTCGAGACCAGCGCGTGCCACACCATCTCCTCCGGGGTGGTCAGCCTGCCCGCCGGGTCCACCGTCCCCGTGACGGTGCCCATCCACTCGGCGACCACCGTGCCCGGCACGGGGGCGCCGGGCCGCGCCGTCCCCGCAGTCGCGTGCGGGACCGCCGCCAGCGCCACCAGCACCGTCGTGGCGGTGACCGCCACGGCCGCGGGTGACGCCGGCCGTCCCGCTCTCCTGTATCGCACAGCAAGCTCCTCGCAACGGACGGACTCTTCCCGAAGAGCTGTAGACCCCGGGGCGAGCGGGCAACCGCTCCGCCTCCGGGGCCTGCGCTGTCAGGAGCAGTCATGCCACCCGCACGGAGTCAGCTCAGTCGTCGACGCGGTCCAGGACCTCACCCAGGTCGACGAACGCGAAGTTCGTGGCCTCGCGGTCGCCGTCCACCGGTGTGTCGTGACCGTCCTGGACGACCAGCAGGCCGTGCGGGTACTTGGCGCCGAGCGGGGCGTTGAGGGCGGCGGCGCCGTCGCACTCCTCCGACCCGTCGACCGACCCGTCGGCCGAGGCGGTGACACGGAACCCGCCCTCGTACTCGTTGGCGTCCTCCAGCTCGCGGTCGTACAGAGCGAAGGTGTCGTCGCCCTGACTGGAGGCGAGGAGGTAACCGTCGCCGTCCTCCTCCGTGACCAGGGTCAGGCCCTCGACGTCGGCCGCGAGGCGGGCGCCGCCGTAGCCCGGGTCCGCGCCGGCGGCGCACTCCTCGGTCTCCTCGTCGTACACGCCCGGCACGCCGTACTCGCGGACGCGGTCGAGGAGCTTCGGCGCGGCGCCGGTCAGGTCGGCGCGGACGCGCCAGATGCCGACGTCTTCCTGTCCGGCGTACAGCATGCCGTTGGCCGGGTCGACGACCATGCCCTCGACCTGCGGCAGCTCGCCCGGCTCGCCGCAGGGCGTCCAGGATGTGCCGTCGGGGAGGCGGAAGGTGGAGGGCAGGTCCAGGCTGCGGACCTTGCGGTAGGTGACCGTTCCGGTGGCGGTGGGGGTGAGCTCCAGCAGGGCCACGGTGGTGCGGTTGCGGCGGCTGACCAGGGCGTAGGTGCGGCCGGACGCGGCATCGGTCCAGGTGGCGAGCCCGTAGGCGGTCTGCTGGTCGTTGATCTCGTCCTGGTTCGCCGAGAAGACCGGCGGCGCGGCGGGGTCCGTGATGTCGACGAGCGGCCCGCCGGCGCGGCCCGGTGCGATGCGGTGGATCCGCAGGCGGTCGTGGCCGCGATCGGTCGTCACGGTGACGTCGGCGCGGCCGGACGGCAGGCGCAGGCCGTGGAGGAGGTCGACGTTGTTGAAGCGGCCCGGGGCGTCGTCCGGTCCGGCGGCCGGGGGAGCGGGGATCGCCTGCACCTGGCGGGCGTCGAGGTCGTAGACGCGCAGGCCGCCCTCCTTGGCGGTGGCGATCACGAGGCTGCGGTCCGGCCGGGCGGCGTCGCGCCAGATCGCCGGGTCGTCGGCGTTGGCGTTGCCGCCCGCCTCGTCGTCGTACAGCGTGGCGGTCTCCGCGCGGGGCGCGACGCCGGGCAGCGCGGGGAGGGCGCCGACGGACGGGTGCGCGCCGGCCGGGACGGCCCCGGCGAGCGCCGCCAATGCCGTACCGAGGACGAGGGCGGCCGACCGGACGGGATGGTGCCTGAACACGAGAGGGAACCCCTTGCTGTCGGGAGCATGGCAAACCGGTGCCGATCTTGGTCGGCTCCAGTGACCGGCTCCCCTACGAAGGGTGTTCCCCCGGTGAACTCACCGCGTCACGGCCGCCCCCTTCCGGGGCGGCCGTGACGCCCGGCCCCGGCTCAGGTCGGCGCGCCCGGCGCGGGCGCCTCGGCGGGCGCCTCCTCCGGCGCGCGTACGGGCCCGGGCGCCGCTCCGCCGGGCTCGAAGCCCGCCAGCATGCGCTCCAGAGCCGCCTGGTCCGGCCCGACGAACGGGTCCGATCCGGGCGCCCCGCTGATCGTGTCGACCATCCGGGGCACCAGTCCGGTGGCCGGCGGCAGGTGCGTTCCGAGAACGGTCTCGGGGTCCATCTCCCGCAGCGGCCGCACCGTGGCGAGGAACTTGTCGACGTCCACGGCGTGCACCCACGGGCTGTCGACGGTGGCCCACAACAACTGCGCGGCTCTCAACTGCTCGGGAACGAGCGCGCCCGCGTCGTCACCCTCGGCCAGGTCCGCGCTCGGCATCGGCGCCCCGAAGCAGTCCGAGCTGAAGCAGGCGCGCGTCCTGTCGTCGTAGAAGCCCACCGTCGCCGGATTGTCGAAGAGCGGCGGCCGGAACGCGGACAGCGTGCGGTCCCCGACGTCCAGGGACTGCCCGGGGTTCAGCAGGAACACCCGATCCAGGGGCAGCGGCCGCTCGGTGGACATGATCCCCGCGCCGATGAACGTGGTGACGACCCGCGCCCGCGGAGCCGCCTCCAACAGGGCGAACAGGCCGCCCGTGTGATCCCGGTCGGGGTGCGTCAGCCAGATCCACCGCACATCGGCGGGGTCGACCGCCGAGCCGACCGCCTCCATGAAGTCCCGGTCGGGCAGACCCAGACCGGTGTCCACGACGACGGGCTGCTCGGCGTGCAGGACGAAGGCGTTGACGGGCAGGAAACCGATGCCGGGCACCTCGATGGAGTCCGCGAGGACGGTGATGTCACGGCCGACTCTGTGCATGGTCATGGTGAGGCTCCGTGCCCCCCGGCGAGGTGGAGAAGGCTCGCGGCCGCGTACGGGAGACGGGGCCGGTCGCACCCGCCCCTCGCTCCCACCTCCATGGTGGTCCCGCTCGCGCCCGCCCGCACTCCGGCGCCGAGGTGGTGCCGGTGCCCGGGGCCGTGCGTCGCCGCCGGCGGTGTTCGGCCGGCGGAGCCGGTGGTACCCGGCCTGGCGGCCGTTCGGTCCACACCGGCGTGCGCCCGCGCCGGTATGGAGGCACGGTGGCGATACGGAGAGGAGCGGTCATGGGCGGCGCAGAGGGCACCCCGGCCGACCGTGGCACGCCGGGCGGGCCGGGGTCGGACGCGGGGGTGGCGGAGCCGTCGTCGGCCGAGGGACTGCTCGACGTCCTCGGGGTGGCGGCCGTGGTGCTGGACGCCGAGGGGCGCATCGTCCTGTGGAGCCCGCAGGCCGAGGCCCTGCTGGGCTACACGGCCGACGAGGCGCTGGGCCGGTACGCCGCCCAGCTGATGGTCGCCGAGGAGCACTTCACCCGGGTCCTGCACCTGTTCGACCGCGTGATGAGCAGCGGTGACGCGTGGTCGGGGGAGTTCCCCGTACGGTGCAAGGACGGCACCACCCGGGTGCTGGAGTTCCGCAACATGCGGCTGCTGGACGACCGGGGCGACTACTACGCCCTGGGCCTCGCCACCGACCAGGCGACGCTGCGCCGGGTGGAACGCGACCTGGCCCTGTCGGTCCGGCTGGTGGACCAGTCCCCGATCGGTCTGGCCGTCGTGGGCACCGATCTCCGGTACGTCGGGGCCAACGCCGCCCTGGAGCGGATCGACGGCCTGAGCGCCGACCAGCACAAGGGCCGGCGGATCGCGGAGGTCCTCCCGTTCGTCGACGCCGAAGCGGCCGAGGAGGCGATGCGGAGCGTCCTGGCCGACGGCGTCCCCCTGCTCGACCGCCAGATGGTGGGCCGTACCCCGGCCGACCCCGACCACGATCACGCCTGGTCGGTGTCGCTGTACCGGCTGGAGGACGTGGCGGGCCGGGTGCTGGGGCTGGCGATCTCGGTGATCGACGTGACCGACCGCCACCGCGCGGCCACCGAGGCCGAGCGGGCGCGCGACCGCCTGGCGCTGGTCGCCGACGCCTCGGTCCGCATCGGCACCACGCTCGACCTCGAACAGACCGCCCGCGAACTGGCCGACGTCGCGGTACCCGAACTCGCCGACGTCGCCGCCGTCGACATCCTGGACACCGTGCTGGAGGGCCGTCCCGGCCGCGTGTCCGCCGACGGACCGGCCGTCATCCGGGCCCTGGCGGTGGCCGCCGCCTACCCGACCGTCGCGGTCCAGGCGGCCGACGTGCCGGGCGAACCCGCCCACTACGGCGCCGACCGGCTCGTCACCCGCTGCGTACGCACCGCCCGGCCGGTGATGGTGGCCGAGGTCGACGACGAGGCCCTGTCCTGCATCGCCCGGGACCACCAGGCGGCGGAACTCCTGGCCCGGGCCGGCGTCCACTCCTACCTCGCCGTCCCGCTGATCGCCCGGGGCGAGGTGCTGGGCGCGCTCGACCTCAAACGCGCCCGCAACCCGTTCCCGTTCACGGAGGACGACGCCCTGCTCGCCAGCGAGCTGGCCGCCCGGGCGGCGGTGTGCATCGACAACGCCCGCCTGTTCCGCCGGCAGCGGGAGACCGCCCTGACCCTCCAGCGCAGCCTGCTGCCCGAGACGCCCCGCCACCTCGTGGGACTCGAAGTGGCTTCCCGCTACCAGCCGGCCGGGTCCGGCAGCGAGGTGGGCGGCGACTGGTTCGACATCATCCCCATGGACCACGGCCGCACCGCGCTCGTGGTCGGCGACGTGATGGGCAGCGGCATCAACGCCGCCACCACGATGGGCCGTCTGCGCACCGCGACCCAGACCCTGTCCCGGCTCTCCCTCGAACCCGCCGAAGTGCTCCGGCACCTCGACGAGATCACCGCCGGCCTGGAACCCTCCCTCGCCACCTGCGTCTACGCCGTCTACGACCCCCATCGCGCCGAGTGCCGCTTCTGCACCGCCGGGCACCCGCCGCCCGTGCTCCTCCGCGCCGGTGCCGGTCCCCGGCTGCTCGACCTGCCCACCGGCGCGCCACTGGGCGTCGGTGGAGTCCCCTTCCGCGACGTCACCACCGCACTCGCCCCGGGCGACCGGCTGGTGCTCTACACCGACGGCCTGGTCGAGACCCGCGACCAGGACATCGACACCCGCCTGGACCGGCTGCTCGACCTCCTCCGCACGCCCGAGCCGTCCCTGGAGGACACCTGCGACCGCCTGCTGCGCGAACTGCGGCACGGCGGCAACCACGACGACGTCGCCCTCCTGATGGCCCGCGTCCGCGACTGACCCCCGCTCGGTACGTCCTTGTCCGGCGATGCCCCCGCCGGCCCGGGAAGAACGATCGCCCTGTCCGGGCGCCGGTCCCCTACGCCGTCCCGACCGGGGCCGCGTGTGGCCCCGCAGGTCGCGAAGCCGTGGCGGAGCGGCCCATGGCGATCGCCGTGCGGGGGGTCCCCCTCACGGCGACTGAGGGGTCTGCGGCGGACCTGCCCAGCGCCCTTCCGCGAGTTCGGATCCCGCCGGCTCCGCGACCGACTGCCGGCTCCCGACTCCCGACCCCGGCCCCCCATCGGCCCGGCGTCCGAGCGGCCGTCGTCCTTCTGCCGTCCTTCCGCCGGCTCCGAGGGCCGGTACCGGACCCGGCGTACGGCCCCGACCTGCCGGACCGGCCGGAAAACCGCTCCGGCGGCGCTCGTGAACAGCCCGTGCGGGCCTTCCGTGAGGGGCTGGACACCAGTTGCTCGCACCCCCTGGCCGGGGCCCTCACCGGCCCCGCGCGAAGGGCCCACGGGCCTGTCAGAAGCCCTGGCGCACCCGGCGCGAACTGGGCTTTCGCGCCGCCCCGCCCTACCGTTTCGCCATGAGCCAAGGGGACCGGGTGGACCGCACCATACGCACCGTTGACGACGTACTGAAGCTCCTGGACGGCATGTTCGCACCGGAGGCCGACCGCTGGACGACCCAGGGCGCCGCCTGGTGGGACGGCTTCTACGCCGACCGCTCCAAGCCGGTCCCGTTCTTCGTGGACAAGCCGGACGAGAACCTCGTCTCGTACCTGGACCGGGGCTTGATGGGACCGGGCCGGGCGCTCGACCTGGGCTGCGGGCCGGGCCGCAACGCCCGGTACCTGGCCTCGCTGGGCTGGGAGGTGGACGCCGTCGACCTCTCGCCCGTGGCGATCGGCTGGGCCGAGGAACGCGCCCGCGAGGCCGGGGTCTCCGTCCGCTTCCACTGCGGGGACGCCTTCGCCTCGCGGGGACCGAACTGACCGGAACGTACGACCTGATCTACGACTCGGGCTGTTTCCACCACCTGCCACCGCACCGCCGCGTCAGCCACCTCGCGCTCCTCGGCGACGCCCTCGCCCCCCGGGGGCACTTCGCCCTCACATGCTTCGCCGCCGGGGAGATGGGATCGGAGGAACCCGACGCCGCCTTCTACCGCCGGTCCGGGCTCCACGGTGGACTCGCCTACACGCCCGGGTCGCTGCGCCGGATCTTCTCGGACCTGGCCGAGGTGGAACTGCGCCGCATGCGCGACGAACCGCCCGGGTCCGCGTGCTTCGGCGAACCGTTCCTCTGGACGGCCCTGTTCACGGCGGCGCGGTAGCCCGCCGGGGCAGTCCGCCATCCGCGCGGCGATACCCGGCCGCTCCCGGACGAGCCGTGACTGATGGCTGATTGCGGCGTTGGTCTGGCTATGACCAAGTCTCAGCGTATTGTCGCCGCACTCGCCCTGGCCGCCGGCGCCTCCGTCCTGTCGGCCCCCACCGCCGGAGCGGTGATCGTGCCCGCTCCGGGGCCCCAGGGGCCCTCCGTCCTCGACCGGGTCGACGACCTCGCCTCCATCGCCGTCCCCGCCGAGCACCGCTCCAAGGTGCCCACGGTGACGGAGCAGTTCGGCGGGCTCGACGGGTTGCAGCGCCTCGGTGAGGCCCGCCAGCTGATCCAGCCGGTGGCCCCGGTGCTGGGGCTGCTGCCGGCGGGCTGAGCCGCCCCGCGGCGGGCGGCGGCTACTCGAACCGCGCCGTGTCGCCCGCCCCCCGGCGTACGATCTCGGGCTCGCCGCCCGAGAAGTCGATGACCGTGGTCGGCTCGGTACCGCAGTCGCCCGAGTCGACCACCGCGTCCACCAGGTGGTCGAGGCGCTCCTTGATCTCCCACCCCTGCGTCAGCGGCTCCTCCTCGTCCGGCAGGAGCAGCGTGCTGGAGAGCAGCGGCTCGCCGAGTTCCGCGAGCAGCGCCTGGGTGACCCCGTGGTCCGGGATCCGGACCCCCACCGTCTTCTTCTTGGGGTGCAACAGCTGACGCGGCACCTCCCTGGTCGCGGGGAGGATGAAGGTGTAGCTGCCGGGCGTCGCCGCCTTGACGGCGCGGAACACGTCGTTGTCCACGTGCACGAACTGACCCAACTGGGCGAAGTTCTCGCACACGAGCGTGAAGTGGTGACGGTCGTCGAGGTTGCGGATCGACCTGATCCGGCCGAGGCCGTCCCGGTTGCCGAGCTGGCAGCCCAGGGCGAAACAGGAGTCCGTCGGGTACGCGACCAGCGCGCCGGAGCGGATGATGTCGACCACCGTGCTGATCGTGCGCCGCTGGGGGTTGTCCGGGTGCACGTCGAAATACTTCGCCATTCGGCGAGCGTACGCGATCGGGCCGTCCCCGCTCACACCCGCACTCGTGCGGCGCCCCCGCGATCGGGCCGGTGGCGGCGCCGTCCCCCGGCCCGCGCGTCAGCGCGGAGAGGTCCGCACGGGCAGCAGTCCGGGTCGCTTCGCACAGCGGCCGTCGCCCGAGGACCGGCCGCGGATCCGGCGCCCGATCCAGGGGCCGAGGAACGCGGCGGCCCAGCGCAGTTCGGCGCCCGCGGCGCGCCAGGCCGGGGGCGGGGCCTGTGGGGGGAGCAGGTGCGTCCACGTGTCGTCGCTGCCGGGCAGCCGGATGGCGCGGGCGACCGCGGCGGCGATGCGCTCGTGGCCCAGGGGGCCCGCGTGGAGGCGGTCGTCGGTCCACAGGCGCGGGTCGGTGGAGACGGCCTGCCCGCCGGTGTCGGCGACCGTGACGCCGTGGCGGTCGGCAGCGGCGCGGATACGGGCGTTGAGGCCGGCCACGCGGGACCCGAGCGGCCGGGCGAGCGGGGCGATGCGCCCCACGTCCGGGAAGGTCAGGGTCACCACGTGGGCCCCCGCGCCCGTGAGCGCGGCGAACATCTCCTCCAGGTGCCCGGCCACCTCCGCCGCGTCGAACCGGGGCCTCAGCAGGTCGTTGAGGCCCGCGACGACCGTGACCAGGTCCGGGCGGAGGGCCAGGGCCGGGGCCAGCTGCTCGGCGCGGACCTGGCCGGCGAGACGCCCCCGTACGGCCAGATTGGCGTACCGGACGTCGGGGTTCACCGCTGCGAGGTGCTCGGCCAGCCGGTCGGCCCAGCCCCGGAGCCCCACCGTGTCGTCCCCGTCGCCGACGCCCTCGGTCATGCTGTCGCCCAGGGCGACGTAACGCAGGTGTTCACCGCTCGCCATGAGTGGTCCTCCGCCTCTCCCGCAGGACGGACGCGATCCTCAGGCACCAGTCGCGGTGCTCGCGCTCGAAGGCCAGACCGCGCAGACACGTGAGGTACGGTCCGATCCGCTCGCCCCGGAGCAGGAAGTCCTCCTCGTCCATGTCACCGCGCATCTGGCGCAGCAGCGCGCTCAGCAGCTCGACCTTGGCCCCGGCCGCGGACGCCCGCTCCTCCAGCTGCTCGATCACCGGAGCCGTGCCGACACGGTCGGCGGCCTGGACCTTGACGAGCAGATCGTCGCGGATGAACGAGGGCTTCGACGCGGCGGCGGCGAACGCCTCCAGCTCGGCCCGGCCGGCCTCGGTGACCCGGAACAGCCGCTTGTTGGGCCGTGACTCCTGGACCACCTGTCTGCCCGCGACGAGGCCGTCCTTCTCCAGTCTGGTCAGCTCGGCGTACAGCTGCTGGGGCAGGGCGTGC
Organism: Streptomyces sp. NPDC045701; assembly: GCF_056432045.1. Lineage (NCBI taxonomy): Bacteria > Bacillati > Actinomycetota > Actinomycetes > Kitasatosporales > Streptomycetaceae > Streptomyces > Streptomyces sp. NPDC045701. The sequence continues at coordinate 68,837 of NZ_JBWKJV010000008.1, read as the reverse complement.
CAGAAGTTGGCGACGCCGATGTCGAACGCCTTCGCCAGCTGGTACCCGCTGTACTCCCCGTCCAGCAGCGCCGCCAGCACGGCATGCCGCAAAGCCATCGAAGCGGCCCCCTTCCTGCTGCTGCCTCTTCCCCTCAGCCCTTGACGCCTGCATGATACTCAAAAAAGTGACTAGTCAGATTCTTGTCTATGGAGGGCCTGTGGAGAAGACCGTGGAACACTTCCGCGCCGCGGTGGAGAAGCGTGATGTCGCCGCACTGGACGGCCTGTTCACCGAGGACATCCGGCTCTACAGCCCGGTCACGTTCACACCCTTCGAGGGCAGGCCGATGGTGCTGGGCCTCTTCGGCGTCCTGATGCGCACCTTCGACGACTTCCGCTACATCGGGCGCTGCGAGGGGGCCGCCGAGACCGCCGGGGACGGCGAGGAGGCTCCGTCGGTGGTCCTGCTCTTCCGTGCCACCGTCGGCGGCAAGCAGATCCACGGCATCGACCTGCTCCACTTCGACGGGACGGGCCGCATCAAGGAGTTCACCGTGATGGTCCGTCCCAAGTCCGCCGTGCACGCCCTCGGCGAGGCGGTGCTCGCCGGGCTGGTCGCCGACGGTCTCGTCCCGGCGACGGGCTGACCGCTCTCGTGCCGGTGCCGGGGCGCCCGCCCGGCGCGGCCCGAGGGAACGGACCGGCCGGCTGCCGTCATGCGGGCGTCCCGGTGGCGTCGGGCCACCGGGACGGGCCGCACGTTCGGATGGCGAGGCTCAGTTGGCGGGCGCCTGGTAGAGGCCGCGGCCGGCGCGCCGGGCGCGGGAGGTGGCGACGAGCCGGTCGAGGGTGCTGCGCACGGTGTTGATGGCACCGGCGCTGTCGTCGCGGCCGAGCTCCTTGGCGACGTCCCGGGCGCGAAGGGGCGTGTCGCCGTGGCGGGCGAGGACGGCGGCGACCTGTTCGGTCAGCCCGTCGGTGGCGGTGGCTGCGGCCGGGGCTGCCTTGTCCGCGGGCTTCTTGGCCTTGGTGGCGGTGGGCTTGGCGGCCTTCGTGGCCTTGGCGGGGGCGGTGGCGGTCTTCTTGACCGTTGCGGCCTTCTTCGCCGTCGCCGGACGGGCCTTGGCGGTTGCGGGCTTGGCGGCGGCGGGCTTGCCGGCGGACTTGGTCGCAGCCGACTTGGCGGACTTCCTGGCGGTCGTCTTCCGGTCGGCAGTGGTACGGGCCGTGCGCTGAGCCGGAACGTCCTTCGTGGTGACCGGCTTCGGCTCGGCTTCCCGCTTCTGCTCCGGCTCCTGCTCGGACTGCTGTTCCGGTGCGGATTCCGGTGCCGGCTCCGGTGCGGGTTCCTGCTCCGGGGCCTCCGCCGCCGGCGCTTCGGTGGCCACCGGGGCTTCCTCGGGCGCGGGCTCGGGTGCCGTGGTGGACGGCGCGTCCCCGGTGGCTCCTTCCCGTGCCTCGGCGCGCGGCGCCGGAACCGCGCCGGCGGACAGCGCCTCCAGCGCGGTCAACGCGCTGCGGACCGAACCGAGTCGCTCGGTGACGGCGGCCAGATCCTTCTCCAGCGCCTGCTGCTGCTCCTCGAGTTGGGGGAGCTCTTCCCTCAGCAGGGCGGTGGTGGCCTCGATGTTGCCGGCTGCGGTGGTGGGAAGGGGCACGTGTCCTCCTACGGATCGTGGCGTTTGTGAAGGAACGAAACTGTGCTGAAGAGTACGGCTGCGGTGTTGTGTCAAGCAAACAAGCGGTGACCGCCGCATTCAGAACCGACGTGGCGACCAGCGGCCGCACCGGGGTCGTCGCGCATGCAACTGTTGTGTGCGCCACGGCCGTTGTGTTCTCACGATCCGGTGTGCCGCGGTGCCGACGTCCGGGACGAAGTCACCGGGCGGCCGTGCCCCTTCCGGGCGGTTTCGGGACCGGAGGCCGGTGCGTGACGGGAGACCCCGTACCGGCCGGTGAGGCCACGTGCGGGGACGCGGCCGGCGACGGTTCTCCTGGTACGAGCGGACGGACGGCGGCCGTGTCCATCGACGCCGACGCGCGGTTGGGACCGGTCACCAGTGCGGACCTCGCAGGCCCGTTGTGTTTCACACGGTGTCGCGGATGCGGGCGGCGGCGCGTTCCGCCTCGCGCACCACGTCGTCCGTGTCCACGCCCACCAGTACACCGTTGGCCTTGCGCGTCCGGCCGCCCACGAAGACGTGACTGACGTTCGGCGGCTGCCCGTTCAGCACGATCTGCACCACCCAGTCGTAGCGGGGTGCGAGGTTCAGCGTGCCCGGATCCAGCACGAGGACGTCCGCGCACTTCCCGGGGGGAGAGGGGGCCGACGTGGTCCGCCATCCCGAGGCACTCGACACCGCCGAGGGGCGCCATGCGCAGCACGGCGGGGATCGACGGATACGCCCCGGGGTCCCGGTGCAGCGCCCACTGAAGGCCCACGGCCGCCTTCATGACGTTGCACATGTCGGACGTGTCGTTGGTGCCGCCGCCGTGACCGAGGCCCACCTTCACCCCGGGCGCGTGCAGCGCGGGCAGCGGGGAACGGCTCGCCGGGTCCGCCGGCGGGGGCGGGCCATGGCCGGACGTGCGAGTGCCCAGAGCGAGGGGCACTGCCCATACCGGCGAGTACGCTGCGGCGGCTGAACTCCGGCGGCTCCGTCATGAGGGGGGTATCCCGCACGCCACCACGTCAGGCAAGCGACGGTATGGGAATTGCGTTTTCACCGTTCTCGTCGGGTGGTCCCTTCCGGTGCTGCCCGTTCGGAGCGGACCTCGCCGCCCGTCGTCACTTCGCGGCGTTGAGGTGCAGCCACGCGCTGAGCGCCGCGTGGAGCTCGACGACGTCCTGGCGCGGCAGGCTCTCCCCGGCACGGCCCACATGGAGGCGTACGTCGTCGGCGGTGACCGTGTAGCCCACCGCCAGGCGGGGCGGGGAGCTGACGGCCGCCCCGTCGGCCAGCGCACGCCACAACGCGGCCACCCGGCGCGGGAGCCCGGCCGCGGGCCGGCCCGGGGGAGCAGGCCGGTCGGGCCGCCGGGGCAGGAACGGCGCGCCGATCGTGGTGTAGAAGCCGTTGATGGCGTCCTCGAGGGTGCCGCGCGACGCGGCGGGCGCGGCGTCGTCGAACGCCCGGAACAGCAGCGGCCAGGAGGGCTCGACGTGCGCCCTGCCGGGCGGGGGCTCCGGCGTCGCCTCCTCCAGTGCGAGCTGGACGCATGCCCCCGGGATCAGCTCGTCCGCGTAGCCCTTCGCCATGTACCGGGAGCGCAGGCCCCGCAGATGCGCCACGTGCCGGTGGACGGGGTTCTCGCGGGCCGGTGTGTCCGGCCGGGAGGCCCGGCCGAGGGCGCCGTAGGGACCGTGGGCCCGGTGGAGCCGGCCGGACTCCGTCACCACCGCCGTCACCTGCCGACTGCCGTTCCCCAGCCGAAATCCCACGACCGTGAGCATGGCGCCCCTCCCCGCTTCCGCACGCACGCCACCGACGCTACCCGCAGCACGGACCCCGCGGGGCCGATACGTCCGACCCGCCCCGGTCGGCACCAGGCGTACCGTTTCGCCTGCGCGGTCACAGTCGCGCGGGCGGTCCCGCCCGCCGTTCCCCGTCCGTCCTGCGCGGATCGCCGCCCGCCCCGTACGGTCCGCCGCTCCCGCCCGGCGCCTCCGCCCGCCGGGCGGCCGTCACCCGGGCAGGCCCTGCCCGCCGGCCGTGCGGCCGGTGACCGCCGTGCGGCTCACCGCCGCGGCGAGCTTGCGCACCCGGCGCCAGTCGAGGCGGGGTTGGGGCGGCGGGACCCCGGGCCGCACCCGGGGCACCCGGACGCGCAGCACCCGGGGCGCGATGCGGCAGTGCACGGGGACGGGCAGCACGAAGGCCTCGCCGTCGATGCCGACGTCGACGGTCGGGAGGTCGGCGTCGACCACCACCTCACGGGCCGTCAGCACCGTCAGCCCGCCCGACTCCGGATCGAGGATTAGACCGGCCGCTTCCGCCGCGTTGTCCACCCGGATGCCCAGGACACCGAGCACACCGGAGTCCAGGCGCTCACGGCGGCCCAGGCCGGCCGGATCGTCCCGCCGGTAGGGGTTGTTGCTCACCAGCAGCGCCTGCGGTCCGGCGAGCGTCGTCCCGCCGGCCCGTGCGGTGAGTCTCGGGCCGCTCTGCCCGGTGAGCAGCTCCGGCAGCAGGTCCAGCGCGGTGCCCACCTTGTCCTCCCGGTACGCGGGGCTCTGAACCACCGTCCCGTAGACGCCGAAGGAGACGTTGTTGACGAACGGGCGCCCGCCGGCGAAGCCGAGGTCCACGTGGAGCTCGACACCGTCGGTGAGCGCGTCCAGGCAGGCGGCCGGGTCGTCGCGGTCGAGGCCCAGGTCCATCGCGAAGTGGTTGCGGGTGCCCGCGGAGACGACCAGGAACGGCAGACCGTGCTCGGCGGCGACCGCGGCGACCAGTGCCTGGGTGCCGTCACCACCGGCGACGCCCAGCAGGTCGGCGCCGTCCGCCACCGCCTGCCGGGCCAGTTCCGTGACGTCCCGCGGGCCTTCGGCGCCGAGCAGCACCACCCGCGCCCCCAGCCGTTCCGCCTTCTCCTTGAGGCCGAACCGCTCCACCTTCTCGCCGCCCGAGTGCGGGTTCATCACGAGGAACGGGCGCCGCGGAGGCGGCGTGCGGTGCTCCTTCATCCGCACGGGCCGCAGGCCGGTGCTCCGCAGCGCGTACCGCCCGCTCCAGACGGCCGCGACCCACAGCGTGAGGGAGAGCACGACCACCCACAGCAGGTTCGCGGCGGCGAACATCGCGACGACGGCTGTCGGCGCCGACACCGCGAGTACCACGGCGGCCGCGCGAGCCGTGCCGCGCCGCGTCAGCGCCCACCAGAAGCCGGCCACCGTGACGGCGATGCCCGCGGCGCCGACCATGAGAAGCAGTACGCCGCCGAGACCTCCGTACAACAGGGGCAGCAGCGCGGCCAGCGTCACCGACGCCAGGGACGCCCTGGCCGACCACCGCTGCTTCCGATGGGCCCGCTCGTCCGCCTGCCACCCGACCACCATGGGGTCCTCTCCTCGTCCGCCCACATCGTAGGAGGCCCGGACGCGGGCCGGCCCCATCGGCGGCGGCCCGGTCACCTGCCAGGCGACGACGACCAGCCGGGGGGCTGCGCGGGATCGAGGGTGCGCCACTGGGCCAGGACGTCCGGGTCCTGCGCGTCGAGCCAGTCGGTCAGTTCGCGGAAGGAGACGCAGCGGACCTCCTTGCGCGGGCAGACGTCGCGCATCACGTCCTCCACCGCGTCCATGTAGATGCCGCCGTTCCAGTTCTCGAAGTGGTTGCCGATGAACATCGGCGCGCGGCTGCCGTGGAAGACGCGTTCGAAGCCGGCGAGATACGAGTCGCGGGTCTGTTCGCGCCAGGTGGCGCGCATCGCCGGATCGCCGTCCGTGAGCCCCTTGGACTGGTTGTAGAGGTAGTTGAAGTCCATGGACAGGACCTGGAAGTCCTTGCCGGGGAACGGCAGCATCTGCAACGGCAGGTCCCAGACGCCGTTCTTCTTGGACGGCCAGATCTGGAAGTCGCCCGACGAGCTGGCGTCGTAACGCCAGCCGAAGGGTTTGGACGCGGGTATGAGCGTCTTCTGTCCTTCGAGGCAGGGCGCCCGTCCGCCGACGACCTCGCGGGTGGGGTCGAAGGGGAGGGGGTCGAGGTCGGTGAAACCCGTGTTGGTCTTCCAGTTCTGTACGAAGGAGTAGAACTGGTCGATCTCGCTGGTCCACTCCGCGGCGCTCCAGTCCCCGCCGCCCTTGGCGCCGCAGAAGTGGCCGTTGAAGTGGGACCCGATCTCGTGCCCCTCCTTCCACGCCTTGCCGAGCTGTTCCAGGGTGGTGCGGATGTGGTCGCGGGTCGGGTACGAGATCGCCGCCGCTCCCACGCCGTGCCGAGGCGGCCGGTAGAGGTCCTTCTTCTCCTTCGGCAACAGGTAGATGCCTGTGAGGAAGAACGTCATATGGGCGCCGCTCTCCTTCGCCACGCGGCGGAAGCGGGAGAAGAGCCGGTCGTCGCCCTCCAGGGCGCCGTCCCAGGAGAACACGACGAACTGGGGAGGCCGCTGGCCCGGTTTCAGCCGTTGGGGCTTGAGCCGGCCGGGCTGCGGGCCGGTGTAGGAGGTGGAGCCGTCGCCGAGGATCCGCACCCGGCCGTCCCACTCCTCGTCGGAGCTCTCGGCGCCGCCGCCCTTATGCCCCGCCGGGGGCCGGGGTGCGGGGGCGGACGTGCGGTCGGCCGTCGCCGCGAGGTCGTCGTCCTCGCCGCCGGTCACCAGTGGGACCAGGCTCGCGCCGGTGGCGATGAGGACCGCGGTGACGCCCAGCGCGATGCCCCGGGCGGTGGTGCGTTCCCGCAGGCGCCGTACGGCCGGGTGGTTCCGGATCATCGTGTCTTCCCCCGTTCGTCGCCGGAGCGGTGCGACCCGTCCCGCACCGCGTCCATGTACTGGTTCCATATCGCCGCGGGGCGGTCGGCCCCGGCCGCGGAGTCGCCGCCGAGGCCCGTGAGGGGCAGCGGTGCGAGGCTCTTGGCGAGGTCCATGCGGTAGACGACGACGGCCGTGGCCTCGGTGGGCGTGTAACCGGCGTACCAGCGGGCCGTGTCGTCCCGGGTGCCGCCGGCCTTGCCCGCCGCGCCGTCCGGCCCCGCCGCGTCGCCCGGCCCCTCGGGGTCGCGCTCCTCGCTGTCGTGCTCGCGGGCGCGGGAGAGCGCGTCGGTGACCTGATCGGCCACCGTGGGGCCGACGGCGCGCTGCTTGCGCGGGGCGGCGAGGGGAACGGGCTCTCCCTTGTGGCTGACGCGCACGACCGAGTACGGCTCGGTGTGCGTGCCGCGCCCCGGGAACACGGTGTACGCGCTGGCCATGCGGATGGCGCTCGGCGTGGAGTTGCCGAGGGCGAAGTCGGGGACCGGGGGGCCGAGGCTGGAGCCGAGGAGGCCGGCCGACTGCGCGGTGCGCCGCACCTGTTCGAGGCCGACGTCCATGCCGAGCTGGAGGAAGGGCGCGTCGGCCGACTCGGCCAGGGCGCGGCGGAGGCTGATGCGGCCATGGGACCGGCCGTCGAGGTTGGTGGCCCTGATCATCTTCCCGGCGCGGTCCCAGTACGGGCCCTCGGGGGTCCGCAGGGGGACGCCGTCGTCGCCGTCGTAGACGGTCGAGGGAGTGACCGGGGTACGGGGGCCGCCGCGCTCGAGCTGCACGCCGTGTTCGAGGGCGGCGGCGTAGACGAAGGGGGTGAAGACGGTCCCGGCCGGGACGGTGGCGGCGTTGGACTCGTTGAACGCCTGCTTCTGGTGGTCCGGTCCGCCGTGGACGGCCAGTATGCGGCCGTCGGGGGCGACCGACGCGGCTCCGAACCGGGCGTACCGGTCCGCTGCTCGGTTCTCCGGGTCCAGGCCGGCGCGTGCCGCCTCGACGGCCTTGGTGAGGGCGGCCGTACGCGGCTTCTGGAAGGTCGTGTAGACCTGGTACCCGCCGAGGTCGAACCGCGCGTCGCTGATCCGTCCGGCACGCTTGGCGTACGTCTCGGCCAGCTCGACGAGGTAGCCGTTCTGGCCGCCGGAGGTGCTCGGGGTGGTCGGGATCCTGGGCTCGGGGAAGGTGGTGTAGCGCGCCCGTTCCTCGCGGGAGAGCCTGCCGATCTCGACCATGCGGTCCAGGGTCCACGCCCACCGTTCGACGGCGCGTTCGCGGTTGGCGGGCGAGATGGCGGGGTCGTAGAGCGAGGCGCCCTTCAGCAGGGCGGCGAGGAAGGCGCCCTCGCTCGCGTTGAGCTGCGTGACGTCCTTGCCGTAGTACGCCTGGGCGGCGCGTTGCAGGCCGTACGTACCGCGCCCGAACCAACTGGTGTTGAGGTAGTCCTCGAGTATCTGGTCCTTGCTGTGCTGCCGGTCCACCTTGATGGCGAGGAGTACCTCGGTGAACTTGCGGGACAGCGACCGGTCCTGACTGAGGTAGACGTTCTTGACGTACTGCTGGGTGATGGTGGACCCGCCCTGCGTGTCGCCGTCACCGATCGTCCGCCACAGGGCCCGCGTGACACCGCTCACGGAGACTCCGGGGTCGGAGTAGAAACCGGCGTTCTCCGCGGCGAGCACCGCCCAGCGGACGTGCTCCGGGATCTTCTCCAGGGGCATCTCCTGGCGCCTGACCCATCCGGTGCGGGCCATCGGCGAGCCGTCGGCCCAGTAGTAGACGTTGTCCTGCTGGGTGGCGAAACCGTTCAGGCCCTCCGGTATGTCGGTGCGTACGTAGGCGATGGCCACGACTCCCGAGACGGCTGCCACGGCCAGCAGGAACGAGGTCAGGGTCTGGCGCCAGGACGGGACCCACCGGCGCCAGCCGCTCCGGCCCGGCCGCGGATAGTCGGGGCGGCGGAGGACACGCGAGGCGCGCGGCCTGCGCCGCTTGCCGCGGGCCCTGGCCCGGGGCCCCGCCGCGGTGCGCCCCGCGCCCGCCGCTCTTCTCCGGTCGATGTGCTTGGTCATCCCCGTCCAGCCATGACTCGTGGCCCGGACCCCCGCGGACACTCGCGGGTGCGGCCCGGCATCCGATTACCGGCGCGATGGCACAACAGGAAAGCGCACCCCAGAGAGTGACAGAGGGTGACGCCCGCCATGTCACGCAAAGATAACAGGCCGGTATGACAGCCCCATGGGCGCGCCGTCCCCTTTGGCCGAAGCCGACCCCTCGGGGGCGGAACTTCCCGCCACCCCCGGGGGAAGGAGCCCCGCCTCACCGCGCCGCCGGACGCCGCACCGGCGTCGGGGAGCGGCTGGGCCCCGGCGCGGGGAAGCGGCCGTCAGAGCAGGGCGTCCAGCAACTCGCGCTCCCGCCCGGCGCTGAGGCCCGCCCGCCGGGGCCGGTCCAGGCCCTCCGCCCGCTCCCAGAGCAGCGTGTCGGCCAGCAGCTCCGCCCGGGGACGGTGCCGGAGCCCAGCGGCGCGGGCGGCCGAGCCGCTACGGGCGGACCAGCCCTCCGAACCCGGCTCCACGAGCCACAGCGGCAGCGACTCGGCACCCATGTACTGCGCAACGCCCCGCGCGAGCAGCCACGCCGCGTCGGCGGTGACCACCGGGCCGGTGTGCCCGCCGGCGGCGCGCGACAGCGCGATCCACTCCTCGAACGGAACGACCGGGCCCACGGCGTCGTACGTGCCGGCCCGCCCCTCCGTCGCGGCGTCGAGCAGCCAGGAGGTGAGGTCCCGCACGTCGACCACCTGGGTCGGCAGGCCGGGCGCGTCGGGCACCAGCATGGACCCCCGGCGGTCGCGCGCGGCGCGGGCCACCCAGTAGCCGGAGCGCCCGCTGTGGTCTCCCGGGCCGCCGATGAGACCGGGGCGCGTGATCAGGAGACGGTCGCCCACGGCGCGGCTCGACGCCTCCTCGCAGGCCGCCTTCGCCTCGCCGTACGCCGTGCGGTCGACCTCGTCGCGGTCGGTCGGCGCGAGGAGGGCCGCCGACTCGTCGGCACCCCGCGCGGCGTGCGAGGCGTAGACGTTGATGGACGAGACGTACGTCCAGTGCCGGGCCCTGCCGGCGAGCGCGCGGAGCGCCCCGCGCACGAACCCCGGCTGCCACGACACCTCGACCACCGCGTCCCAGTCACGGTCGAGGAGCGGCGCGTACGCCGAGGCCTCGCGCCGATCGGCGGCGACCAGCCGCGCCCCGTCCGCGACACGTCCGCTCTCGCCGCGGGCCAGGCACGTCACCCGGTGGCCGCGTCCCACCGCCTGTCGCGCCAACTCCCTGCCCAGCCAGGCCGTTCCACCCAGTATCAGTATCTCCATCCGGCCAGCCAACCACCGTGCGCGGACGGCTTCCCGGACTCTTCGCCGACAGCAGAGAGGCTCGGACGCGGATCCGCGACCGAGCCGTGCACCACGGGGATTCCGCTGCTGCGCACGGAGGCCGGCACATTGGCGTCCGGGAGCACGGCGCGGACGACCTGCTCGGCCTCGGCCATGAGCTCCGCGGGCGTCCGGTAGCTGATGCTGAGCGAGGCCACGGCGCGGTCAGCCGTACGCCCGGTGGCAGAGGCTGACGATGGAGGGGTCCGCCACACCGTGCGACGCGCGGCACACGTCCCGCATGCTGACGGACCGGCGCGGCAGCGGCCGCCGGGGAGCGGATTCGGCACGGTTCTTGCGGGGCTTCCTCGCCCGCGGCGCGTCGACGGGCCGTTCGTCCCGGGCGGTGGCGCGGCGCTGCCCCGGCGTGTACCGGCGCTGATCCTCGGCGGCGTCCGGCGCCCGCCGTTCGGCCCGGTGCGGCGGCGCGGGTACGGGGCCGGTGCCGGCGAGCTCCTCGCGCGGCGGTGCGGGGCGTGGGGCCGGGGACTCCCGCACGGGGGAGGGGAGCCGGCCGCCCGCGGGCGCGAGGCTCGGACGCGGGGCGGACGGCACGCCCGCGACGGTGGTGCACCCGGACAGAAGCAGCAGGGCGGTGAGGACGGGCGGGGCGATCGAGCGAAGGCGCATCCCCCCACGGTGCCCTGAGCCCGCGGGGCCGCGCACGGGACCCGCCCGGCAACCACCGTGACGGGTGACGGCACCGGATTGTCCGATGTACGAGGCCGTCCCGACGCGGCGCGTCGACCCGGCACGGGAGCCCGGTGCGCTCGTGGGCCGGGCCCGCGGGCGGGGCGCTTGTGCGGCGTCTCGGCGCTCGCCGACGGAAGCGCTGCTTCACCTGCCCAGGAACCGGTGGAGGGAGGACGTCATGGCGGTGACGAACGCGTCTCGGGTCCGGTCGTCGACCAGGTCGAGGGACAAGTAGGGGTTGAGGTCCTCCAGTTCGACCAGGAGCAGGTCGCCTTCCGGGGTGCGGCAGGCGTCCACGCGCTGGATCCCGTGGCCGAGGGTGTTCCAGTCGATGAAGCGCCGGGCGAAGGAGAGGTCGGCCTCCGTCGGCGCGTACGGCTCCAGCTCCCAGCGCCGCGTGGGGTCGGGGGCGTGGAGGGCGTACTGGAAGGTGTCGTCGACGTAGTAGAACGACACCTCGTAGCGGAAGTCGATCCGGGGCTGGACCAGGACCTCGCCGTGGGCGACCCCGTCGAGTCCGTCCCGGGGCACGAAGCGGAGGCCGATGGAGTCCGCCCCGGCCTTCGGCTTGACCACGTACTGGCCGGCCTCGGGCAGGAGCCCGAGGTCCTGGGGACGGTCGACGGTGGGGATGACCGGGTAACCGGCTCGGGTCAGGTCCAGCAGGTACTGCTTGCCGGCCATGTCGGCCCGGCCGGTCAGTGGGTTGTAGACACGGGTGCCGTGCGCCGTCGCGCGCTCACGGAAGGTGTCGTACTGCGCCTGGTAGTGCAGTACGGGCCCGCTGTTCCGGACCACGACGACGTCGAAGCGGTCCATGAGGGCGGCGGCGTCGAGCGGGTGGCACAGGGCGATGTCGAAGTCCGCGCGGAGGCGGGAGGACAGGAGGATGTCCTCGTCGCAGTAGCGCCGCCCCCGGGCCGGGTAGGCCAGATCGGTCACGTACAGCAGGCCGGGGCGGGCGGGCATGGCTGGTCTCCTCGGTCGGTGGGACACCCATGGTGCCAGCCGGGCGGACGCGGTCCCGAGGTGGCCCGGACGCGGTCCGGCGGGCGGCGGGGCGGGGGCGGCCTCAGCCGTGCTCGCCCTCGATCAGGACCCGTACCAACGCCAGGGCGACGAGCGGGAGGTAGAGGTCTCCCCCGACACGACGAGGCCGAGGAGCACCCACACGGTGATCGCGCCGGCGAGCGCACCGCAACAGGATTTGTTCACGCGCCCGTCCCCGGGGCGCTCCCGCCGGCGGGAGCGGTACGGGCGGCGGCCCGGAGAGCCGGGACGGGACAGGCGCCGCACCGCGGGTACGGAGGACGGGGAACTCGCGCACGGTCGTGCCCTTCCGCGTGAACGACGTGACGCCGCTCGACACGCCGTACGACGGGAGGCCGGTTCCCCGACGCCGCGGGGGACCGCCCAGGGAGGCCGGCCGACTGGAAACCGCTCAAGGAGGCCGCCGGTCAGGCCCGCGACCGGCCCGGAGGGCGACGCCCGACGGCCGCGCCGTACCGCCCGCCACCCCCTCCCCGCCGCGATGCGCGCCGCGGCCGCGTACGTACCATCCGGTCAGCAGGCGTTGGCGGTGGCAGGGGAGGCGGTTCCGCGATGGTTCATCCGGCAGAGGCACGGGCAGGGGCGCGGGTGCTGGTGGTCGGGGGCGGACCGGTCGGCATGCTGCTCGCCGCCGAACTGGCCGCCCTGGGGACCGATGTCGTCCTGGTGGAACACCGCACGACGACGTCCGAACGGCCGAAGGCGACGACGCTGCACGCCCGGACCGCCCAGTGCCTGGTTCGCCGCGGGCACCTGCCGGACCACCTCGCGCGCACGGGCGGCGACGGGAACACCATGCCCTTCCACTTCGCGGGCATACCGGGCCTGGTCATCAGCGCACCGCCCACCGAACCGCACCCCGTCCTGAAGGTGCCCCAGGCGGAACTGGAGCGCCACTTCGAAGGGCGGGCACGGGCCGCCGGCGCCCGCGTCCTGCGCGGCCACCAGGTGGTGGGCCTCGACCGGACGCCCGAGGGCGTACGGGTGGAGGCCCAGGGGCCGGGGGGAACCGTGACCCTGCACGGGCGGTACGCGGTCGGCGCCGACGGCGCCCGCAGCACCGTCCGCCGCCTCGCCGGCATCGAGTCCGACACGTGGCCGGCGACCGCGACCGCGCTCATGGGGCAGGTCCGCCTGCGCGGCGAGCACGCCCACCTGCTCCCGCCCGGCTGGCACCGCACCCCGCGCGGGTGGCTCGTCGTCAAGGAGGCCCCCGACGGCGGCACGCACCTGCGCACCCTGAACTGCGACCGGCCCCCGGCCGGCCGCGAACAGCCCGTCACCCTCACCGAACTGAGCCGGGAAGCCTCGTACATCGCCGGGCGCGACATCGCCATGAGCGACGGCCGGTGGCTCAGCAGGTTCAGCGACTTCACCCGGCTGGCCCGGACGTTCCGGGCCGGCCCGGTCTTCCTCGCCGGCGACGCGGCGCACGTGCACTTCCCGGTGGGCGGCCAGGGGCTCAGCACCGGGCTGCTCGACGCGGTCGGCCTCGGCTGGAAGCTCGCCCTCGCGGCGGCGGGCGACGCGGGGGACGACCTGCTCGACACGTACGACGAAGAGCGCCGCCCCGCGGCCCGGCGGGTCGTCGACAACACCCGGGCCCAGGTGGCGCTGATGCGCCCCGATCCCGCCCTGGACCCGTTGCGGGACCTGATCGCCGGCATGCTCGCGTCCGGCGGGGACAGAGGCGGGCACGGGATCCGGGGCGGGGACGTGGGCCGGGCCGGCGACGACTTCGGCCTGATGATCAGCGCCCAGGACACCGTGCTGCCCACGCGTTCGCCGTCGTCCTGCTGGGAGGGCACCTTCCTGCGGAACGTCGCCCTGGACTCGGCCGACGGGCCGACGGACGTGATCGGCCTGCTGCGCGAGGGCAGGCCGCTCCTGTTGCTCCTCGGCGAGGACGGCGAACGTCATCTCGGCGTCGCGCGGCCCTGGGCGCACCGTCTGCGGGTGGTCCGCTGCGCGCCGGTGCGGGACCTGCCGTGCGAGGCGCTGCTCGTACGGCCCGACGGGTACGTCGGCTGGGCGCCGGACGGCGGACGGCTCGACACCGTCCTGGCCGGCTACTTCGGCGGGGACGGTGGCGGGAGCGGGGGGCGGAACACCCCGGCGGCCGTGGCGACGGCCGGGCCCGGTCAGCCGACGGGCTGACGTTCCAGCCGTCCGGCGGGGGAATCCGCAGCGGAAGCGGCGTCCAGCTCGGACAGGACGACGGCCCCCCTGGTATGCGACAGGTCGATGGAGGCGAGGACCGAGGACAGCACCACGGTGGGCAGCATGTGGCGAAGGAGGGCGCACACCCGGTCGGGCAGGTCCTGGTAGTCGCTGATGGCCTGGGACATCGCCTGGACGCCGGCGAAACTGCCCACGAGTACCTCGGCGGACTCGGTCGGGACCACGTGGGGGAGCAGTTCGCCCTGGGTCCGGGCGTCGTCGAGGAGTTGCTCCAGGACCTGCACCCAGCGCAGGAACGGCCCCGAGCGGTCGAGGTCCTGCGCCTGCTGGTCCAGCGACAGCCGGACCCCGGCGCGCACCATGGGGTCGGTCCGGAGGCGGTGGGCGTGCAGCATCACGACGTCCACCAGTTCCTGCGTCCGGCAGGGACGGCGGGGTACGACCAGCCGCTGGTCCTGCTCGGCGAGCACTCCCTGCGCCAGATCGTCCTTCGACTCGAAGTGGAAGTACAGGGCGCCCTTGGTGACTCCGGCCGCGGTGAGGATCTCGGAGATCGTGGCCGCCTGGTACCCCCGCTGCTCGAACACCTTGGCCGCCGCGGACAGAATCGTCTGGCGCGTACGGATGGCTCGGTCCTGCTTCGCCACTCTCGCCTCCTCCACGGGCTCTCGGGACGTGCGGTCCACCAATAACAAACCGCTGGGTCTGTATCTTACCGCTGCCCTCGGTATGTGAACGTGGTACCACTTTCCCCCGGCGACCGGAATGGCTGGAATCCGCTGCTGTCACGGCCCCGGTTTCCCCGGCCCCGGCGTGCCCGCCCGGCTTGTCCGGCCGCGACCGGGCGACCGGCCGACGGTCGGGAGGGGGAGGGAGGGGCCGGAGCGACGAGCCGGTGCCGAAGGGGCCGCAGGCCGCGCCCCGAGGCCCTGGGGGCGGCGGAGCCCTTGGCGCCACCGGCGTACGGGCGGGTGGGCGCGGCCCCCGGGGCCCGCCGGATCAGACCGGACGGGGCGAGGCCGTCACGGTCGAGGAGAAGACCGGGCGCCCTTCCTGACTGCCGGTCACCAGGACCGCTTCGCGGCCGCCCCCCGCCCCGGGCAGGAGGGTGGCCTCGACCGCGCAGGGCGCGTTCAGCTCCGCGAACCGCGTGAAATGGCTGGTGATCGCGACCGGGAGCATCTCGCCGTCACCCAGGACGGACGCTGCCGCCTGACGCGCGGCCTCCAGCAGGACCATGCCCGGGACGTGGTCGACGGGATGGTCGAACAGCACGTGGTGGCGGCTGTCGACGCGCAGGTGCCAGCGGTTCTCCTCGCCGATGGGGGAGAGCACCACGTCCATGGGGGACGTACGTCCCACGCTCTGCGGCGACGCGGGGGCGGTCAGCGGGATCGCGGGCCGCCCGTCGTCCGGCCCGCGCCCCGCCCGGAGCCGCCGGTAGACGGCGGGGGAGGTGCAGGTGTACGAGGCGCCGCCGGTCACGGCGACCTGGCCGTCGCGCCGGACCACCGCCGTGTAGCGCAGTCCGGTGAGGCTGCCGCCCCGCTGCTTGACCTCGGTGCAGTCGACGTCGATGTCGAGCGCGGCGGGGGCGCCGCCGACCAGGAGGTGCTCCTGCTCGGCGGCGTACTCCAGGTCCCACATCAGGAAGTGGTGGCCGAAGGGAACGCCGAACTCCGCGTGGGCCAGGAGCGAGCCGACCTGGCGGATCGTTTCCGCGGCGAGCAGCGGGTCGTGGTGCCCGCGTATCGGACTGAAGAAGCTGTGCCCGCGCGGCCACTGGGCCGTGACGTCGAAGCGGGTGTCGCTCCTGCGGCGCCAGTCGGTGAGCATCACCTCGGCCACGGCGGCCCGGTGCACGAACTCCTTGGGCACCGTGGTGGTCAGGGTGGGGAAGCGGAAGGCGGGCGGGCAGCGCATCGGATCTTCACGGCCCCCGACCGGTGCGGTGCTCAGAGGGTCTTCCGTCCGATACGCGCTCGTAGCCATGACTCCCCTCGAATGCAAGGTACTTGACGGGCGACACGCCCGCAGCTCCCGCCCGAAGATACATACCAACCGGTTTAGTTTCCACCCGATCCTTCGCATTGGGCATGTGCTGTGAGTATGCGGCATACCCGGCAGAGACCCAGAAGCCGCCCTCCGTCAGTGACCAGCCTCCCGGACCCGCGCCGGATTTCTCCGCGGACACCGGTTTCCGCCGCGAAGACCACGGGAACGATCCGCAGGCCTGCCCCTTGCCTGCTCCATTGAGCCCCACGGAGGCGGTCATGCCGACAGCCGGAGTCGCTGCCCCCGGCCCCAGGGCCTGGAGCCGGGACACCCTGCGGGAGGACGACTGGCTCCTCACCCTCCCGGTCCCGTGGGCGGACGGGGTGCGGGCCGACCGCGCCGGCGACCGCGCGGACCGGCGTCCGCCGGCCGAGCCCTCGCCCCCGTGGGCCCCGCCGCCGGAGTCGGAGGGGCTGGACGCCCGCCTGGCCCGGCAGTTGGCGGAGGGCCCCGGTTTCGCGGTGGTACGCGGCGGGCCGCTGACCGGCCTGAGCGACGCGCGGTGCCTCGACCTGGCGCACCGGTTCGCCGCGCGGCTCGGCACACCCAGGCCGCCGGACGCCCCCGAGCAGGGCCACGTCCTCGTCACGTCCCGGCTTCCCGCCGGGCATCCGGCGGCCGGCGCGGTACGGGACGGCGTGGACGATCAGGACCTCGCCTTCCACACCGACCGCGCCGGTCCGCCGGGACCGCCCCGTCTCCTCGGGCTGCTGTGCGTCCGGCAGGCCGCACAGGGCGGCACGTCCCTGCTCGCCGACGGCCGTACGGTGCACGACCGGCTGCTCGCACGTCACCCCGCCGTACTGCCGCGCCTGTACCGCGACTTCCACTTCGGGCGCGGGGACGGCTTCGACCGGGTTCACCCCGTCTTCGAGCGCCGTGCGGGATCGGTGCTGACCCGCTACAACCGGTACTGGATCGAACGCGGCCACCGCGAGGCCGGCGAGCCGCTGTCCGGCGACGACCGCGCCGCCCTGGACGCCTTCGACGAGATCCTGGCCGACCCCGGCACGGCGCTGCGGATCCGGCTGCGCCCCGGTGACTTCCTGCTGCTGGACAACACCGCGGTCCTGCACGGCAGAACCGCCTTCACCGACGCCTCCGACGACCCGCCGGGACGACGCTGCCTGGTGCGCGTGTGGGTGGACTGACCCGGTCCGGCCCGCGTACCCCCGGGGCGCCGCCTGGGTACCGGGTGACGGGGAGCTGAGTACGCGTGCTCAGGGAAACGGGGTCCCGGCCGCCGACGATGGGGATCACATCGCCGGAACGGGGAGAACCACATGCTCAGCCGCCTCAGCCAGGCCCTGGTGCCCACCATCGGGCGCCTCACCGTCACCGTCGACACCGGTGCCGACATCGCTCCGGGCAGCATCCTGGCCGCGAACCACACGTCGCTCGCCGACCCGGCCGTCGTGCTCGCCGCGCTCCGCCGGCTCGGCGTCCGGCCGGTCGTCATGGCCGCCGCCGGCCTGTGGCGCATACCGTTCCTCGGCCACGCGCTCTCCCGCGAGGGCCACATCCCCGTGCACCGCCACGACCGGCGTGCCGCGCGGGCCCTCGACCTCGCCGCCGCCGCCCTGGACGAGGGGCGCCCGGTCCTCATCTACGCCGAGGGCGGCATCCCGCCGCGCAAGGACGCCGCCGAAGCCGCGCCGGTCACCTTCCGCAGCGGGCTGGCCCGGCTCGCCGAGCGTACGGGCGCGCCCGTGGTGCCGGTCGGCCAGGCCGGGGCGCGCCGGGTCACCTCGGGGAGCACGGCCAAGCAGCTCGCCGGCCTGGTCACGGCCCCGGTCCGCCGCCCCGGGCTGCACGTCCACGTGGGGGCGCCGCTCACCCTGACCGGCGACCACGCGGTGCGTACGGCTCAGGCGTACGGCGCGGTGACGGCCGCCTGGCGCACGGCGGCCGCCCGCCTCGGCGAACCCGCCGCCGCCCTCGTCGCGTAGCGGTCCGGGCGCCGTGCGCCGTGTGGTGAGCCGGACGCCGTACGACGCCATACGGGGGTGCCGGGGTCACGTCGCGGGAAGGACGCCCTCCTCCCGGGCCACGTACGAGCAGGCCATGGCGGCGGCCGTCATGCCGAGCCGGCCGAGCACCTCGATCGACTCCAGCAGGATCCGGGTGTCGGCCTCCGCCATGGCGGTCCCGCACCGGTCACGCTCGGCCAGCTCCTCGGTGGACGTGGCGGTCCGCAGCGCCGTGACCCGTGCGGCCAGCGTCTCGCGCGCCGCCTCCATCGCGACGATGCCGCGCACCGCGCGGGCGATCGCCTCGTCGTTCATCTCGTTCACGTTGTTCATACCTGCTCTGACGGCGCCCACGCGCCCGCCGTCACCTCCGCCCACCCGGCTGTGAGCAACTGCACCACCCACCGGCAACCCCCCGCCGCGAGCCACGGTCCCTCACGCGCCGGCGCCGTGAAGAGGCCGAGTCACGCCCCACGCCGCCCGGAACCGGCCGAGCAGGAGCCGGGCACCGGCCGCCGGCGAGACGGCCGGCTCCAGGCGCCCCTCCGCCGGCCGTCGCGGCAACCCGTGGTGTCCCGCGTCCGCGAAGGTGGGCTGTTCGGGGAACGTCTCCCTGTCGGCGAACAACTCCGGAAGCGTGAGGACGTGGTCGGTGTGGGCGCCCGGTTCCGCCCACGTCCGGTGCGCGCCCTGCGCCGGGCGGGCACGGGGTGCGCCGGTGGGCACCGGTCATTCCATCCGATTAGTGGCGTGGGCCCGTCAACGGCGCGTCACATGGTGCCCGCGCGGAGAGGTTGGTGATGAGGGCGTTACGCCTGCATCAGCGGCTCGCTCCCGTTCCGTACGGGGCTTCTGGTCCGGCCGTCGGGGACGGGCGCACTGTTCCTCGCGGCACGGCGATTCTCGCCGATCGCCGAACCGATCCTCCCGTAGCGGAATCACGCGCGCGGCCCGCCCATGAGGCACCGGGACGGTGCGCCGGCCGCGCTCCGTCAGTCGTCCGCGCGTGCCGCCGGGCACGCCTGGCCGCAAAGGGTGAGGAAGCGCATGCGAGAGGGCTACTCGCGGAAGCCATCTACCGGTGGACGCCGCGCCGCACCCCGGCCGGCCGGTGTCGGCGACGAAGAGGGATGCGGCAGATGAGAGCGTACGTGCAGGCACTGCCGGACGAGGACGGCACCAGGATCATCCTGTGCGCCGGCGAGTTCGACGTCGCCACTTCCGTCCTGCTCGACGCGGCGCTCGCCACGGCGGCCGACAACACCGCGGTGACACGCACGGTCGTCGACCTCAGCCAAGTGTCCTTCGGCGACTCCACGTTGCTCAACGCCCTCGTCAAAGGACACCGCACCCAGCGTCTCGTCGTCGCCGGTCCGCTGTCCCCGAAGCTGTGGCGCGTCCTGACGCTCAGCGGTCTGGACACCGCGTTGCGTATCGCCCCCGACCTGCGGTCCACGGCCGAGAACGGGTGACCCGGGCGGCCCGCCACCGGCCCATGGGCGCGTCGGCCTGCCGGCGCGTCAGGGAGAGGGGCGCGGCGCCGGTGCGTCGGCGAGACCGCCGGGGCCCAGAAGACCCGTGGGCTCGAACGGCCGGGCCGCGGCGAGCCGGGGAAGTTCCCTGCGGGACAGCGCCGTGACCACGGGCGGCATGGCGGCCCGCACCAGCTGCGTCGCCCGCATCCAGGACGGTACGTAGACGGTGGGACGACGCCGCTCCACCGCGCGGACCAGCCGTCCGGCCACATGGGCGACGGGATGGACCTTGCGGGCGGGCGGTGGCATGTGGCCACGCAGCTCCCGCAGGACCGCGTGCGCGTCGACGTCGCGGATCATGTCGGTGTCCGTCCAGTTGATGTAGGCGATGCCCACTGCCACCCGGCGGTGGGCGACCTCGGCGCGCAGCGCGTGCGCGAACGACTCGACACCGGCCTTGGACGCGCAGTACGCGCTCATCATCGGCGCGGCCCCGATGGACGCGAGCGACGCGACCTGGAGGAAGTAGCCGCGGGTCTCGAACAGCGCCGCCAGGTGGGCGCGCGCGGTGATGGCACTGCCCACCAGGTTCACCTCGATGACACGGCGCCACGAGGCCGGGTCCGATTCGGCGAACGGCCCGCCCTCCGCCACGCCGGCGTTGGCGACGACCACCGACGGCGGTCCGAGCCGCTCCCTCACCTCGGCGGCGACTTCCGCCATGCGGGCATCGTCCGTGACGTCGACCTCCCAGCAGGCCGACTCGGTCGGCAACCGTTTCCGGACCGCGGCCAGGGCGGCTTCCTCCCGCCCGAGCAGAGCCACCTTGGCGCCGCGCTCGGCCAGCCGCACGGCCAGCCCTTCGCCGAGGCCCCGGGCCGCTCCCGTGACGACGGCGGTGCGGCCGTGGAGCGGCCCCGCTTCCCTTGCCATGTGCCGACTCCCTCAGCCCTGCGGACACCCCTGCCCTGCCACGCTAGGGCCGGCGGCGAGGGTCGGCCCCTCGACACCGCGCCCGGCCGTCACTCCGGGGGCCGGTCCGCCACGGCCCAGTACGCCGAGGTGAGAGGACGTACGCCCGGCGCGGCTCCGCCCGAGCCGAGTATCGGCCAGGCCGTGGCCGGACCGAGGCACGACCACCGCGGTGCGGCCGGTGGGGTGAAATCCGGCACCGCCACCACACCGGCCCCGACACCGCGCCGTGCGGTGCGCCGCGGCCCGGGGCGGGACGTTGCGGCGCAGGCTCGGGCGTTTCCCCCGTGGACCCCACGAACCTGCTGTGCCTGCGGTCCACGGCGAACCACCCGCACGTCATCGCCGCCCGGACGGGCGCCCGGCTGAAGGACGTGACCTGCGGGGCCGCCCGGACCGAGCACTTCGGCGAGTCCCAGTACCCGGGCCTGGCCCCGCAGACGGACGCCGTCTCCGCCGATCCGTCCTGCTTCGCCGAGCTCCCGGTAGCCGCCGGCGACGTGCCCCACCCGCGCGGCACCCAGGCGCATCCGAACGCCGTCATCCAGCGAGCCGCCGAGGAGACCGGGGCCGTTGACGGGGATTTCTCCCAGACGTCCGAGGGCCACGACGCGTGCAGGCATCCGGGACCCGGTGGATCGAGCCGCTGCTGTTCGGGCAGGGCATCGTGCCCCTCCATCCCAACGCCCTCGGGGAAAAGCGCATGGCCGAGCAGGCCATGGCCGTCCTCGGGCTCGGCCGACACACCGCGCTCCTGGAGGGGTGACCTCGGCAGGGCCCGCCGCGCGCGAGGGCCGGGGGCCTGCCCCGCGCCGCCGGCCCGGCCGTGGTGCGGTGACGGTCAGCCGTGGGTGCCGGGGCTGCCCGGGTCGCCCGGCCTCGGACCGGAGCCCAGGTGCCGGCGGGGCGCCGGCCGCCGACGCGGTTCCGGTGCGCCGGTAGCGGTCGGCGGTTCGGCCGCGAGTTCGGCGACGGTACGGCCGCGCCGGGCACGGCCCGCGTCGGGCTCGGGGTCCGGCACGGGAGCGGAGTCGGGTGCGGAGTCGGGGTCGGGGCGGGGACCGGGGCCCAGCGGGCGGCGCGTCGTCGTCACCCGCGTCAGTCTGGCAGGGTGTGGGCGTCGAGCACGCCCCGGTCCCGCAGCTCGTCCAGGTCGGGCAGGTGCAGGTGCCGCAGCGGGCCGGTGTCGAGATCCGCCTGAGCGGCGACGACACGGCGCCGGGCCGGGTCGCCCGGACCGGGGGCCCGGGCGGACGTGGTGGGGCCGGCTCCGAGGAGGCGGCGTATGCCGGTGGTCACGAACGATGATCGTAAGGCGCCGGGCTACGCGGATCGAAGGGTTATCCGAACCCGTGTGTCGGCGGGCGCGTCGGCTGGTACGGGGAGGAGCGGGCCGGGTGGGGGCAGAGGGCTGCCGCCGTCCCGTACCGCACCGCCCCACCACCGGCGGCCCGTGCGGAGGCCGCGGGGGCGAGGCCCCCGCCGGACCGCGGACGGCCCGCCCGCGCTGCGCCGGGCGCTCGCGGCGGACGTCCTCGGCGGGCTCGGCGCCGGCGCGGAGCACCGAGCCGGGATCACGGCCTGCGCAGGGCGTGCGCGGTGCGTTCGAAGGCGTGGAACGCCACCTCCTGACGCCACTGCACGGCGGCCTTGGCGCTGGAGCGGAGCAGCGCGCGGCACTCGGTACCGGGCGTACCCGCGCCGGGCCGTGCGCCCCGGCACGGAGCGGCCGGGCGGTACCCGTCACGGGTGGGGTTGCCCCGCCACAGGCTGGTGCCGGGGAGGAAGGCGTACTCCAGACTCGCCCGGGCCAAATCCTTCAGCTCGCGGTAGGACAGGTCGTACGTCTCGGCGGCGTACTGGTACTCGTGGCTGATGTCGATGCGCGAGACGCCCGGATCGTCCGTGGCCAGGACCACCGGGACGCCGTGGCGGCGGTAGGTGCCGAAGGGGTGGTCGTGCCCCTTCACGCCGAGGATCTGGGCGTTGCTGGTGAAGGGCACCTCGACGGCGATCTCCCGGGCCGCCATGGCGCGGGCGGTCCGCCGCCAGTCGTCCTCGTGCTCCAGGGCCACCCCGTGGCCGATCCGTTCGGCACGGGCCACGCCGACCGCCTCGCCGATGTGGAAGGTCAGGTCCCCGGGCGCGACCAGACCCGGCCACAGCTCGCCCGCGTGCAGGGTGAGGTGAGCGCGCGGGTACAGCCCGCGCAGGTGGGCCAGCATCCGCATGTGCAGGCGGTAGCCGGCCGTCGCGGCACGGGCGTCCTCGGGCTGGACGAGGTTGACCGCCACGAACCGGGGGTCACGCTCGGCCAGGCGCATCCCCAGCGCCATCTGCGTGAACACCCGCTCCGCGGCACCCAGCCGGTACACCTGCGAGACGAAGCGCACCGGCAGACCGCAGGCGGGGCGGGCCGCCGGGGTGCCACAGCGCGCCTCGGTGCGGAACTCCCGCTCGGTGGCGTCCGCCTCCCTCCGGGCGAGGGCCACCAGCCGGTCCAGCCGGCCACCGGAGATGAGCCTGCCGTGCAGCCGGGCGGGATCGCTGCCCGTGCCGATCTCGGCCGCGACGCCGTTCGCGGCCTCGGCGGCCGGCGTCACCATCGTCTCCAGGTAGAACTGGTTCTGCGCGGCCGCCTCGTCGGCGACGTGGGCCAGCAGCCTGCCGCGGTGCCGTTCGGCCACCGTCTGGAACTTGTCGAAGGTGGCGAAGAAGTGGTCGTGGCCGTTGCCGTCGGCGGGGAAGTCCTGCATCGACCACGCGCGGACGATGGCCTCGTGGAACGCCTGGTCCCGCCGGGCGTCCGACACGGGGCGGGTGCCCGGGCCGCACGGCGGTGCGACGGCGGTCATGGTCGGCGTATCGACGCATGAGCCGTCCCCGGCGGCCAGTTCGATGAGGTACTCGGTCGCCACCGCCCCCGAAAGGTGGTGGTGCAGGTCCCCGCCCTTGGGCAGCCGCTCGACAAAGCGCCGCAGCAGCCGCGGATCGTGGCGGACGGCCTCGAGGCGGGCGTCCGCGCCCCGCTCACCCGGCGTGGGCGTGCGGAAGGACGTGACCGCCTCGGCGGCCGACCGGGCGGAGGCGGTCCGGTCGGCCCACAGGGGCGCCGAGACGAGGGAGCACAGGCAGGCCAGGGCCAGGAACCCGTGCGGGCGCGGCAGCCGGAAGCGGGGGAGCGTCATGACGGCATGATCGCCGTCAGGCGCGGTCACGTCCGGCACTCGGGGAGTGCGGGGCGCCGCCGTCACCCGATCGGCCGTGGCCGCCGGGGCCGGGTCGCGGTGGGTCAGCGGGCGTGGGGGCGGGCGATGTTGTCGGGGTGGAGGATCGCGCGCAGCCGGTCCTCCGTCAGCAGGCCCCGTTCCAGGACCAGTTCCTGGACGCTGCGGCCGGTGGTCAGCGCCTCCTGGGCGACGGCGGTGGCCTGCTCGTAGCCGATGTGCGGGTTGAGGGCGGTCACGAGGCCGATGGAGTGGGCGACGAGGTGGGCGAGGTGCTCGCGGTTGGCGGTGATGCCGGTGACGCAGCGCCCGGCGAGGGTCAGGCAGCCCGCCCGCAGGTGCGTCAGGCTCTTGAGCAGGCTGTGCGCGATGAGCGGTTCGAAGGCGTTCAACTGGAGCTGCCCGGCCTCGGCCGCCATGGTCACCGCCATGTCGTTGCCGATGACCTCGAACGCGATCTGGTTGACGACCTCGGGGATCACCGGGTTGACCTTGCCGGGCATGATGCTCGAACCGGCCTGCACGGGCGGCAGGTTGATCTCCGCGAACCCGGCGCGCGGCCCGCAGGACAGCAGCCGCAGGTCGTTGCACGTCTTGGACAGCTTGACGGCGATCCGCTTCAGTACGCCCGACAGTTGGACGAACGCGCCGGCGTCCTGGGTGGCCTCGACGAGGTCGTCGGCGACGGTCAGCGGCAGTCCGGTGATCTCGCGCAGGTGACGGGAGGCGCGCGCCGCGTACTCCGGGTGGGCGTTGAGGCCGGTGCCGATGGCGGTACCGCCGAGGTTGATCTCGCGGATCAGCGCGCACGCCTCGGCGAGCCGCTTGCGGTCCTCGTCCAGCATCACCGCGTACGTGGCGAACTCCTGGCCGAGTGTCATCGGCACCGCGTCCTGGAGCTGGGTGCGGCCCATCTTGAGGACGTCGGCGAACTCCTCGGCCTTGGCCGCGAACGCGGCCCGCAGCACCTCCATGGCGTCCAGCAACCGCCGGGCGGTGAGGTCTAGGGCGATCTTCACGGCCGTGGGGTAGACGTCGTTGGTGCTCTGGCCGGCGTTGACGTCCTCGAGCGGGTGCAGCCGCCCGTAGTCGCCCCGCTCGTGCCCGAGGAGCTCCAGCGCCCGGTTGGCGACGACCTCGTTGGCGTTCATGTTGGTCGAGGTTCCGGCGCCGCCCTGGATGACGTCGACGACGAACGCCTCGTGCAGCTTCCCCGCCCGGATCTCCTCGCAGGCGGCGACGATCGCGTCCGCCTTCAGCGGCTCCAGGAGGCCGAGGTCGCGATGGGCGAGGGCGGCGGCCTGCTTGACGCAGGCGAGGGCGGTGACGAGCTCGGGGTGGGCGCTGACGGGGGTGCCGGTGATGGGGAAGTTCTCGACGGCCCGCAGGGTGTGGATGCCGTAGTACGCGTCGGCGGGGACGTCGCGGTCGCCCAGCAGGTCGTGCTCGACGCGGAACGCGGAGGCGGGGGCGGGCGTGGTGGCCATGGTGGCGGTACGGCTTCCTGTGGCGGTGGCGGTGGCGGCGGCGGTGGCTGTGGGCGAGGGCGGTTCGCGGCGGTGGCGGCCGGTGACGGCGGGCGCGGGAGGCGGATGCCCGGGCGGTCGGCGGCGGGCCGGACGCGCGGGAGGCGGACGCGAGGGCGGGGTGCCGGACGCGCGCGTGACGGACGCGCAGGCGGCGGGCGCGCGGCGGGTCAGACCCGGACCGGCTCGGCGGGCACGGGCTCGCCCAGCACCTGGCGCAGGACGCGTACGCGCTCCCCGGCGTCGGTGGTCGCGAGCACGGCGGCGAGGACGGCGATGCGGGCCTGCCCGGCGCGCAGGAGCCCGGTCGGAACGGCGCCCGCGGCGACGAGGTCGACACCGCCGCCGTGCGTGTAGATCTGGGAGACCGGCCCGGAGGGCACACGGGTGGTCAGGGCGACGAGCACGCCCCGGGCGGTGGCCGCCGCGACGGCCGACACGACCTCCGGGGTGGCGTTCCCGGCGCCCGTGGCGACCAGGACGACACCCTGGGCGCCCGCCTCGACGGCGGCGTTCAGCAGGAGCGGGTCGCCGTCGGCGTGGTGCATCACCATGTCGACGCGCACCCGGCCCTCCGGTACGCCGGGCAGGGGCAGCGCGGCCGGCCGCGTCGGCCGGCGCCGTACGGAGACCTTGCCGAACCCGATGTCGCCGAGACGGGCGCGGGACGGGTCGGCGAAGGCGTCTGCGTCGACGGTGTGCGTCTTGACCGTGCCGCGCGCGGCGTGCACCTTGCCGTCGAACGCCACCAGGACCCCGAGGCCACGGATGCGGGCCGCGGTCAGCAGCGCGTCGTGGAGGTTGCGGGGCCCGTCGCCGTCCTCCGCGTCCAGCGGGAGCTGGGCCCCGGTGAACACCACGGGGCGCGGGTCGTCGTGGTACAGGTCGACGAGGAACGCCGACTCCTCCAGGGTGTCGGTGCCGTGCGTGACGACGACGCCGTCCACGTCAGGGTCCGCGAGCACCTCGTGCACGGTCCGCACCAGGGTGAGCTGGTGCGCCGTGGTGAGGCGGGGGCTGTTCACGCTGAACAGGTCGACGAGCTCGATGGCGACGTCCTCGGGCACGGCGGCGGTCGCCATGACCTCCTGGCCGTGCGCGTCGGCGGCGAAGCCGGATCCCTGCCAGCGGCTGGCTATGGTCCCGCCGGTGCTGATGACGACGATCCGCTTCACAGTCCCTTGTCCTCTTCCGTCCACGTCCCGCGCCGCAGCCCCGACACGATCCGACCTGTTCGAACGCAATGATTCGAACGCAATGATAGGAGAGGCCGTGCGCAATCGGATGACCAATATCTGCGCCCCTGACGTCACACGTGGTGGATAATTGCGCCATGGACGACATTGACCGCGCCATCTTGCGTGAGCTCCAGAACGACGGCCGGCTGAGCAACCAGGAGCTGGCCGCCCGCGTGGGGCTGACCCCCTCTCCCTGCATGCGGCGCGTGCGGCAGCTGGAGCAGGACGGGGTCATCCAGGGCTACCGCGCGGTGATCGACCCGGACGCCGTGAACCGGGGCTTCGAGGTCCTGGTGTCGATCGAGGTCAAGCGGGACCGCGCGGTGGTCGAGGAGTTCGAGGCGGCGTTGCGGGAGATCCCGGACGTCATCGAGGCGTACCGCCTGTTCGGCAGCCCCGGCTGCCTGCTGCGCATCGCGGTGGCGGACCTGCGCGCCTACGAGCGTCTGTGGATCGAGAAGCTGACCGCCCTGACCGGCGTCACGGAGGTCAACTCCCAGATCATCATGAAACGCGTCAAGGAGCCGCGCGGCCTGCCCGTCGACGGCTGACCGTCCCCGCGCCGTGCGGGCCGGCGCGGCACGCGAAGCGAGCCCCGCCGGAACCCCCGGGACCGTCGTGCCCGGCGACGGCAGGGGTGAGCCGCGCCTTCACGGGCCGACGTGGACGTACGGCGCCCAGCTCAGCACGGCACGCGGCCGGCGTTTCCGAAGGGTGCGCAGCGCCGCGTGGAGGGCGGTCGCCGGGTCGGGGGCGTCCCGCCGGGCCAGGTGCGCGTGGACCAGGCCGGCGACCTCCGCCGCGAAGGCGTCGTCGATGGACCACAGGGTGCCGACGACGTCGCGGAAGCCCGCGAGTTGCAGCGCGGTGGCGAAGGTGATCGCCTCGTCGGCGAGGACGAGGCCGCCGCGGTGGGTCTCGCAGGCGGACAGGAACGCGAACTCGGCCCGCGCCGGACGGAGGTTGCCGATCGCCCGCAGGCCCAGCGGGCCGTCGTGCAGGACGAGCGCACCGCGCGACGGGCGGGTCAGGTCCTGCTCCCCGTGACAGGCGAAGTGCGCCCAGGAGCAGCGGGACAGGGCGTCCAGCACCGCAGGCGCGGTCGCGGCCGTACCGGTCAGGAACTCGGCGTCCGGGTGCCGCAGGCGCAGGGCCAGCGCCTCCTCCCCGGCCGCCGGGAGCTCCGGCAGGCCGGGGGTGGACGGCATGGACACGATGAGCCCGCGGGCGGGCGCCCCCGCCACCGCACGGCGCCCCCCGCGCGCGTGGAGCAGGGCACGCAGGGTGGGGGTGTACGAGGAGACCACCCGGTCCGGCACGGTGTCGCCGTCGCCGTCCGGCAGCGGGCGCCCCGCGGCGTGCAGCGGCAGCAGGGTGAACAGCCCGGCCGGGCACCACCACAGGCGGGGGCCCCCGGCGTCCGGACCGAGCGGCTCGGTGCGGCCCAGCGCGGTCAGCACCGGCCCGGCCACGGTCTCCCACAGCCAGGACAAGGTGTCGACGACCGTTCCGCGCGCCCTGAACGGCGACTGCCGCTCGCCCAGGGCCTCCGTCAGGGTGACCGTCCGCGCGGCGAGCTGCCGGTCGTCGAGCGCCAGGGGCAGCGCCCGTACGCCATCGCCGGTCAGCAGCAGCGCGGAGCACCCGTACCGGCTCGGGACGAGGAGGACCACGGGGCCCCGTGCGGCGGCGGTGCGCAGAGTGGCGAACTCCGGGGGGCGCAGGAAGCGGGCAAGCCCGGGCAGGGCGCGGATCTCCGCCAGTACGTCCTCCCGGCTCCGGGCCAGGGCAACGCGGCGCTCGCCCGCCCGGCGGCGCTCCCGCACGTCCCCGCCGGCCGCTCCCGAGCGGCCGGGGAGGCCATGGACGCCGTCGGGCAGCCGGTCGAGTTCGTCGAGGACCCGGCGGAGCCGGTCGGCGAGTTCCGGTGCCGCCGCACGCAGCTCGGCGTAATCCGTGCGGCTCTCCATGGCCTGGGCGAGCAGGATGCCGCGGCCCTGTTCCAGGAGCTCCACGGCCCGTTCCGGTTGCCCGGCCCGTAGAGCGACGGCCGCGGCGTCCGTGACCAGGCTCGGGTGGTCGGCGATCAGGCGCTCGCGGTCGTCGCGCTCCAGGCCGCGCCACACCGTCAGCTCCAACTGCCCGATCGCCAGCGCGAAGTGGTCCAGGGCCCCGGTGAAGTCCCCGGTGCCGGCGGCGAGATGCCCGGCGGCGGCAGCGGCCCGGGCGCGGGAGCGCGCCGAGGCGGAGGACACCAGGGACGCGTCCCGCATGGCGCGGAGCGCCGCGCCGCGGTCGCCGGGCGCGCCGGCGGCCTCCGCCCGGTCCGCCAGGGCGAAGCCCAGGTCGGTCAGGGTCACGGCACGTTCCGGATGGTTCTCGGGCAGCAGCGCCTCCGCCGCCCGCAGCGCGTCGACCGCCTCGGTGAGGGCACCGGGCGCCCCGACGTGGGCGGCGTACTGCCGCAGGGACCGGCCGAGCCCCCGCAGGAGGCCCGGCCGCTGGTAGTCGCCGGCCGAGACCGCCGCGACCGCCGCGCGGGCCGCCTCCACCGAGTCGTCCAGGTCCCGCGGGTCCCCCTCGCGGGCGAACCGCTCGCGGAGCGCGCCGGCGAGCAGGTGCAGGCAGCCCGGCCGGTCGGGGTGGCCGTCGCCGACGAGGGAGAGGGCGTCCCGCAGCAGGCGGACGACCAGCCCGTACCTGTCCGCGCCGGCGTCGTCGCCGGCCGGGAGCGGCCCGGGGTGACTCTCCAGCGTGGCGGCGAGGTTCAGCAGCCTGCTGGGCAGGTCCGGATGGTCGCGCGGGGTGCTCCGGGCGGCCTCGAACCGGGCCGACAACGCCTCGTCGACGGCCTCCGCGCGACCGGTGTGCCGGTGATGGTGGCTGAGCGCCGAGCTGAGGTTGGTGAGGAACGCGGCACGGTGCGGATGGTCGTCGGGTGCCGTGTACGCCGCCTCGCGCAGCGCCCGGACCGCCAGGTCGAGGGTGTCGAGGTCCCCGGTGCGCTCGAACCGGCGGATGGCCGTGTGCCCCAGGCCCGAGCAGAACGTCAGGCGGTACGGGTGGCCCTCCGGCACCGCCTGCCCGCCCCTGACGGTCACCGTGAAGGCCCGCTCCAGGCTGTCGGCGTCGCCGGTGTACTCGTACCGTCGGGTGAGGACGTTCCCGAGCGTCACCAGGGCCTCCGCGCACACCACGTCCTGCCGGGGGTTCGCCCGCGCCGACAGCAGACACAGCTCGACGGCGTCGTCGAGCAGCCGCGTGTCCCCGCCCGCCTCCGCCTCCTTCAGCAGACCGATGGCGAGAGCGGTGTACGCGGCCATCTGCGCCGGGTCCAGCCCGCCGCCCGCCGGGGTCCCCAGCGCCGCGTATGCCCCCGAGAGGGCCTCGGGAACGCAGTGCGGGGCCACCGGGTGCACCAGCCGGAAGAGGAACGCGGCGCGCTCGGCGTCGGCCTGCCCGCCGTCGTGCTCGTAGCGGTACCAGTGGAACGTCCCCAGCAGCACGGCGACGTTGAACGCCCGCGCGCCCTCGGCCGCCCCGGCGAGGGGCGACAGCCAGTCCACCGCGTAGTACAGCCGGTCGGCCAGCCGCCGGGCCTCCGGTTCGCGCAGCGACGCCACGTCGCCGCTGGAGGAGAAGGCGTCGAGCCGGTCCTCCATGGCGAAGGTGAGATCCTCGGTGCTCACGGCGCCCCCCGTACGGTGCCCGGAATGCCGGCGAATGCATGACTGGCGGGTACGACGAATGAGACTATTCCGTGCGACGCCGGGGGGAAGGGGGAACGGGTGGAAAGCTCCGCCGTGGACGCGGACGGCCTCAGGTGGTTCTGCGCGGACCTTCCGGAGCTGCGCGAGCAGGCACGACAGGAAGGCTGGGCCGCCGAACTGAGCGGTGTGATCGCGGAGTTGCGCGCCGGCACGCTTTCGGTGCCGGCCGTCCTGGGACGGGTCTGCGACCGCCTGGGCCTGCCGGTGCGGCTTCGGCGGTACGCGCCGGTGCCCGGCCAGGACCCCGCGCCACCGCCGGCCGGCGCGTACACGTGCCCGGGCGGCCGCTGTTCGCGGGTCGAGCGCCGTGAACCCGGCGGACCTCTGCCGGAGTGCGCCGTGTTCGACGAGCCGTTGACGTTCGGATGAACGCCTTCCTGGCCGAGCTGGGCAAGAAGCTCGCCGAACGCTGGGTGAGCCTGCTGGTCGTGCCCGGTGCCCTGTTCGTCGCCCTCGCCGGGGCGGCCTCCGCGCTCGGTCACCGCCACGCCCTCGACGTGCGGATGCTGGGCCGTACGGTCGAGGAGTTCGCCGCCCACTACGACCGCCGCCCGGTACCGGCCGTCCTGCTGTTCGTGGCCGTCCTGGCGGCGGCCGCGGTGGCCGGGCTCCTGGCCCGCGGTCTGGGCGCCGCGGTGGAGCGGGCCTGGCTGGTCTCCGGGCCCGAGTGGCTGACCGGCCGGTTCGTCCGCCGGCGCCGCGACCGCTGGGCGCGTGCCGACGCCGCGGCCGAGCAGGCCGCCGCCGCCGACCGGGCCGCCCTCGCCGACGCGCGCAACGCCATCGCGCTCACCCGGCCCGCCAGGCCGACGTGGATCGGTGACCGGCTGAGGGGCGTGGGTGCCCGGATCCACGCCCAGTACGGTCTCGACCTCCCGTTCGCCTGGACCCGTCTGTGGACGCTGCTGCCGGAAGCCTGCCGCGACGACCTGATCGCGGCGCGCGGGGCGATGACCGGCGCCGCGGCGACGAGCGGCTGGGGCGTGCTCCACCTCTGCCTGGGCGTGCTGTGGTGGCCGGCGGCCCTCGTGGGGGCCGCGCTGATGCTGCTGGGATGGCGGCGCGGCCGGGAAGCCGCGGCAAACCTCGCGGACCTCACCGAGGCGACCGTCGACCTGTACGCCGCCGACCTCGCCCTCGTGCTCGGCGTCCACCTGCCGTCGGGCCACGTCACGCCCGCGGTGGGCAGACAAGTCAGCGAGCGCTTCCGCAAAGGCGCGTGAGTGGAAGGCCCCGCCGGCCCGGGGCAGGCCCAGCCCCGTGCTCGCCGGTACCCAGCCGCGCTGAGTACGCCGACGGATGCGGCCCCGCGCCGGTGCCGCTGGAATGCGGACCATGAACCCTGACGCACCGCGCCGCGTGACCATGCGGCACGTCGCCCACACCGGCGCCGCACTCGCCACGGCGCTGCTGCCGCTGGCCGCGGCGGTACTGCTGGCCAAGGCGATGGCGGGCGATCCCCTGGCGCCCGTGAACACACTGATCACCAACGGCGGGCAGCGCGTCCGGATGTCACCGTCGGAGTGGCGCAGGTGTGGCAGGACGGCGCTGTCCGACTGGAGGGCCGACGGCCGGAACGAGGACGCGCCCGCACGCGGTCGAGCGTGGCGTCGGGAAGGCCGGCGCCGCGTCGGACGTCTGTCATCCGGAAAGCGCCGGACCCGGCCGGGCCACCGCGTCAGGTCGTGGCCGTGAAGTCTCGCCCGGCCCGCGGCGCCCGCACCGGACGCCGCGACCCCCGCCCCTTCGGGCGGACGCCGATACGTGCCGGACACTCCCTAGCCCCGGCCTCCGATCATCGACATCAACAGCCCGTGGGTCTCCGCGTCGGCCGCCACCACGAGTCCCCGGCCGGCGTCTCCCACCGGGGCACCGTCGATCCCGGTGACCACGCAGCCGGCGGCTCGGCACAGGGCGATGCCGGCGGCGAAGTGCACGCTCCCCGACAGGTCACCGCCGTCGGTGACGTACGCGGCGCGCCGGCCGGCCGCCACCCAGGCCAACGCCAGCGTCGTGGAGACGACCCGGGGCCGGAACAGTTCGACGAACTCCGGGTGGGCCAGCAGGTCCACCGCCCGGAACAGCGGAGCGTTCGGGAACGGCGGATCCAGGTTGACGTCCACCAGGCGAGTGGCGGGCGTGGGCGTCAGCCGCGTATCGACTCCCCCGTGCCGCACCCAGGCGCCGTCGCCGTCGGTGAAGAAGGTCTCCCCGCCGAAAGGGTCCGCCACCGCCGCCGCCCCGTCGCGCAGCGCCACGTTGACGGCCACCAGCATGTTCCCGACGGCGTAGTTCAGCGTGCCGCACAGGGGATCCACCAGCCACTGGCGTCCGGCGTCGGCCGCACCCCGCTGTCCGCCCTCCTCGCCGAGCACCGAGTCGTCGGGCCGGGCGGCACCGATGACGCCGAGGATCGTCCTCTCGGCCTCCACATCGGCGGCGGTGGCGAAGTCCCCGGCGCCCTTGTCGATGCGGGCGAGCCGCTGACCGTACATGGCGCGCACCACGTCCGCGCCCGCGCGGGCCGCGGCTGTCGCCACCTCGGCATCATCCGGATACGCGAACGAATTGATCACGCCGTGCAGACTAGCGGGGCGAAACCGGTCCTCACTCGGCCGGGGCGTGGCCCTCTGAGTACCCGTACTCATGCGCCGGCCGCGCGCCCGGATCAGGATGACGGACGACCGGTTCCCGCACGTACCCCCAGGGCGGACGGCCCAAAGCCCTTGCCTTACGGGTGCGTTCACCGGGGCCCACCCGCCGGGCGTGCCCTGCCGGCACCCGCGCGCAGAACGGGGAACAGCTCGTGCACCACCTTGGCCTCATGAATTTCGCCGGGGGCCCGTCGCGCCGCCTGCTGTGCGTGGCCGCCGCGGCCACCACGGCCCTGACCGGCTGCGGGACCGAAACCGCCGCGGGCGGAGCCGACCGCTCGGAGCTGGAAGCACGCGCGCGTGCCGCCCAGGTGGCGGTCGAGAACGTCTACGTCACCGAGATCCCCGGCTATGAGCCGGCCCCGCAGTCCGTGGGCGTGCTCGGGGCGGACGGGTTCTCGGCGACGTATGTGAACCGGCGGACGGGCGCCTGGATACGGCTCGCGGTGGACCGGGGCTCCATGGACGCGGCCGGCTGCCCGACGACCGCGCTCGCGGCCGGCGACGGAGCCACGGGCGGTGCCGTGGAGTGCGTGGCGGACGGCGCGCACTGGTACCGCACGAGCGGTACGCGGCACGAGTACGCGACCGCGACGGACGGGCGCGTGGTGCGGCTCGGCGCCGACACGGGGGGCGTCGACCGGGCCACCTTGCGCCGGGCGGCCGAGGCCGCGCACCCCGCGAGTGACGCCGAACTCGACGCCGTACTGCCCACGGCGCGGCCGGCCGGCGGGTCGCCGGTCGGGCGCGGGGACCTGCCGCCGGTCGGTGACGGCGCGCCGGACAACGGGGCCGACGCCGGCGGCTGAGCACCGGGCCGGCGGCGTCGCGGGCGGCGAGGGCCCGGCGCTGCCCGAGAAGGACGAGCCCCCGGTCGCCCCGAGGTGCCGTCCGAACGGGAGGCCGCCGCCCGGATCGGGAGCCGCGGTCGGGGTCAGCGCAGCTGGAAGGAGCGTTTGGCCGGGCCGGCCATGGAGCCGTCGATGACGGTCCGGGCGGGCTGTTGCCAGCGAACCGCCGGGTGGACCCTGGGCCCTCCCCGAGCGGGCCGACCACGAGAAACCGTCCTTCGGCCGCCGACTACCGCCCGCCCCGGTCAGCAGGCGGCGGTGGGACCATCCGTGCTCCCTCCGGTACGCCGCGCCGGGCCGCTCACGGCCGGTTCCGGACGTGACGCCGGCCGGGCGACAGGCCCCGGCGGTGGTACGCGCCGCGGGCGGCGAAACGCATGGTGCGGCCCCTGTCGGAGGGGGCGGTGAGCCGGGCCCCCGCCCCGGTCATCCACACCATGGGCGAAGGCATCGGAGCACCGGACCGTTCACCGGCCCGGTGCTCCGGGACGTCCGGTGGCCGCTCAGCCCTCCGCCACCACGATCACATGGTCCCCGGCCCCGAACCGCACCTTCGTACCCTTGTGCGGATTGACCCTTACGCCATGCGCGGGGGCGGCCGACGCCTCGGCGCGCAGACGGTAGCCGATGGCGCATTCGTGACGGCGGCGTGCGGACTCCACGACGGTGGCGAAGGTGACCTCACGGCCGGCCGTGACGTAGTCGGTGGCCGGTTTGAGGTAGATCTCGCTGCCCTCCGCGGTGAAGAGCTCCCCGAAGATTCCGGCCAGGTGCCGGTTCTCGGAGATCTGCGTCATCAGCAGGCTGATGAGGCGACCGCTGACGATGAAGTCGGCGCCCTGCCGCACCGGGGCCAGCAGCCGGTTGCGGTCGTCGGTCAACTCCGTGATCACGGACAGTTCCCGGCCGGCCGACTCCTCGACGGCCCGCAGGTGGAGCAGCGCGACCAGCGTCCGGTCGTCCGTCTCCGCACCCCCTTCGGCAGACGGGCTCTCGTCCCCGATGAGCATCACGCTGTCGTACGACGGGACGTCCAGGCCGGCCAGCGTCCGCTGCTCGGTGATGTCGCCGCTGTGGAAGCTCACCAGCAGGTGGTCCGGCTCCCGGCCGGTGACGCGTACCGCGTTGGCCGTCGCCGCGTCGCCCAGGGCCACGACGTCGAG
Source organism: Streptomyces sp. NPDC045701 (assembly GCF_056432045.1). Taxonomy (NCBI): domain Bacteria; kingdom Bacillati; phylum Actinomycetota; class Actinomycetes; order Kitasatosporales; family Streptomycetaceae; genus Streptomyces; species Streptomyces sp. NPDC045701. The sequence goes on along the minus strand of NZ_JBWKJV010000008.1, from coordinate 34,133 downwards.
GCGCGACCCGGCCCGTACGTACTGGTCGAGCTGCTCGATGATCAGAGGGGCGCGACGGTTCCAGCCCAGGAGCAGCATGCGTTCGGGCGCCGGGGTACGCGGTGGCGCGGTGAGGATCGCGTCCTCGTCCACGGGCGGAGCGGTGTCGGCGGGCGACGCGGTGTCGTCGTCCTCGGTGATGACGATCAGCCGGTCGCCCTCCTCGACACGGGTGTCCGGGGGCGGGTTGAGGGCCTGGCTCCCGTCGGCGCGCACCAGGCCCACCACCGAGGAGGTGGCGAAGGCCCCCAGCGCCTCACCGAACGTGCGGCCGGTGAGCGTGGTCGCGGGGACGACGTAGAACTCGTCACCCGCGAAGTCCAGCAACTCGCTGTACACGAGGGAGAGTCCGGGCTGGCGCGAGGTCTGCACGAGCAGCCGGGCGACGATGTCGTCGATGCTGAGGACGTGTCCGTTCCGGCCCGCCGCCAGGGTGGCGGCCAGGTGGTGCCGGGGGTCCCGTACCGCCGCGACGACGACCCGTTCGCCGGCCGGCCGGTCGGCCGCGTCGAGGGCGAGGAGCGTCTTCACGACATGGGCGTCACCGCCCTGCCCGCCGGACGGCAGCACCAGCACCGCCTTCGCCCGGCCCGGGCTGACCCGGGTGAGGATCGCCGGGTCGGTGGTCGGGCCGCTCCGGCAGATGATCCTGGTGCTTCCGGTGTCGCCGACGCGACCGGCGATCTCGGCCTCCATCTCGACCTTGTCCTTGTCGGCGAGGACGGCGACGGCGGCTCGGCGCTGATTGGCATTGGCCGCCACCAGCTCCGTCAGGACCGGGAACACCTGGTCGGACCAGCCGAGCAACACCGTGTGGCGCTCCTCCAGGACCACCGACCGGCCCAGCCGCAGAGCCATCAGCCGCTCGTTGAGGCCCGTGGTGATCAAGCTGACCAGCGCGGACACGAACAGCAACGCCACGAGGGCCAGCAGGACCGACGTCAGCACGTACAGCGGCGGCCCGACCTCACCGCCCACCTTGAGGGTCCGTCCGACGCTCTCCCAGACGGCCACCGCCCGCCCGGAGATGGTGGGCGGCGCGTTCCGGTCGGCCCAGACGAGTACCACGCTCGCCGGGACCACGATCGCGAGGCACACCAGCGTGAGCCAGCCGATGAGCACCCGCGTGCCACGGGCCATGAGGTTGTCGAACCCGTACCGGACACGCGACCTCGAAGGAAAAGCGCGCCATGTCATGCGAAGACCCCCCTCGACACCGGACGTCCGGGCCCGGTGCGCGTTCCGTACCGCCTTCCCGGGCGGTCGTACGTCGTCGCGGGTCGGCGTCCTGTCGCCCCAGTCTTGTGGCTCGCCCGGGAAAGCGCCGATCTTCGGCACATGCTTCACCCGCAGGTGGCACCAGCTCGGCGTAGCGCACCCCGCGACGACGGGACGAGACGGTCGTCAGACGGAGAGCAGCAGGACCAGCGACAGCACGGTGGTCACCGCGCACCAGGTGATCATGACCGTCTGTACGGCGGAGGCCGGGCCGCCGGCGAACGGTGGCTCCGCCCCTTCGTCCGCCGGGTCGTCGGGAGAGAGCAGGCGTGTGCAGTACGAGCACTCGGATCCCTCGGCATCCAGCCAGTAGGCGCCGTCCAGTACCGCGTAGTGAGGAGTCCACATGCCGGGTCCAACCCGCCGACCGGGCGCCGGGCAATGCGGTCACGTCACCTCGACACCCAATCGCTACCTTGCCCATACCCCGGGCATAACCCGGCCGCGCGGTCGGGAACACGCACCGCCGGGGCGCACGCCCCGGGCCGGCGGCCTGTGCGGCACCCGGGCCGGCGGACGGCCCTACCGACGGCTGCGCCGGCCCTCCCGGGGACCCTCGGGCACTGCCAACGCGCCCGAGGGGCCGGTCGTGGCGCCCCCCGGCGCGCGGGGCACCGCACAGTTCGGCGCGGCACGGTGGTCGTACGACGGGCGGGTGTTGGCCGCGAGGATTTCGAAGAGGCGGCGGCGACGGCGCAGTTCGACGATGTCGACCGTCCGCATCCTGGTGGTCGGCGACGGCAGGAAGACGGAAAGTGCCGTACATGTCGATCCACAGGCGAGCAGAAGCCAGAGGGTCATGTGCACAATGAGGTCCTTCCCCACGCTGGAAAATGTGACAACCACGCAGGTCACGGCCCGATTCACCAGTGCCGTGACGGCAGTCGACTTCATAACGCGATGGCATATGCCTGGTTATGGTGCGGGGGAGAGGCTTGGGCTGGACGGGTGGCGGCCAGGCCCGCGGTTCGCGCAGGGGCGCCCTGTGCTCCCGCCTCGCCCCCATGGGGCGGCGGCCGGGGCGCCGCCGGTGGTGACCGCCACCCCGGACGCGCCGGGAACAACGCGGCGGGGGGCGGCGTTCTCCTCGCGTCCACCGCCCGGCACCGCGTTGCCCCCGGCCCCGCACCCGAACCGAGGAGTACGTTGTCCACGACCCCGCCCATCGCCGCCGTGACCCCGCTCCCGCCCCTGGCCGCCCAGGCGGAGCGCCTCATCGAGCTCGGGGTGCACGACCTCGCGCGAATACCCGCCGGTGACCTGCGCGCCTTCGCCGAGCACACCGGGGACGCGGCGGACGGCACCCTGCTGGCCGTCCACCCGGACCGCGTCCCGGCCTCCGCCCTCGCACCGCTGCTCCGCCATGACGGCAAGCCCGGCTTCGTCGTCACCGACATGCCCGACGTCGACGACTTCGCCCCCGACACCGTCGAGCTGCCCGACGCCCCGCTCTACCTCGTCACCGGCCCGGACCGAGGCGACCACATGGCCAACTGGAGCCCGGAGGAGGCCCTGCCCGCTCTCACCGCACAGGACCGCACGCCGCTGCTGCTCACCGAGGGCATCCACTGGGTGCTCCAGCAGCCCGCGGTCCTCGAGCGCAACCGCTGCTTCATGACGATCGGTTCGCCGCTGCTTCATGACGATCGGTTCGCGGCTGCGCAAGGCCAACGGCGCGCCGGACGCCCGCACCCCGGCGATCTGGATCAGCAACGGTACCGGGCGGGACGGCCGTGAACGGCGCAACGCCCCGAAGGTCGGCTGGTGCTGGTGGGGCAACCGCCACACCTGGCTGGGCTTCGCCTCCGCCGCCGGCCGCGGGCACCAGGCCTCAGGAATCGGTGTGGCCGAGCGTCCGGCATGAGGGGCACTCGCTCCAGGGGTCGAGGGACGACGGCGTCGCGGGCGGGGCGAAACCCGTGCGGTACTCGTCGTGAACCAGGACGCCGTACGGCCCCGTAATGCTGGTTATGGTCACGGGACCCGTCCAGAGGGAGGTGGTCCGGCGCCGGCGCCGGACCACCTCCGCGAGGGCGCGCAGCACACTGGCCGCGGCGCCGGTGCCGGTCGCCCGGATGCGCGCGCCCAGGGACCGGATCTCCAGGCCGTAGCGCGTTCTCGCGTTCTTCGCGGCGGTGGACACATGCATTGGTGCCTCCGAAGTCGTTCGAAGGAACAGACCTTGGTGCATCGCCTTGCTCGGAGGAAGGGTGGCGGACCCTTGCGAACCAGGAAACGATACGGCTTATCGCTTGTGCGACAGTCGTAAGAAAGCTGTCCCTGGTCCGTCCTGATGTCCGGGAGGCGCGGGATGCGGAAGAGGGGAAGGTGGGGGAGGAGTGAACACGTCGGTGTGGACCCACTGCCGCACGGGATCGCTCGGTGAGCGTGATGGCGCGGACCGTGCGATCACACCGCTGCTCAGGTGCCGGGACGTCCCGTTCGGGCACGAGGCGCTATCGGGAGACCGGCCTTCTGCCAGGCGCTGAGGAAATCCCGTTCCAGGCCGGCCACGACCGCCACGAACTCTTCCAGAGCCGGAGCCGACCAGGTCAGGACGACCGCTCTGCCGCCCCGTTCGAGAATGTGACTTCCTCCCGAACGTGCGGAAGCCGGGCGGTACAGAAAGCTTCCTATGGCAACAGAACCATCTGCCCAGGAAGGAACATTGTCCCGATGGGGACCGAAGCTGTCCGGAGGCGTTGCCGTCATATCCGGGCTAACGGTTATCCGAATAGCCCGGATGCGAGGCATCCGAGTGACCGGGCCCCTCCATCCGGGGGACGTCGGGCGTTTTATCGGTTCTGCATATGCCTTCACTTGCGACCAGAAAGCGCACCCCGTACGACAACCCCCGGCAAACGCGAAAGCTGCCGTCGCGTCCGCGATCCGTGAATCCCTTCAGGCCGGCGACGGTGCCTGGTGGGCCGTGACCGGGACGTCCCCGTCCCGGCACGTTCCAGCCCCGGGACGCGAGTCCCGGGGCTGGAGGGGCGGCTCGACCGCTGCGTACGGGGAGGAGCGCCGGTGCGGTCGGCGGTCAGTCGCGGCTGCGGCCGGTGAGCATGTCGCGCAGGCGGTCGACCAGGCCGGTGCCCGGCGCGAGGAGCTTGTTCGCGGGCGGCGTGTCGGGTGCCGCGGGGTGCGGACGGGTGGGGGCGGTCTTCTTCGCGGTGCGGATCTTCTCCCCCAGCTCGTCGAGCGCCTGGGGCGAGCAGGATTCGGCGAGGAGGGGGAAGAGCCGCTTCTCCTCGTCGGCCACGTGGGCGTTCACCGTCGACTGCAGACGGTTGATGAGGGCGTCGAACCGCGCGTCGCCCGGTCGGCAGCCTTCGAGGTCCTTGAGCATGCGCTCCACTTCGCTGTGGTCCTCGATCTCCTTGTCGGCCAGGTCGTCCCCGCCGTCCACGTACCGGCGGACCGCCGGGTACAGGTACATCTCCTCCGCCACGGCGTGCCGGATCAGCTCCATGGTCAGTTCATCGGCCAGCTCCCGCCGCTGCTCGTCACCTGCGGGCAGTGAAGCAATCTTGGTGAAGAGCGATTCCACCTCGCGGTGATCCGTGGTGAGTTCCTGGATGACGTTCCCGCCATGACCCATGATCGGTCACTCCTCTTTCCGTGGTGATCGGTGGTGACAGGCGGCCCTGGTCAGGCACCTGCCGGGAGATACGTCCCCGCGCGGGGCCCGTGAGGTGCCGCCGATGCCGTCCGTGTCACCCGAGCGGCGGGCATTACACCCGGACCGCGTGAGGTCATGGCGAGAACATCACCGATCACCGACCGGCCCCACGGCCAGGGGTCCCACCGGCCGCCACCTGCGCCGCGAGCGGTTCGGGGCCCGGGTCGGGACAGGGCGGCGGCCGGGCGCGGGACGCGGAACGGGGCCGCGCCGAGGCCGCCGGGGCGAACTCGGTGAAAAAAAGTAGGCATGGGTGTGAGGGCCGTGGGTAGGCGCGGCCCATCGGCTTGTCGGGGGACAACGGCGAGGTCGACGGGTTCGGGAGGGAAGCATGACGATGATGACGACGACTCAGCAGGTGGCCACGACCGAGGGCCGTACCGCGGCCCTGCCCGAGGTCTCTCACCCGCGGCGGGTGGCGCCCAAGGACGCCCGGGCCCTGTCGAAGGCGTTCTTCGACCGGCTCGCCGTCCTGGAGGAGGGCACCGCCGAGTACCAGGACGTCCGCAACACGCTGATCGAGATGAACATGTCCCTCGTCCGGTACGCGGCCGGCCGGTTCCGGAGCCGTGGCGCGGACGAGATGGAGGACATCGTCCAGGTCGGCATGATCGGCCTGATCAAGGCGATCGACCGCTTCGAGCTGACGCGCGAGGTCGAGTTCACCACCTTCGCCGTGCCGTACATCGTCGGTGAGATCAAGCGGTTCTTCCGTGACACCTCCTGGGCCGTGCACGTTCCCCGGCGCCTCCAGGAAGCCCGGGTCGAGCTGGCCCGCGCCACCGAGGAACTCCGTACCCGTCTGGGGCGGACCCCCACGGTCAAGGAGCTGGCCACCCTGATGAACCTCACCGAGGAAGAGGTCATCGAGGCCCGCCTCGCCTCCAACGGCTACAACTCCAGCTCGCTGGACGCCACCATCAACAGCGACAGCGACGACGGGGAAGCCGCCCTCGCGAACTTCATCGGCGCCGAGGACCCCGCCATGGAGCTCGTGGAGGACTTCCACGCCCTGGCGCCGCTGATCGCCGAGCTGGACGACCGCGACCGGCAGATCATCCACATGCGGTTCGTCGAGGAGCTGACCCAGTCCCAGATCGGCGAGCGCCTCGGCTGCTCGCAGATGCACGTCTCCCGGCTCCTGTCCCGCACGCTGAAGCGGCTGCGCGAAGGCATGCTCACCACCCAGTGAGCGTCCTTCGCACCCGACCGGCCTTGGAGAGCACCCTCTCCAAGGCCGGTGGTCGTCCGGGCGGTCCGTTCGGCGGCACGGCCCGCGACACCTTCGGCGCCCCGGGGCGCCGAGGGCCGAGCGCTTCGCGGTGCGCGGCGAGCCGGACGCCGCGGGCCGCGCGAGCGTTCGCGGACGCGACCTGGTCCGTTTCTTATGGATCAGTTTGCGGACCAGGTGAAGCTGGTCGCGACGTGAAGTCCGGCGAGGTAGACGGTGGCGGTCTTCTCGTAGCGAGTGGAGATGCCGCGCCAGTGTTTGAGGCGGTTGATGCACCGCTCGACGGTGCTGCGCTGGTTGTATGCCTCGCGGTCGAAGGCAGGTGGCCTGCCGCCGTAGCTGCCTCGATGGAGCCGGTGGCCCGCTGGACGGCCGGGACAGGGATGACCGCTTGAATCCCCGCTGCCTCGGGTGTTCGCGGATGGCCCGTGAGGAGTACGCCTTGTCGGCCAGGACCGCATCCGGCCGGGTCCGGGGGCGTCCGAGACGGCGGCGGACGCGCAGTCGTGCCATCACGACGGCGAAGGCGGGTGCGTCGCCGGCCTGTCCCGCAGTGAGCACGAAGGCCAGGGGCCGGCAGTCGCCGTCAGCGGCAAGATGACTTTGTGGTCAGGCCACCTCGGGAGCGACCGATGGCGTGGTCCGTCGGCTCGTTGGCAGGAGCCCCCTTTGCGGGCTCCGGCAGCGTGCTGACGCACTCGCACGACCGTGGAGTCGACAGACACCACCCAGCTCAGGTCCTCATCGCATCTGCCTGAGCCAGCAGGGCGGTGAACACCCGTTCCCAGGTCCCGTCAGTCGCCCAGTTCCGCAGGCGACTGTAGGCGTCCTTCCACGAGCCGGACTCCCGGCTCGGCCGATCCGTACCGGCCGTTCCGTGTGCGGGGCGCCCGGACACCGCGAACGAGTGTGGACCCAAAGCGTTCGACCGATATCGAATGCGATCACTCTTCGGTGTACCCGTTGGAAGCGCATACGGCCTCCTTCACTCCGCGCACCCGGGAAACGGGGTAGCCGGGCAAGCTGGGGCCTGGAGGCACGGGTTGCGTATCACTATGCTCAGCCGAACCCGCCGTCCCCTTGTTTATCGCGCGCAGCAGGCCTGTGTTGTCGCTGCGCAATCCTATTGTCAGTCGGCGGGTGAATTCGGTGTGCGATAATGGCCTATTCGGATCGCGCAACCGTCGAATAAAGAGATAATGGGATTATATCGCCAATCCTTACTCTCTGGATGCCTTTTCCCTTCTGCCGTACAACGGTGACAGCTCGGTTCGCCCGAAAGTGCCACTCGACAAGGGAGATCACCATGAAGGCATCCATGCGAGCATTCACCGCCGGCTTGTCCGCCCTCGCGCTCAGCGGGATGATGCTGGTCATCGGCTCGGCCGCACCTGCGAACGCCGCCCCGCTCAGCACCAAGCTGGAGACTCACCACAGCGGCAAGTGCCTGGATGTTGCGGCCGCGAGCACGGCCAATGGAGCATTCGTCCAGCAGTGGGGGTGCTACGACACGCCGAACCAGAACTGGACCCTCACCTCGCTGGGAAACGGCTACTACAAAATGATCGCCCAGCACAGCAACAAGTGTCTGGACGTGGCGGACGCGAGCATCGCTGACGGGGGAACCGTCAATCAGTGGGAGTGTTACAACACACCCAACCAGGAGTGGAAGCTCGTCCAGCGCCCCAACAGCTACTTCGCCCTGGTCGCCCGGCACAGTGGCAAGTGCCTGGAGGTCAGGGGAGGAAACATCTACAACGGAGCCGGTGTGGTTCAGCAGACATGCGCCGCCGACCGGCCGTACCAGGAGTGGCGCCTCCTGTGAGCCTCTGGCTGTGAACACGCGCCGCGCGATGGACGCGCCCCGCAGTCCGGGTGTGGACATCGTGCGGCGACAGCTGGTCATTCCCGTGTGAATCACCTGCGCTGGCTGCGCGCCGTCGCCGAGGCGTCCGGGGAACTCGCCGGCGCCGCCGGCACCCGGCCTCCGGTCCCACTCGCGAGGAGACGTCCATGATGTTCAAACGTGCCTTCGTCACCGCTGTCACGGCCGCCGTCGTGTTCGCTTCGGCCGGCGGCGCGACGGCCGCTCCGGTCCCTGACTTCGGCAATGGCGGGTTCGAGGAGCCCATCGTGCCGGCGGATTACTTCAAGCGCTTCGCCACGGGCGCTTCCATCGGCCCGTGGCAGGTCACGTCCGGCGCCGTCGAAGTGGTCGACGACGGGTTCTGGCAGGCCGCCGAGGGGCAACAGAGCGTTGACCTCAACCCCCCTCCCGATGTCGCAGGCCCTGGCATGGTGGCCCAGACCTTCACCACCATCCCCGGGGACCCCTACACGGTCACCTACTCCCTGGCGGGCAACCCCGACGGTCCTCCTGCGGTGAAGACCGGCCGGGTCCTCATCGACGGAGAGGTGATCCAGGACTTCAGGTTCGACGTCAGTGGCAAGACCCGGAGGAACATGGGCTACGAGGAGTGGCGGGTCTCGTTCGTGGCCAAGAACTCCACCACCACGCTCAGCTTCACCAGCACCACTCCCAACACCCGGTACGGGCCGGTCATCGACAACGTGCGGGTCAACTCCTGCGGCTGCTGACCCCCGCAACCCCCCTCGATCGACGGCCCGCCCGGCACCTTCGTCGCCAAGCTGGAGGCGATCGCCGCGCGCAGCCTCCGTGCCGCCCGGACCTGACCCCACCGACCCGCACCATCCGGCCCCCGGCCGCCCTCACCACGAGGGCGGCCGGGGGCCTTTCCTGCGTTCCGCAGCAGGGGCGGCCGGTGTGGCACACTTCGCCCGAGCCCCATGAGGACCGTCGCGGCGTGGAAGGCGCCGAGGGCGTGGCGTACGGTACGGCGGGCCGCCGCCGCGTCGGGTGCCGCGCCGAATCGCAGGGCGACATGGGGGGCGCGACGCCCGGCACGATGTCGGCCATGGTGTCTCCTGGCGCGGGAGGGGCTCGGGCGGGGCCGCTCCGGGGCGGACCGCCTCCGCTGCGGCCCCCGTAGCAGCCGACGCGCTCCCGCCCGTCCGGGCGTCCGGCCCACGCCGGCGCACGTCACAACGCCGGGCGGCTCCGGCCGTGCCGGTTCCCGAGCAGGGCCGCGGCCGGCCCCAGCAGCCGGTGGGCGTCGAGCGCGAGCGTCAGGCTCAGCAGGTCGCGGGGGCGGGTCAGCGACAGGCCGGTGATCTGCTCGACGCGGCGCAGCCGGTTGAGGACGGTGTTGCGGTGGCAGAACATGCGCCGGGCGGCCTGGGCGGCGGAGCCCCCGTGCTCGATCCACACGCCGACGGTGGTCAACAGCGTTTCCCGGTCGGCGGGTTCGAGGTCGTACAACGGGCGCAGCACCTGGTGGGCCAGTTCGGCGGCCAGGTCGGGCCGGGAGACCAGCAGACCGTCGGGCAGGCGGGCGTCGAGCCGGACGACCTCGCCCCCGGCCCGGCAGGTACGCAGCGCCAGCGCCGCCATGTCCCGGGCCCGCGCCAGGCCGTCCAGCCCCTGGACGACGGGGCTGATCCCGATGCGGACACCGGGGCCGGCCCGCAGCCCGGCGGCCAGCGCGTCCAGGGGCAGACCGTCCAGGTGGGCGACCAGGACGTCGAGCTCCCCGGCGGCGTGCCGCAGGATCCGGATGCCGGGCACCTCCGGGGTGCTCCGTGGCGCCCCGCCGTACCGGGGCGGCGCCACCACGGCCACGGCGTACCGCCCGTCGAGCGGCAGGTCGAGGACGGCCGCCGCGTCCCGCGCGAACGCCGGGTCGTCGCGGGTCTCCAGCAGGGCCGCGAGGATCAGCCGTACGCGCTCGGTGTCCCGGCTGGCCACCCCCTCGGCGGCCTGCCGGTAGGCGTCGGCGAACAGCACCGCGTCGCGGTCGTTGCTCTTCCACACGAGGTCGGCGACGTGGACGAGCTGGCGCACGTCGCCGAGCCCGTCGCGCTCCACCACGCCGATGATGCCGTTCCACACGCCGGAACCGGCCACCCGGAAGGCGTGCAGCACCTCGTCGAGGGGCCGCCCCTGCTCCGCCCGACGTACGCCCAGCTCCCTGGTGTACCGCTCGACGTCCACGATCCTGTCCGGCTCCACACCGGCCTCCAGCCCGTGCCGGATCCCGGTGCCGACGGTCCTGCGCAGGTCGGGCGGAGCGAGTACGGGATCGGCGTAGTACGGCACGTCGGCGCGGATCCGGTCCACGACGGTGTCCGTGAACGCGGTGCCCCGCTCGAGCAGACGCCGGCACGCTCGGTGGAACAGCTCCATCGGGGCGGAACTGTGCTGCATGGCGCCTCCCATCCGTTCCGGAGGCCCATCATGCTAAGCGGTCGCTTACGCCAGGGCGAGGTTTCCGCCCCTCAAGTCCTAACCGTGACCTGACGGCGCGCCGACGCACCTGTGGGTCGCCGCCGGCCGCCGGGGCGCCGGCCGGGGCCGCCGGCTCGGCCGGTCGGGTCCGGCTCGACGGTGTTCCGCTTCAGCCGAGGTGGACGCGGGCGGCGGCGATCGGGCGGTCGGCGACCCTGCGGGCGGTCGAGGAGTTCACGCTCCAGCGGTAGCCGGCGAACAGCTTCGTGGTGGGGTCCGCGTAGAAGACCATGTGGCCGTAGCCGGCGCCGTTGTGCTCCGCCCAGCCGGCGGTGCCGTCGGGTGCCTCCTCGATGCGGGTGTCGGGGAAGCCCCGGTACGTCGCCTCGGCGGTCGGGGAGGCGGCCGGGTTGCCGTGCGGGTCGCTGGTGCAGTCGACGACCTCGAAGACGTACGGCACGACGCCCTCGCCGACCTGGTCGTCCGCCGGTGACGCCAGCGTCCCCTTGCGCTCCCGGATCATGACGATGTGCCCGGTGTAGGGCTCGGTGGTCGCCTCCGGGTCGTAGTCGAAGGCGACCAGGTCGCCGGGCCGGAGGTTGACCGGCTTCGTGACCCCGGTGAAGTGCGGGATCGACGCCGCGTTCGCGAAGCCCTCGCGGAACTTCTCGGCCGTCGGGTAGAACTTCCCGGCCTCCGTCCTGAAGTACTGGCTGAAGAACTCCCTGGTGGCCCAGCCGTACGCCGTCCCGGTGCCGTAGGCGCGCTGGAGGACCAGGGTGAGGAACGAGGAGCACTGGGCGAACGCGGAGAACTGCTCCGGACGCCCCGGCGCGCCCCAGACGACGGCGGAGTTCTCGTCCGGGAACTGCCCGGCCGTCTTGTAGCGGTTGGCGCCGTCGCTCCAGGGACGTATCCGCAGGTAGTCGATCAGGGCCTCGGCCTCGATCTGGTGCGGCGGCTTGAGCTGGTACGGGCTCGGCGTCGGCGTGGTCGCGGCCGACGAGGCACCCGCCGAACCGGCCACCAGCGCGGCGGCGCCCGCGCCGGCGGTGCCGGTCAGCACTCCGCGGCGGCTGAGAAAGTGACGAGACATGGCGGTTCCCCCCGGATCCGGATGATCGTGACGACGTCCGGGATCCTACGTCCTGAGCCCGAACTCCCCACCCGCGCGAGCCGCCCTCTCGGAGCGTACGGGGCGTGCCCGTCAGGACGAGCACATGAGCGGCCAGGACAGGAGCCGTCCCGGCCGATCGGTGCCCGGCTCCCGGAGCGCACGGGACGCTTCAGTCGCCCGCCACGACGGTGAAGCTTGCGGAGGCGGATCCCTGCTCACCCCAGTCGGTGGTGACGTCGGCCGTCAGGCGGTAGGAGCCCACCTCGTCCAGGCTGTCGCCGAAGTTGAACAGAGTGCTGCTCGGGGGCCGGCAGCGGCCGCTGGTGTCGGTCTGTACGACCGCGCCGTCACGGGTGAGGGTCCACTGGACGTAGCAGCCGGTGTCGATGCGCCCGGTTCGGTCGTAGACCTCGGTGTTCGCCCCCGGTGTGGCACCGCGCCGGTAGCTGCCGGACCCGACCCGACCGCGGTCGCCCAGGTCGATCGAGACGTTGAGCGGTCCCGAGTGCTCCGGGCCGCCGGCCCCGGAATCCGCCGGGTCGTCGGGCTCGTCGGCGGGAGCCGCGCTGTCCGGCGGGTCGTCGCGTACCGGCGGCTCCGGTCGCGGGGTCGCGGACCGGGGCGGTGCGTCGTCACCGGGCGGTGCGGGCGTCGTGGCCGGGGTGTCCGGACGGGGCGCCGTGTCCGAGGGCGCGGGTGGCGCGGCGTCCTGCCGGGTCCCGGGCACGTCCGCCTGGCCGGGGGCGCTGAAGAAGGTGCTCCAGTACGGGGGGAGGAGGCCGAACGCCGCCACCACGAGCCCCAGTACACCGACCACCATCATCGTGGTCGCCCAGTTCTTACCGGCGGAGGAGTTCTCCGATGACATAGCGGCCCCCTTGCTCACGCCCCCCGCGCACGGCTCCACGGGTCCCGCCCAAAGCCGCGCCGTGTCCCGGCCCGCTGCCCCCTGGGCCGGGCCCCCAGTGTAGGAGCGGCGCAGGGGGCCGGCCGGGGTTCCCGGAAACTGGTCCGGCGCCGGACCGTCCCGCGCCGGCGCCGGCTCAGCGGCGGCGGGAGCGCCAGGAGGTACCGACGCCCGCGACGTGCAGTGCCAGCAGCGTCAGCCCCAGCAGCATGACGTTGCCCGAGGTGAACACGTCGTTCGTACCGATGTCGGCGGCGTTGATGAGGAAGGCGATGAAGAACAGGACGGCGGCGGCTGTGCCCAGCATGGGACGACTCCTCTGTACGGAGGGGGTGGACGGTCTCGGTGCAACGGTTCGTGTGCCCCGGGGTCCCGTTCGCAGACATGTTCGGCCTGTCGTCGCCGACCGATGAGTTCCGGCGCCGAGCCGAGTCTTCCGATGCAGTGGTTCACCCTTGTGAGGAGACGGACATGGCCGAGACCGACACCCGCACCCTGGACGCGCCCGGCGCGACGCTCACCTACGACGTACGGCACCCGGACGGTGGCGGCGACACCGGCGGCCGTCCGCTGCTGCTGATCGGCTCGCCGATGGACGCGACCGGGTTCGGCACCCTCGCCGCGCACTTCGCCGACCGCACCGTCGTGACCTACGACCCGCGGGGCACGGGCCGCAGCCCGCGTACCGACGGCGCCGCGCGGACGGCCCCCGAGGAGCACGCCGACGACGTGCGGCGGGTGATCGAGGCGGTCGGGCGCGGCCCGGTCGACCTGTTCGCCAGCAGCGGCGGTGCCGTGAACGCGCTCGCCCTGGTGGCCCGGCACGGTGAGCTGGTCGCGACGCTCGTCGCCCACGAGCCGCCCGCGGCAGCGGTGCTGCCCGACCGTGAGGCCGTCCTCGGGGTCTGCGAGGACATCCACGCCACCTATCTCCGGCAGGGCATGGGGCCCGCGATGGCCAAATTCCTCGTGGCCGCGGGCCGCAAGGGCCTCTTCCCCGACGACTGGCGCGACGAACCGGCCCCGGACCCGGCGGCCTTCGGGCTGCCGGCCGCGACCGAGGACGACGGCTCGCGGGACGACCCGCTGCTGGGGCAGAACATGCTCGGCTGCACGGGCTTCCGGCCCGACACGGCCGCGCTGACGGCCGCACCGACCCGGGTGGTCGTGGCGGCGGGCAAGGAGTCGGAGGGGGAGTTCCCGGCCAGGGCGGCGGCGGAGATCGCGCGGCGGCTGAGCACCGCCCTGACTCTCTTCCCGAGCCACCACGGCGGCTTCCTCGGCGGCGAGTACGGGCAGCGGGGCGCCCCGGAGGAGTTCGCCCGCACCCTCCGCGAGGTGCTGGCGGACGCGGGCTGAGGCGCACCGCCCCGGCGGCCGGCAGCCCGCCCGCGCCGCCCGCCGCCGGGGCGTGTCCGCACAGCCTCAGTGTTTGAGGCCCTCAGCCTGCCCGTCGGGCGGACGCCGGTGTTTTCCGGTCCCTCCCTAGGCGTCCGCTTCCCGCCGAGCGGCGGAGGCCGCCGCGACGGCCGTGGCCAGCGGGTCGCGGGGCTGGCGGTCGAGGAGACCGGCGAGGTCGGGCGAGGTGCCGTCCAGGAAGCCGTGCCGGACGCCCGTGGCGATCGAGGCCAGCATCGGCGGCTGGAACGGCAGCAACCCCGACGCCCCGTCGAGGAGCCGGCGCCGGTACTCGCCCAGGCCGATGGTGCGGTGGGGGACCCCGAGCCGGGCGGCCACCTGCCCCGCCGTGATCGGTGTGCCGACGAGGTCGTGCACGCGTCCGCCGTGCCGCGCCGGGTCCGCCGCGACGACCGCCGCGGCCTCGGCGAGGTCCTCTCGCGCGACCGCGGCCAGGGCGCCGCCGCCGAACGCGGACTCCACGCCGTCGCCGGACCACATCAGCAGGGCGCCGAAGAGTTCGGCGTACAGGCCGTTGCGCAGGATCGTCCACGGCAATCCGCTCGCGCGCACCAGGCGTTCGGTGGCCCGGTGCGCGAGCGCGAAACCGAGGTGGTCACCGGCGCCGGTCAGGCTCGTGTAGACGACGTGGCGGACGCCGTCTCTGACGGCCGCGTCCAGCACCGCCGCGTGCCGTCCCACGACCCGGTCGTCCTCGGCCTGACCGGCGGAGACCAGCACCAGGGTGGACACACCGGTGAGGTCGAGGTGCGCGTCGTCGTCGAAGTCGAGGCGCCGCATCCCCTCGCCCGGGGTCCTGCTGCCGCCCGTCGCGACGTCGCCGCGAGCGCGCAGCGCAGCGAGAGTGGCCGAGCCGAGGCGCCCGTTCGCTCCGGTCACCAAGATCATGTCGATCGCCGTCTTCCGTGGTGGTGGTTCTCATCCGTAACTACGCTTGATCCTCGAACCCGCGCCCACCCGCCACAAGAAGGCAGTTCGATGTCACTCACGCACACCGGGGTAACCACCACCCCCGCCGATCTCGACCCCTGCGGACGCGAGGATCACCCCGACTGCGGCATCCGTGACGTCCTGGACCGGATCGGCGACAAGTGGTCGGTACTCGTGATCGTCGAACTCGCGGGAGGGCCGCGCCGGTTCCGCGCGCTTCAGCGTGCCATCGACGGAATCTCCCAGCGCATGCTCACCCTCACCGTGCGGAGGCTCGAACGCGACGGCCTCGTGCTGCGCACCGTGTACCCGACCGTCCCCGCCCAGGTCGACTACCGTCTGACGGAGACCGGGGCGGGTCTCACCCACCTGGTCAAGGCGCTGGCCGACTGGTCCCTCGCCCACCGCGCCGACATCGCCGGGTCACGGGACGCCTACGACCGCGCCCACCCCGATCACGACATCCGCTGAGGAGCCCGACGCCGCGCCCGGAGGGGCGGGCGACGGCCTCCGCCACCCGCGCGGGGCGGCGCGAAGCCCGACCGCCGGTGCGCCGACTCGCGTCCGCCGGTGCGCCACGTCGCGGTACGGGCGGCGGGACGGCGACCGGGAAGGCCGCCGCCGCCCGCACGGTCCGCTGTCGGTTTCGGCCGGGCGCACTCTCCGCGCAACTCCAGTACGGCGCAGGTGTCACCGCCGCCGGCGCGTGAGGCAGCCATGCCGGACGGAGCCGGGCACGAGGATCCCATGTAAAGGATCCTTGACATGAGGTAAAGCCCTGCTTACCTTCGCAGTGTCAAGGATTCTTTACATGGGGGAGTCGGTGTGTCCATCGAGGAGAAACGTGCCTGGAGCATGGGGCTGGTCGCGATCGCGGCCTACGCGGCGTACGTCGTCGTGGTCCTCGGCCGGGCGGGGAACGCGCCACTCGCCGATGTGGCGTACGTGCCGGTGATGTCGTGCGCCATCGCCGCCGCGATCGGGGCGGGCATCGTGATCCACATGGTGATGGACGGCGCCACGCCCAGGAGCGAGCGCGGGACCGATGAGCGCGACCGGCAGATCGGCCGGTTCGGCGACCACGCGGGCCAGTCGTTCCTCGTGGTCGGCGGGGTCGCCGCGCTGGTGATGGCGATGGCGGAGGTGCGGCACTTCTGGATCGCCAACGCCGTCTACCTGGCCTTCGTGCTCTCGGCCGTGCTCGGTTCCACCGCCAGAGTCGTCGCCTACCGCCGGGGCTTCCAGCCGTGGTGAAGCCGACCAGGATCACCAACAGCATCCGCGCCCTCCGCTTCGCGCACGGGGAGATGACACAGGCGGAACTGGCCGAGCGCATCGGTGTGACCCGTCAGACGGTCATCGCCATCGAGAAGGGCCGCTACTCGCCCTCCCTCGACATGGCCTTCCAGATCGCCCGGGTCTTCGAGGTCCGGCTCGACGAGGTCTTCCAGTATCCGGCAGGCGAAGGCGAGGGGTCATGAAGGCGATCACCCAGGACACGTACGGTTCGGCCGACGTGCTGCAACTCCGGGACGTCGAAAAGCCGGTGCCCGGCGACGACGAGGTGCTCATACAGGTGCACGCGGCCGGTGTCGACGCCGGGGTGTGGCACCTGATGGCCGGGCTGCCCTACCCGGTGCGCCTCGGATTCGGCCTCCGGGCGCCCAGAACGCCCGTCCCGGGCCTGGACCTCGCCGGCCGGGTCGAGGCAGTGGGATGCGAGGTGACCCGGTTCAGGCCGGGCGACGAGGTGTTCGGCATCGGACGCGGCTCCTGGGCCGAGTACGCCTGCGCCCCGGAGGCGAAGCTGGCGCCCAAGCCGCGTGGCCTCACCTTCGAGCAGGCGGCGGCCGTACCCGTCTCCGCCCTGACCGCTCTCCAGGCCCTGCGGGACCAGGGGCGGGTGCGGCCTGGCGACAGGGTCCTCGTCATCGGGGCCTCCGGCGGGGTCGGGACGTACGCGGTGCAACTGGCCAAGGCGTTCGGCGCCGAGGTCACCGGTGTGTCCGGCACGGCCAAGACCGGCCTGGTGAGCGCCATCGGTGCCGACCACGTCCTCGACCACACCCGTGAGGACATCACGGAGGGGACGCGCCGCTACGACCTCGTCCTCGACATCGCGGGCAACCGCCCCCTGTCCCGGCTGCGCCGGGTAATCACCCCCACGGGCACCCTGGTGCTCGTCGGCGGCGAGGACGGCGGCCGGTGGACCGGAGGCATGGGCCGCTCGCTGGGGGCGGTGCTGTTGTCCCCCTTCACCCGCCAACGACTGCGTGCCCTGCTCTCGGCGGAACGCCACGAGGACCTGCTCGTGCTGGCCGACCTCATCGAGTCCGGCAGGGTGACGCCCGTCGTCGGCCGTACCTACCCGCTGGGTGAGGCGCCCGACGCCATCCGCTGCCTCCGCGGGGGCGGCGTGCACGGCAAGGCCGTCATCGCCGTGCGCCCCGGATGACCGAGACGGTCGTGGGGGGGCGTCTCGGTGGTGCGGTCACCGGAGGCTGACGTACCGCTTCCCCGCCCGCGCTTGCGGCGGCCCGCCCCGACAGGGGTGTTGGGCGATGGGTGGGTCACCGGCCGACTTCTTCGTGTCATCCGACGGTACGGCGGCCGCCCGGGCGCGGAGGAGACTTCCTCCCACGACCGCCACCCCGGCGGACCTCCGGAGCCGGAGGGCGCCGGCGTGGCCATCGGACAGGACGAGGCAACAGAAGGGGGCGGCACATGAGCGTGCGGCAGTACGACGAGATCGGCGAGGCCTTCGAGGGGTTCAAGGCCCTGCCGTTGATGCGCTACGGGGAGGTACCGAGCTTCCTGGGCATGGTCGGGGACGTACGCGGCAAGTCGGTCCTCGACCTGGCGTGCGGCACCGGCTTCTACAGCAGGGCGTTCAAGCGGCGCGGCGCCACGGAGGTCTTCGGCGTCGACATCTCCGTCGAGATGATCGCCGCCGCGCGGGAGTTCGAGCGGAGGGACCCGCTGGGTGTGCGCTACGAGGTCGGCGACGTGACGGAGCTGCGGCCTCTCGACCGCCGCTTCGACATCGCGTTGGGTGTGCAGTGCCTACGCCGAGGACGTCGCGGCGATGGAGCGGATGTGCCGCAACATCCACCGGAGCCTGGTGCCGGGTGGTGAGTTCTTCGTGCTCGCCCAGAAGCCCGACTACCGGTTCGACTGCGCGTCCCTGGAGGACTACGGGTTCCGCTGCGAACCGACCGGCGAGGAGCGCGAGACGGGTCCGCAGGTGCGGGTCACCGCCTACCTCGACCCGCAGCCGATCAGCATCGTCGCCACGGCCCCGCGCCGCGAGGTCTACGAGCAGTGTCTGCGGGCGGCCGGGTTCGGCGGCCTGGAGTGGGTTCCGCTGCGGGTGTCCGCGGCCGGTGTCCGTGAGTTCGGCGGCGACTTCTGGGCGGACCTCCTCGCGAACCCGCCGCTGGAGATGCTGCGCTGCCGCGCCTGACCTGCGGGCCGGCCGCCTCGTGCGGCCGGGTGCGGTTCGGGGCGCCCGGGGTGCGGTCGCGTGCGGCGTAGGTGACCGCACCCGCGCCGTCGTCCGGGGCCCCGGGTCCGGGCCCCGTGCCGCAGCGCCCCTGACGCCTGGCGCGGCAGTGGGAGCGGGGCCCAGAATGCGGGGCATGGAAGCCGTCACGGACACCGCCGCCGCCTCTTCGCCCGAACACACCGCCCGCCTTCTGTGGACGCTGGCCGAACCGGTGCACGCGGTCACGTACTTCGCCCCCGAGTGCCTCGCCGCGTTCGAGGAGGCGGGGCTGCGCGGCTTCTGGCGCGGCTACTTCGCCGGGCGGGCCGCTCCGTTGGGCGCGGTGGGGCCCGCACCGGTCACGGCCGCGTTCTTCTCGTTCGCGCCCGGGATGGTGGCGCGGGCCCTGCCGGCCGTCTGGGACACCGTCGCCCCGGAGCAGGTGCTGAGCGTCCGGAGCGCCGGGGCCAGGGCGGCCCTCGCCCGGCTGTCGGCGGGCCGGGAGCGGGAGGTGGAGCACGCGGCGGCGCTGCTGGTTCGGTACGTGGACGGCCTCGACTGCGCCGGCCGTCCGCTCACCGCGGTGAACGCGGCGCTGCCGGCCCCCGGGGACCCGCACGCCCTGCTGTGGCACGCGGCGACCGTGCTGCGCGAACACCGGGGCGACGGGCACGTGGCCGCCCTGGTCGCGGCGGGCCTGGACGGCTGCGAGGTGCTGGTCCTGCGGGCGGGCATCGACCTGCCGCGCGCCGAGCTGCAACCGTACCGGGGCTGGACGGACGCCGAATGGGCCGCCGCAGCCGCGCGGCTGGCCGGGCGCGGCCTGCTGGACGCCGCGACCGGGCGGGCGACGGAGGCCGGGCGCCGGGTCCACGCGTCCGCCGAGGCGGCGACCGACCGCGCGGCGGCCCGGCCCTGGCAGGGCGTACCCGCGCGGGAGGTCGCCCGGCTGGTGTCGGCGCTGACCCCGCTGTCGGAGTCCTGCGCGACCGCGCTGCGCTTCCCGAACCCCATCGGGCTGCCCGACCGCCGGGCCTGACGCGCCTGGCGCCGCACCCCCCGGGCGTACCCGAAGGCACACGAAGAACGTCCGTTCATCGTCCCGTCTCCCTTCCGGCCGGTCGACGCGGCCGGAACCGACGCTACGGGCCGGTCGTCCGACCGGCTCCCCCCCCCGTGCGCCGGACGGATGGCCCCCACCCCGGCGTCGTGGGAAAGCCCCCGGCCGGCGTGGCGTCCCGGCTGCCGCTGGGCACCGCACTGCCCGCCGGCGCCGGGGACGCCGTCCTGTCCCTCGCCCTCGACAAGGACGCGGCACCCTGTACGCGGCGGGTGAGCACGTACCCGGCCGGACCTCCGCCGTCGAGCCCGGCCGGGCCGTCACGGAGGTGTGCCGCCGCGCCGGCGGCCCCCCACGCCCAGCGGAGTGGCGGACGCACTTCCCGGACATCCGCCAACGGCGGGTCTGCTGAACGCCCCGGCCGCACGGCACGGCCGAAGCGGCGCGGCGACGCGGTGCAGCCGGTGGCGCGGCCACACGGGGCCCCGCACGCCCGTGCGAGGATCGGGCCGGGTGCGCGGGACGTTTCCGGGAGGTGGGCGTGAACTGCCAGAGGTGCGGGGCGGCGGCGTTGCAGCAGGGTTCGGGCTGGGTCTGCAGTCAAGGCTGCGGTTGGTCGTCGGCAGTGCCGGGGCCGGCGGGTCTAGGCTCGGGTGATGACCAGCAAGTGGCCACCGGAACAGGAGTCGGACATGACCGCGTCCGCGGCGCAGACGCCTGAGATCACGACGACCGAGTGCCGGGCGTGCGGCGCGGCGGTGTCCGGCCTGGACGGCCGGTACGCGTGCGGGGTGTGCGGCTGGGTGAACGCCTGGTCCGAGGGGCACAGCGCGCTGCCCACGGCCGAACAGGACCCGGACTACCCGGGTTCCGCCAAGGCGTAGCCGGCCTCGCGGACGAGCACGCGGTTTTCTTTCCCACGGGCCGAACCACCGCCGTGGCCCGCCGCATTCGAGCCATCCAGCATGTGCGGGGAATATTCGCCTCCGAAAGAAAAGGCTCTGGCGGAGAGGTATTCCACCGGAAAATCGAAGGAAACGTTCCGGCCGATCCGTCCAAACGTGAGCATCATCACGGTGGACCGGTCGGGCCCCGGTGGTTCTAATTGGCGGGCCCATGCGGACCCCCGGTCCGTAAGGGGCTCCACGGGGGACTGCGAGGGGGTCATCGAACCGGAAGGGCCGTGCCGATCCGAAGGCGGCCGCGTCGCGCCGCCGGCGCCTTCCGCAGGAGCAATTGTACGTGCTTCTTCAACTCTCCCGGCTTCAACGAACGCTATCTGGGCCGCACGAGCTCCGCCAAGATCCGGCGGAGCTCGACTGAGAGGGACAACAATGACGGACAACAGTCGCGCGAACCGGTCACCCCGGGACGACGACCGGTTCGAGAAGTTCCCGCTGACGGAGATCCAGTACGCCTATTGGGTCGGCCGGGGCTCCAACTTCGTCCTGGGCAACGTGGCGCCGCACGCCTATTTCGAACTCGAGGGACGACGACTCGACCCCGACGTGCTCTCACGCTCCTGGCGGACCCTCATCGAACGCCACGACATGCTCCGCGCGGTCGTGGACGAGGACGGCCGGCAACACGTGCTCCCCTCGGTCCCGGAGTTCCGGGTGCGATGTACCGACCTGCGGTCGGCCCCGCCGGACGAGGCGGAACGGACCCTGACCGCTATACGCGACGAGATGTCCCACCACGTCTACACGGCCGCCGACTGGCCGCTGTTCGACATCCGTCTCTCACGGCTCCCCGAGCACGACCGGCTGCACGTCAGTCTGGACCTCCTCATGGTCGACCTGGCCAGCCTCACCCTGCTGTTCAGCGAGTGGAGCGCGCTGTGCCAGGACCCCGCCCTCGAACTGCCGCCCGTGGACGTGACGTTCCGCGCATACGCGCTGGCTCTCGAACGCGGCTCCCGGGCACCCCGCCACCGCAACGCCCTCGACTACTGGACCTCGCGCGCCGCGACACTCGCCCCGCCGCCGGACCTGCCGCTCGCCAAGTCGCCCGTCAGCGTGCACAAACCGCGCTTCACGCACCGCGAGTACCACCTCCCCGAGGCCGACTGGAAGCGGCTCCAGGAGCGCTGCGAGGAACGCGGCCTGACACCGACCGCCGTCCTCGCCGCCGTCTTCTCCGAGGTCCTCGCCGTCTGGAGCGGCACACGGCGCTTCACCCTCAACCTCACCCTCTTCAACCGCCTGCCGCTGCTCCTGGAGCGGAACGCGGCGGGCAAGCGGATCGTCCACCCGCACCTGCGCCGCATGGTCGGCGACTTCACCTCCATATGCCTGCTGGAGATGGACGCGGCGGCGGGACGCTCGCTCACCGAGCGCGCCGAGGCCACTCAGACCCAGTTGCAGAAGGACCTGCGGCACCGGCAGGTCAGCGCGTTGCAGACACTCCGCGAACGCCGCAGGCTCGGGCTGCAGAGCGGCTTCGAGACGATGCCCGTGGTGTTCACCAGCGGACTCGGCACCGCGGCGGACGTGTCGGGCGCGATGGCGTACTTCGGTGACATCTCGTACCGGGTCAGCCAGACGCCGCAGGTGTGGCTCGACCACCAGGTGGTCGACTTCACCGGGTCCCTCGACCTGACCTGGGACTGCGTCGAGGAACTCTTCCCCGAGGGCCTCCTCGACGACATGTTCGCCACCTACTGCGGAACGGTCGCCCGGCTGGCCTGCGAGGACACGCCGTGGGGCGAGGAACTGGGCGTCACACTCCCCGGGCACCAGCTGACGGCCCGCGAGCGGGCCAACGCCACGCACGGCCCGCGCCCACAAGGGCTGCTCCACGAGCCGTTCCTCGACCACGCCGCCGCCCACCCCGAGCGGCCCGCGGTGCTGACCGCCACCCGCGAGGTCACCTACGGCGAACTCGCCGCCCGCGCCGACGCCGTACGGCACGGGATCGCGACCGCGGCCGGCGACGACCTCCGGGACCGCCTCGTCGGCATCGTCCTCGACAAGGGGCCCGAGCAGGTCGCCGCGGCGTACGGCGTGATGATGGCGGGTGCCGCGTACCTCCCGGTCGGCACCACCCTCCCGGCCCGGCGCCGGGCCCGTATCCTCGGCGACGGCGCGGCGGCCGGCATCGTCACCGACAGCGCCCTGGACGCCGCCCTGGAGTGGCCCGACGGCGTACCGCGCGTCCTCGCCGACCGGACGGCCAACCCGCCCCGGCCGGGTGACGGCGTCAGCCGTCCCTCGGGGCCCGCCCACCCCGGCGACCTCGCCTACGTCCTGTACACCTCGGGCTCCACGGGCACCCCGAAGGGCGTCATGATCGAGCACGGCGCCGTGCTCAACACCGTCACCGACATCAACGAGCGCTTCGGCGTCGGGCCCGCGGACCGGGTCTTCGGCATCGCCGACCTCGGGTTCGACCTGTCCGTGTACGACGTGTTCGGCACGCACGCCGCGGGCGCCACGCTCGTCCTGCCCGACCCGGACATGCGCTCGGAGCCGGCCCACTGGGCGAAGGTCATGACGCAGCACGGCGTCACCGTCTGGAACTCCGTACCGGCGCAGATGCAGATGCTGGTCGAGCACCTGGAGGCGGGCGGGGAGGTCCCGGACCGGCTGCGGCTGGTGCTGCTCAGCGGCGACTGGATCCCGGTCGACCTGCCCCGCCGCATCCGCGACCTGTGGCCGGACGCCGACGTCGTCAGCCTCGGCGGCGCCACGGAGGCATCCATCTGGTCCATCCACCACCGCGTGGACGAGGTGCCCCGGGGAGCCAGGAGCGTGCCGTACGGAGTACCGCTGCGCAACCAGACCTTCCACGTGCTGGACGAGCGGATGGAACCGTGCCCGGTGTGGACCGCCGGCCAGCTGTACATCGGCGGCGCCGGCCTCGCGCGCGGCTACTGGGGCGACGAGGAGCGCACCGCGGCGAGCTTCGTGCGCCACCCGCGCACCGGCGAACGCCTCTACCGCACGGGCGACTTCGGGCGCTACACCGCCGACGGGACCATCGAGTTCCTCGGCCGCAGGGACGGTCAGGTCAAGATCAACGGGCATCGGGTCGAACTCGGCGAGATCGAGGCGACGCTGTCCCAGCACCCGGGCGTGGACGCCTCGGTGGTGGTCAAGACGGCCGACGGCGCCGGCACCGCCCGGCTGCACGGATACATCGTGCCCTCGCCCCGCGACGAGACGCTGTTCGTGTCCGAGCGGGCGGAGCCCGCGACGAGCCGGGAACGCTGGCGGGCCGTCCGCTCGGCGGGCGACCGGCCCGGCGACGGCCCTGGTCCCGAGGCGCTGCGCTCCGCGTGGGACGTACTCGACGAGGTGTACACCGCCGCGACCGCCGCGGCCTTCCGCTCCTTCGGCCTGCCGCACACCCCCGGCGCCGCCTTCGACCCGGCCGCGCTGCGCGGTGCCGGCGTCGCCCCCC
The DNA here is from genome assembly GCF_056432045.1 of Streptomyces sp. NPDC045701. Lineage (NCBI taxonomy): Bacteria > Bacillati > Actinomycetota > Actinomycetes > Kitasatosporales > Streptomycetaceae > Streptomyces > Streptomyces sp. NPDC045701. The sequence goes on along the minus strand of NZ_JBWKJV010000008.1, from coordinate 10,276 downwards.
GGTACGAACGCTGGCTGGCGCGTGCCGTCGCCGGCCTGGAGGAGACCGGTCACCTGCGACCCGGCCCCGCCGGACCGACCGTGGCGCGTGAGCTGCCCGCCGCCCTCCCGCCGGAGCTGAAGGCACGGGCGCGCGGCGTCCTGAAGGAGGTGCTGGGCATCGAGCAGGACGTCACCGACTGGATGCTCTCCCTCGCCGACGGCCTGGCCGGCGTGCTCACCCAGAGCGTCCACTCGGCGGAGCTGTACGCCTCGGACCGTACGCCCGGCGTCTACGACCGGCTCTTCGGCCCCACGTACGCGGCGGCCGCCCGGGCCGTCGCCGCGTACGCCGGCAGCCTGCCCGCCGACCGCCCCCTGAAGGCCATGGAGGTGGGCGCCGGCTACGGGTCACTGACCCGGCACCTGCTGCCGCTGCTGCCGCCCGACCGCACCGAGTACCTCTTCACGGACATCTCGCGCTACTTCACCGACCGGGCCCGCGGCCAGTTCGCCGACCACCCCGCGCTGCGGTACGACCTGTTCGACCTCGACCTCCCGCCCGCCGTCCAGGGGTTCGGCGACCGGACGGCGGACCTGATCATCGCGGCGAGCGTGCTGCACGACATGCGGCGGATCCGGCCCACGCTGAGGAACCTGAGGTCCCTGACGGCGCCGGGCGGCATCCTGCTGATGGTCGAACAGACCACCTTCCACCCCTGGTTCGACCTCGTCATGGGCCTGCAGCAGGGCTTCGACAACTTCGAGGACACCGAACTGCGCACCCGCCACTGCCTGCTGTCCCGCGAGCAGTGGCGCGCCGAACTCGCCGCCGCCGGCTTCGACCGCGCCGAGGTGCTCACCACCCGGGGCGGCCCGGCCTCCGTCGGCTTCGACGTCATCGTCGCGCAGGCCCCGGACACGCGCCGCCGGTTCGCGCCCGAGGCGCTGCGCGACTTCGCCGCCGAGCGTCTGCCCCGGCACATGGTCCCGGCACGGATCCTGGCCCTGGACGAACTGCCGCTGTCCGCCACCGGAAAGGTGGACCGCGCCGCGCTCGCCAAGGCGGGCGCGCGGAGCGTCTCACGGGGCCGGCCGGCCAAGCCGCCACGCACGGACCGGCAGCGCAAGCTCGTCGAGATCTGGCGGGAGGTGCTCGGGCTGACCCAGGTGGACCTGGACGACGACTTCCTCGACGCGGGCGGCGACTCGCTGCTCGCCGCGCGGCTCGTCACGCACCTGCAGACCGCGTTCGACGTCACCGTGCCGGTCGGCACGGTCCTCCAGTACACGACGGTGGAGGCGCTCGACGGCTACCTCGAGCAGCTTCTCGGACCGTCCGAGCTCATGCCCGGGGAGAAGCGATGAACCAGATACCGGCGTCAACCGCGAGCCCGCTCGCCAGGACGGACCAGCAGGCGGCGCCGGGCCGCCCGGCCGCCGGGGCGGTCACCGGATGGGTCGTGGCCTTCCTCGCGGAGATCCTCGACGTCCCGCCCGACGAGATCGACTCGGCCACGCCGCTCGACGAGCTGGGGGTCGATTCGGCCACCACGCTCGTGCTGTGCGCCGGACTCGCCGCCCGCTTCGGCATTCCGGTACGCCCGCGGGACGTCCTCGACCACTTCACGGCGGACGCCCTGGGCCGACACCTGGCGGCTGTGCCGCCCGCGGGGATGTGAGCCCGCCATGACCGACGCCATACCGCCCCGCTGGACCCTCGGCGGGGCACCCCGGCCGGCCGCCCCCCAGCTGTACTGCTTCCCGCACGGGGGCGGTTCGGCCGCCGAGTACCTGCGCTGGGCACGGGACCTGCCGAACGCCGAGATCCACGCCGTGCAGTCGCCCGGCCGGGGCTCGCGGATCGACGAACCGGTGCTCACGTCGATGGACGCGCTCGTCGAGGCGTTCCTCGCAGGGGCCGGACCGTTCCGGGAGCCCTTCGTCTTCTTCGGCCACAGTTTCGGCTCGCTCCTCGCGTTCGAGACCACCCGGGCGCTGCGGGCGGCCGGGCGGCCGCTCCCCGCGCACCTCGTCGTCTCGGGCTACCCCGCCCCCCACCTGCCCCGGGCCGCATCGCGGCTGCACCGGCTGGGGGACCGGGAGCTGATGGAGACCGTCGCCGGGCTGCACGGCGGCATCCCCGAGGAGGTGATGGCCTGTGAGGAACTGGTCGTGCTCGCCGCACGCGCTCTGCGCGCCGACTACCAGGCGCTGGAGACGTACGTCCACCGCCCGCAGGAGCCCCTGTCGGTGCCCATCACCGTGCTGGGCGGCACGGAGGACCGGGTCACCGCCGAGAGGCTGGAGGCCTGGCGGGAGGTGACGGACGCCGAGGTGACGGTACGGCGGTTCCCCGGCGGCCACTTCTACCTGTGGGAGAGGCCGGCGCCCGTACTGCGGGCGCTGGCCGGCGCGCTCGGTTCGGTGACCGCGCGGGAGACCACGTGCTGACCTTCGCGGCCGCCTCACTGGTACTGATCATGATTCCGGGGCCGGACCAGGCGCTGATCACCCGCAGCGCGCTGGCCGGCGGGCGCACAGCGGGCCTGCTCACCATGGTGGGCGGCGTCCTCGGCCTGGTCGTCCACGTCGGGGCCGCCGTGCTCGGCATCTCGGCGGTGCTGATCGCCTCGGCGACCGCGTTCACCGTGCTCAAGGTCGTCGGAGCGGTCTACCTCGTCTGGATGGGCGTCACGACCCTGCGCGGTGCCCGCCGGACGCTGCGGGAAGAGCCCGGCGAGGAGGCACCGGAACCGGACGCCGCCGTCGGCCGGTACGTCCGGTACGGCTTCCTCTCCAACGCCCTCAACCCGAAGGTCGCGCTCTTCTTCGTGACCTTCCTGCCGCAGTTCCTGCCGGCGACCGGGAACGTGCTGCCGCGCGCGATGGCGCTCTCGCTGGTGTTCGCCGCCCTCTACCTGCTGTGGTTCAGCCTGTACGTGGTCACGGTCGACCGGCTCGGCAAGGTGCTGCGCAGACCACGGGTGCGGGCCCGTGTCGAGCAGGTCACCGGCGTGCTCCTGATCGGCTTCGCGGTCCGGCTGGCCCTCCAGTCCCCCTGAAGGCGGCCCTCGCCGCGCCGGGCAGGGGGTACGGGCGCGCCGAGCCGGGCCGTCGTCTTCCCGTCCATACGTACTTCTCCCCATGGCCCCGACCCCCCGGTCGGGGCCATAGTCGAGCAGCGGCGGACCGACGACCTGAAGTCCGCCGCGCGAGGGGGAGACCGTGTTCCGGAGAACAACGGCCTGTGAAGCCGTGCCCGGCGGCATGACGCCGTGGCACAGCCCCCGTACGGGTACGGGGGCGCGATCACCGCGTCACCGTGCTGAACGGGGTTGAGCACGGTGGCGCGGTGCGTCGACCCTTCGCGCGCCTGACCGCCGCACGGGCGGCACGCGTGCGTACGTGCCCCGCGCGCGGGAGCGGCCACCCGGTGCCGACCGGTGAGCCCCCGCGCGCGAGGGGGCTGCGGCCGGCGACCTGGCATCCGAGGCCAGGCAGGCGGCGGGGCGCCGACGCCCGCCCGCCCGGGCCTCGTGGCGGTGTTCCTGGCCGTCGTCCTCGTGAGGGCCGCCGTCGACCGGTTGGCGGCCCACCGCTGGGTCCTCCGGGTCTCGTCGTACCCGCGTCGTCGACCGCCGCGCCCCGGCCCGCGTGGGCGTCCGGCCCGCGCCCCCTGGGGGAGCTGCTCCGGGCCGTTCCGCCGGCCCGCGGACCGAAACCGCCCGGTCCTGATTCCCCGGCAGGGGGCCACGGCGCCGGCGCCCGCCGGTGGGCTACCGGGGCCGGAACCACCGGCCGCGGGACGGTGCCCGCCGCGCCGGGGCCGCGCCGGGCGGGGCCAGGGCCGGAGCCGTGTCGGGCCGCGCCGGGGCCGCGTCGGGCCGCGCGACGCCCACCGTCACCCTCGGCCGGTGCTGGGGCGTGAACGTGACGGGCAGGCCGGTCAGCCGGCGCGACATCCACGTACCCACCACCTGCAACTCGTCGTCCGTGACGGACAGCCGGAGGTCGGGGATCCGTTCCAGCAGCAGGTCGATGCCTGTTTCCGCGATGGCGCGGCCGAGGTCCTGACCGGGGCACTCATGCGGTCCCGCACCGAAGGAGAGGTGGGAGCGGTTGCCGTGCATGGGCACCGTGAGGTCCGGTCGGATCCCCGGATCGACGTTGCCGGCCGCGAGGCCGAGCATCACCATGTCGCCCGTCATGATGCGCTTGCCGCCCAGCTGGGTGTCGCCCGTCGCCCACCGGGTCGGCACCACCGAGAGCGGCGGGTGATCCCACAGGACGTGGTCCAGCGCGTCGGGCAGGGTCATCTGCCCGCCGGACAGGTGACCGCGGAAGCGCTGGTCGGTCAGAACCATGCGCAGCGTGTTGGCGATCAGGTTGGCGGTGGGCTCCAGCGCGGCGACGAGCGCCAGGCGCAGGTGCTCACGGACCTCCTCCTCGGTCAGCCCGGAGGGGTGCAGCAGCAGCCAGCTGGCCAGGTCGTCACCGGGCCGTTGCTTCTTCTCCCGCACCAGTTCGTCCATCATCCCGACGACGAGCCGGTTGCTCCGGAGGGCCGACTCCCCGCCAGCGACCATGTCGCTCACGGCCGCGCCCACGGCCAGGGCGTCCTCCTCCCGGATGCCGAACTGCTGGCAGACGACCAGCGCCGGGAGCTTCCTCGCGAAATCGGCCACGAGATCGGCCCGTCCGGCACCGGCGAAGTCGTCGAGGAGGCGGGTCGTGTAGCGCGTGATGTACCTGCGCAGCCGGTGCCGGTTGACCCGGGCCAGGCTTTCCGTCACGGCCTGCCGGAGACGGGCGTGCTCCGTGCCGTCGGTCAGGGCGACCAGCGGCTGCCAGGCGGTGATGGGCAGGAGGGGCGAGTCCGCGGACAGGGAGCCTTCGCGGATGGCGTGCCAGTGCCGGGAGTCGGAGGAGAAGCGCGGCGAACGCATCACCTCCAGGTTCTCCCGGTGACCCAGGACCAGCCAGGCCGGAACGCCCCCGTACAGCAGCACGGGCGCCACTGCCCCGTGCTCCTCGCGGAGCTGCTCGTACAGGGCGTAGGGCTGCGCCTCCGCCTCCGGGCCGTACAGCGGGCGAAGGCCGCCGGCGGCCCGGGCGTGCGCCGGGCAGCCGACGGGGGCCGCCGCGGTGGAGCCGGTCGGGGCATGGGGAGGGGTGGTCACGTGGCCTCCGGGCAGCGGCGGGCGGCTCGGACGGCGCCCGCACCGGGATGACGAAAGGTCAATGATCCGCAGCTTACTGTCACCGTGCACCTGCCAAGCAGGCGGCCCCCGTCCCAAGTGGGGTAGAGCGCGTGGAGACTTGGGTACCGATGATCTTGCTTGGGGACATGGCGCCGCGCACCCGCGCGGCTCCGCCCTCGCTCCGGCTGCCGGCCGGGAGCTCCGTCCGGCGGCCGGACCCCCGCCTGAGAGGATTCCGCATGTCGCACGTCGCTGAGCTGCGGCCTATCGCGTCCGTTCCCCGCGTTCCCGGAGCGGTACCGCTCCTCGGTCACGCCCTCGCGCTGTGGCGCGACCCCCTGGGCTTCCTGTCCTCCCTGCGGCAGTACGGCGACCTGATACGCGTGGACCTGGGCACGATGCCCATGTACGTGGTGACCACGCCCGATCTGGTGCACGAGGTGACGGTCCGGCAGGCCGGGAAGTTCGAGAAGGGCCGCTTCTTCGACCGGCTGCGGCCCCTGGCCGGGAACGGGCTCGCCAACTCGGACGGCGAGCTGCACAGGAAGCACCGCCGGATGATCCAGCCCATGTTCTCCCGGGAGCGCATCGCCGGCTACTCCGAGATCATGAGCGACAACGCCCGAACCCTCGCGGACTCCTGGGCGCCGGGAGACGTCATCGACCTGGAACCGGCCATGGCCGGGTACGCGGTCGAGACCCTGGCGCGCACGCTGTTCTCCACCGACATCGGCCTCCCGGCCGTCGACGCCGTGCGCAAGAACCTGCCGGTGCTGCTGACCAACCTCCTCGTACGCGCCGCCTCCCCGAAGCTGCTCGACCGGCTGCCCATCCCCGCCAACCGCCGGTTCGACCGGGCGGCGGCCGGGCTGCGCGCGGTGATCGACGAGGTGGTGGCCACCTCGCGGGCGGCCGGGGCCACGGACCACGACGACCTGCTGTCACTGCTCCTGGCCGCCCGGGACGAGGAGAGCGGCACCCGTATGTCGGACGTCCAAGTGCGGGACGAGCTGGCCACCATCCTGTTCGCGGGCGCCGAGACCACGGCGGCCACCCTCGCGTGGGCCTTCCACGAGCTGGCCGCCCGCCCCGACGTGGAGGAGGACCTGGTCGCCGAGATCCACCGGGTCGTCGGTGACGGACCGGTCACCGCGCTGCACGTCCCCGAACTGAGGGGCATCCGCAGGGTGATCGACGAGGTCGTCCGGCTGCACGGCGTCACGCTGTTGATGCGGCGGACCACCGAGCCCGTCACCCTGGGCGGGGTGGACATGCCGGCCGGCACCGAAGTGGCGTTCAGCCTGTACGCGCTGCACCGCGATCCCGGGCTGTACGAGAACGCCGACCGCTTCGACCCCGACAGATGGCTGCCCGAACGGCAGGCCGAGGGCCCGGGCCGCCGTGCGTACATCCCCTTCGGGGCCGGGAACCGCAAGTGCATCGGCGACCTGTTCGTCTGGACCGAGGCGACCATCGCCGTCGCGACCATTCTCCGCCAGTGGCGGCTCGTCCCCGTGGCGGGGCACACGCCCCGAGAGGTCGCGTCGGCGGTCGCGCACGCCGACCGCATCCCCATGACCGTGGTCGCCCGCCGGTGACCGCGTTACGGCGCGGCGCGCGCGGAGCCGGGCCCGCGCGGGGCGCGCGGGTCAGGCGGTGCCGACCAGCCGTCCCCCGCCCGGCCGGGGCGCCACCGGGCGCTCCGCCGGGGCCGGGCCCTGGGGCACCACGTCCCACCACCAGCAGACCGCGTCGATGGGCAGTGGCTCCCGGCTGTCGTCGGTGGGGGTGTCCGTGAACGCGACGGGCAGCCCCGCCGGGTCGTCCGGCGTCGTGTAGCGGACGGAGCTGATGCCCCAGTCCTGCGAACCGCGGACGAAGTCGCGCAGCCCCGCCATGTACTGCCGTATCTGGGGACTGCCCGCCGCGGAGAGGTGATCGGCGAGCCGGACGAAGGCGAGCAGGACACGGTCGCGCTGGGCGATGGCCGTACGCATCGCCTCCCTCTGGGTGAGGCCGCCCTCCTCCAGGACCCGCAGCACGTTGAGGAAGTAGCCGCCCGCGCCCCGCTCCTTGTGGTCGGACAGGATGTCGTTGTCCCAGGTGATGACGAACGAGGCCATCTCCTCGGCGGCGCGCACCGCCCGGTGGTCGCGCTCGTACGGCTGCAGTTCGTACCCGTGCGCCATCTCCAGCAGGGGGAAGACCACCGTGGTCGCGCCGTCGTACAGCCGCATCAGGGTGTAGTCCGAGAGGCCGGGCACGGTCCCGGCGCCGCGGTGGGACGCCTCCCACACCACCGAGAAGAAGTACTCCCGCAGGTGGGACACCCACCGCGCGGCCTGGCCAGCCGTGCCGTACTCGTCGACCCGGGCCCGCAGGTCGCGCAGGCCGTCGGCCAGCGGGTCGTCGAGCAGCACGGGCGCCTCCGGGTTCTGCGCGACCCGCAGCAGGCGGTGAAGCGTTTCCGCGAGGTCTCCCGGGCGCCGGCCGAGTTCCGCCTCCTCGCAGCAGCCGTCGTCGACACCGAACAACCACAGGACGAAGTCGGCCATCAGCTGCACCACTTCCTCGCGTCCGGTCGGCATGACGCGCGCGGCGAACGAGCCGATCGCGTGCTGGACGAGCCGCCGGCGCAGCTCGTCGGACCCGATCCGGTGTGCCTCGGCCCACGCCGTCGTGCGCGCCTCGACGTCGGGATGGCGCGGATGGATGGCGGGCGGTATGGGGGAGAAGAGCGGCGGAACTATCACGGGTGGGGGTCTCCATCTGTCGCGGGTGGCGCGGCAACGCGCCGGCTCGGCGTGCTTCGTACTCCCGTTCCGGTGTCTCATCCGTGATCATCCGGTACGACGGATGGCCTGATCCAGTAGGACTATCCACCGCATATGCGCCCAGGTGCTCCGTGAACCGGTCGAAGCCGCTGCGGTCGCAGGCGCTCCGGCCGGCGCGGTGACGACCACGCGCGGCCTGGTCCGTGCGGCGTCCGCCGGGTAGCGTGACGCCACGATCTACGGAGGGGGCGGTGTCCGTGGGGCTGTTGATCGGTGCGGGAGCCGTGGTGGCCGTGCTGGCCGCCGTACTCGTCCGGCGGGACCGCGGGCCCCGTACGGAGAACCTGGACGGCCAACTCGTCGAGCGGGACGCGAGCACGCGGCTCCAGCGGCACCGCGCGGAGGCGCGAGCCGCCGAAGGAGCCGAGATCCAGGCGCTCCTGGAGCGGCGCAGGGGCCGGGACCGCCACTGAGCGGCCGTACGACGGCACGGCACGGGCGGGGCGAGCAGCGCGGCCGGGCGGCGCCTCCGCAGCGGCCGTTACGGCGCCACGCCTTGCCGCCGCCGTAGCGGCCGGAAAGCACCGCGCCCGGTCGCCGCCGTGGCAGCGGACAACGCCGCGCGTGGCCGCCGCCGTTGCCGTCCGTCCACAGCCGTGGGGTGCCGTCACCGGTGGTCGGGGCGGTGCGGCCGTCCGGCCGCTCCCGGGCATCGTCCCCGGATGATCGAGCGGTCCGCCGAGGCCTTATGCTACTCATCGGTAATCGGGGGGTCACCGCGTCCACGACGCGTCGCGTCCCCCTGGGGGAACACAGGGCGCCGGGCGCGCCGGACCGACCATCCGGTGGAGCGCCGCGCCCTCCGGCACGGGACGTACATGTACCACTATTCGAGACTGCGGGGCGTCTCCTTCCTCCTCCTGCTCAGCCTCTTCGTGACGCTGGGCATGGGGAAGGACAGCGCGCTCGCCGCACAGAGCATCCAGCTCGTCGCCACGGAGAAGAAGCTCGCCCGCGCGGAGGCCGAACTCGACGCCGACCGGCTCGCCTCCGTGGTCAGGGAAACCGCCGCCCTCTCCGGCTGCGGCAAGCTGCCCCTCCTGGAGAAGCCCGCCTGCTACCGCGACTTCGCCGGCAAGGCCGTGAAAGTCGGCGCGGGCATCGGCCTGTTCGCGTACGGCATCCACTACCTCCACAAGGACACCGTCGAGCACTTCGGCACGGTGAAGAAGGAGATCGCCGGACTCGAGCAACTGAAGGAGGCCCTCAAGCAGGACCCGACCACCATCGCGGACCCCGAGTACCGCAAGAAGGTCGAGGGCCAGATCCGGGCGGTCGCCGCCGGCGCCCAGTCCGACATCGACAAGCTGATCAAGGACGTCCTGGAGACGATCGAGACCATCCTGGTCATGATCCAGCTGACGCTGATGCTGATCCAGCTGGTCCTGATGCTGGCGAAGATCGTCGGTGACCCGAAGTTCCAGGCGGCGGTCGACGGCGTCAAGGGCAGCCTCGCCGGCATCAACAAGGCGCTCGACGACATCAACGCGGGCTTCGCGCAGATGAACCGCGGGCTGAACACGATGAACGACGCCGTCGACGACATCAACCGCTCGCTCGACGACATGAACAGGTCCATCGCCAAGGCCAACAAGGGCATGGACCAGCTCAACCAGGGTGTCGGCGAAGCCAACAAGGCCCTCGACGACATGAACAAGGTCGTCCCCGGCATCAAGAAGGCCGCCGAGAAGCTCCGCGAGGTGCCCGCCTTCGAGTTCGACTTCTCCGACCTCGGCAAGACCTGGAGCGACGGCTCCTCCGGCCTGGACAGCGAGGAGCAGCAGCGCCGCATGTCGGTCCTGCTCGGCCTGCTGCCGGGCATCGGGGACGGCAAGGGCATCGTCGAGGCCGTCACCGGCAAGGACCTGGTGACCGGCGAGCACCTCAGCGGCTTCGACCGGGGTCTCGGCTCCCTGGCCGTGCTGCGCTGGCTCAAGCTCGGCGGCAAGCTCGTCCCGGACGACATCCGGGGCGCGCGCAAGGGCGACGTCGTCTTCGAGTGCAACAGCTTCCCGGCCGGCACGCCGGTGCTGATGTCGGACGGCTCGCACAAGGCGATCGAGGACGTGCGCGCCGGTGACCTCGTCCTGGCCACCGACCCGGGTGGCGAGGCCGAGCTGACGCTGCCCCGGCCGGTCCTCTCGGTGCCGTTCACCTCCTCGTATACGGACAAGGCGTTCGTCCGCCTGACCGTCGCCGCCGGCGAGGGGGACTCCCGCCGGGTGGGCACCGTCACCTCCACCGAGAACCACCGGTACTG
>NZ_JBWKJV010000007.1:0-266424 GCF_056432045.1 Streptomyces sp. NPDC045701 | reverse complement strand
GAACCCCCGCCCCTTCACATGGACGAAGAGCGCCGACGAGATCCTCGAACGCCTGGCCTCATATCTTAATCGAATTCCCGGCGCAGGACACTAGCGGGCTGGTCCGCCGGCTACGAGGACCCCGTCACGTACGACTGGAACGGCTGGACCGTGTGCAAGGCGGGCGGCTGGAGCCAGGGCCCCGTCCTCCTCCAGCAACTGGCCCTGCTGCCGGACGAGCTGCCCCCGTACGGCTCCGCCGACTACGTCCACCTGCTGGTCGAGGGCTGCAAGCTCGCCATGGCCGACCGTGAGGCCTGGTACGGCGACGCCGCCGACGTCCCGCTCGGCACCCTGCTGTCCGGACCGTACAACGCCGAACGGCGCGCCCTCGTCGGCGAGGCGGCCTCCCACGAGCTGCGCCCCGGCAGCCCCGGCGGACGGCCGCCGCGGCTGAGCGAGCACACCATGGCGGTGGCCCGGGGCCGGCCGAGCCCCGGCGCACCGGCCGCCCCCACCGCCGCAGGCGCCGGCGAGCCGACGGTCGCCCTCGACGGCACCACCCGCGGCGACACCTGCCACATCGACGTCGTCGACCGGTGGGGCAACATGGTCGCCGCCACGCCCAGCGGCGGCTGGCTCCAGTCCAATCCGGTCGTGCCCGAACTCGGCTTCCCGCTCGGCACCCGGCTCCAGATGGCCTGGCTGGACCCCGGGCTGCCGAACTCGCTGACCCCCGGCCGCCGCCCCCGCACCACCCTCACCCCGTCCCTGGCGCTGCGCGACGGCGTGCCGGTCGTGGCGTTCGGCACACCGGGCGGCGACCAGCAGGACCAGTGGCAGCTGCACTTCTTCCTCGCCGTCACCCACGGCGGGCTGGACCTCCAGGCCGCGATCGACGCGCCCGGCTGGCACAACGACTCCTTCCCCGGCTCCTTCCACCCGCGCGGCATGCGGCCCGGCGGGCTCACCGTCGAGTCCCGCATGGACCCGGCCGTCGTGGAGGACCTGCGCCGCCGGGGCCACGACGTCACGGTCGGCGGGCCCTGGACGGAGGGGCGGCTGTGCGCGGTGGCCCGGGACCCGCGCACCGGGATCCTGTCGGCGGCGGCCAACCCCCGGGGGATGCAGGGTTACGCGGTGGGCCGCTGAGCCGCCGCCCGCCGGTCACCCGGCCACGGCCGGGTTGTCAGCGCGGCGTGCTTAGCTGGACGCATGATCGATGAGCTTCTCGACGGTTCCGGGACCCTGTCCGCCGCGACCGAGGAGGCGGTGCGCGACGCCGCCGCCGCCGAAGTCGTGCCCCGCTGGCGACGGCTCGCCACGCACGAGGTCCTCGAGAAGAGCGGCCCCCACGATCTCGTGACCGTCGCCGACCGGGCCGCCGAGGCCCACCTGACCGCCTCGCTCACCCGCCTGCTGCCCGGCTCGGTGGTGGTCGGCGAGGAGGCCGTCCACGCCGACCCCGCGGTGTACGAGGCGCTCAAGGGCGACGCGCCGGTGTGGATCGTCGACCCGGTCGACGGCACCTGGCACTTCGCGCACGGCGACCCCGGGTTCTGCACGCTCGTCGCGCTGGCGGTGCGCGGCGAGGTGCTGGCGTCCTGGACGTACGCCCCGGCGCTGGACGAGATGGCCGTCGCGGTGCGCGGGCACGGCGCCCGGCTGAACGGCACCGGGATACGGGCGGGCGCGCCCGTACCGGGCGCGGTGCTCCGGGTCGCGACGTCCCACCCCGACTACACCACCGCCGACCAGAAGGCCGCGCTCCTGGGCCTGGACGCCGAGGGCGTCCACACCCGCCCGTGCGGCTCGGCCGGGCTGGAGTACCTGGCCGTGGCGCGCGGCGAGCTGGACGCGGTGGTCTTCTCCTGGGAGTACGCCTGGGACCACGCGGCGGGCCTCCTCCTGGTCGAGGAGGCGGGCGGCGCCCACGCCACCCTGACGGGTTCCCCGTTCCGGGTCACGGGCGCCAACGCCCTGCCGTTCACCGCCGCCCGGGACCGGGCCACCGCCGACCGCATACGCGGCCTGCTGGCCGGCCGATAGGCGGACCCGGACGCTCGGGCCCTCCGGGCGGTGGCCCGGAGCGGTGTGCGGACGCGGTTCCGGACGCGGTTTTTGGGCGCGTGGCCCGGCGCGGGGGAGGGGCCGGTCCGGCCGTCGCCCCTCCCGCCGCCCGGGCCGCCCACCGGCCCAATATCCTGAGATACCTTGGCCATCGGCTGACGAAGGAGTCCCAACGTGCCGTCGATGCTCGATGCCGTCGTCGTGGGGGCAGGGCCCAACGGGCTGACCGCTGCCGCCGAACTGGCCCGCCGCGGCTTCTCCGTCGCCGTGTTCGAGGCCCTTGACACCGTCGGAGGCGGGGCCAGGACCGAGGAGCTCACGCTCCCCGGCTTCCGGCACGACCCGTGCTCCGCCGTCCACCCGCTCGGCGTGGGCTCACCCGCCTTCAAAGCCATGCCCCTCGACCGGTACGGCCTGGAGTGGCTGCACCCCGAACTGCCCATGGCGCACCCCTTCGACGACGGCACGGCCGCCGTCCTGTCCCGTTCCGTCGCCGAGACGGCGGCCTCCTTCGGGCCCCGGGACGCCGGCGCGTACCGCCGCCTCGTCGAGCCCTACCTCGGCAAGTGGGACACCCTTGCCCGGGACTTCATGTCCCTGCCCCTCACGGCCCTGCCGCGCGACCCGGTCACCCTCGCCCGCTTCGGCCTCGCCGGCCTGCCGCCCTCCACCTGGCTGACGCGCCGGTTCCGCGACGACCGGGCCCGCGCCCTGTTCGCCGGGCTCGTCGCCCATGTGATCGCCCCGCTCGGCGGCCTGGCCACCGGCGCGGTCGGCCTCGTCTTCGCGCTCGCCGCCCACGCCGGCGGCTGGCCGCTCCCGCGCGGCGGCTCCCAGGCCATCTCCGACGCCCTGGCCGCGTATGTGACGGACCTCGGCGGCGGCGTCCACACCTCCTACGAGGTCAAGCGGCTCGACGACCTGCCGCCCGCCCGCGCGTACGTCTTCGACACCTCGCCGACCGCGCTGGCCCGTATCGCCGGCTTCGGCCGGTTCTACGACCGGTACCGCTACGGCGCCTCCGTCTACAAGATCGACTACGCGCTGGACGGGCCGGTCCCCTGGACCGCCGCCGAAGCGCGCCGCGCCGGCACCATCCAGGTGGGCCCCGGCAGCCGCGACATCGGCGCCGCCCTGGACCAGGCGTCCGGCGGCACCGCCCCCCGCACCCCGTTCCTGATCACCGCCCAGCCCAGCCTGGTCGACCCGTCCCGCGCGCCCGAGGGCAAGCACGTCTTCTGGGCCTACGGACACGTCCCGCACGCCTGGGAAGGCGACCTCACGGAGGCCATGGAGCGCCAGATCGAGCGGTTCGCCCCCGGTTTCCGCGACCTCGTCCTGGCGCGTGCCACCGCCGGCCCGCCCGAGCTCGCCAGCCGCAACGCCAACTACGTGGGCGGCGACATCGCCTGTGGCGCGGCCAGTGGCCTCCAACTGCTGCTGCGTCCCCGGCTCTCCCTGTTCCCCTACCACACCCCGCATCCGGCCGTCTTCATCTGCTCCTCCGCGACCCCTCCCGGCCCCGGCGTCCACGGCATGTCGGGACACAACGCGGCCAAGGCGGTCTGGCGCCACCTGCGAAAGGCCCCGCGGTGAACATCACGCCGGTACGCGGCGACATCACCGAGCAGCACGTCGACGCCCTCGTCAACGCCGCCAACTCCTCCCTGCTCGGCGGAGGCGGCGTCGACGGCGCCATCCACCGCAGGGGCGGCCCCGACATCCTCGCCGAGTGCCGGGCACTGCGCGCCTCCGGGTACGGCCGCGGCCTCCCCACCGGCCGGGCCGTCGCCACCACCGCCGGCCGCCTCCACGCACAGTGGGTGATCCACACCGTGGGGCCGGTCCACTCGGCGGAGGAGGACCGCTCCGAGCTGCTGGCCTCCTGCTACCGCGAGTCCCTCCGGGTGGCCGACGAACTGGGCGCCCGTACGGTCGCCTTCCCCGCCATCTCGACGGGCGTGTACCGCTGGCCCATGGAGGACGCCGCCCGCATCGCCGTGACGGCCGTACGGACGGCGAAGACCCGAGTGGAGGACGTCAGGTTCGTCCTCTTCGACGACCGGGCCCTTGAGGCGTTCGCCCGGCAGGTCGGCTGACGCCACGGAGCCGCCGCGCCGCCCGGCCCCGCACCATGACCGCCTCCCCGGCCGTGGCGCGGCTGCCCTGCTCGTCCTCCCCGGCCGATGGCGCGGCAGCGGCAGGAGACCCGCTCGCCGGTGGGGGCGAGGGCGACGTCGTGGGCACCCGGTGGTCCGTGCACCCGGTGGGACGAGTGCCGGGGCTTAGCCGGCGGTGCCGGCGGACAGCCGCCGAGACGCGGTCATGGCGCGGTCTCCGGGTGACGTCGTCCGGCCTCCCGGGTGGGCATGTCGGGGGAGCCGCTCCCGGGCGCGCGCCGGAACCGGCCGCGGTACTCCGAGGGCGTCGTGTTGAGGCGGCGGCGGAAGGCGCGGATGAGGGTGTCCGTCGTGCCGAACCCGCTGGCGGACGCCACGCGTTCCAGCGTGGCGTCGGTGGACTCCAGGTGCGTGCGGGCCACTTCGACGCGGGCCGCCTCGATGTAGGCGGCCGGGGTGGTGCCGAGCTCGTCCTTGAAGATCCGGGTGAGCTGCCGCTCGCTGACGTGCGCGTGGCGGGCGAGGACCGGGACCGTGAGGTGCTCGGTGACGTTGCGCGCGACGAAGTGGCGCAGACCCTCCATGCGCCGTGTCGTCGACACCGGTTCGAGGGGGACGCTGAACTGGCTCTGGCCGCCCGGCCTCTTCAGGTACATCACGAGCTGCCGGGCCACGCGCAGCGCCACCACCTCGCCGAAGTCCTCGGCGACCAGCGCGAGGGACAGGTCGAGGCAGGCGGTGATGCCGGCGCCGGTCCAGACGTCGCCGTCGCGGATGAAGATCGGGTCGGCGTCCACCTCGACCGACGGGTGCTCGGCGGCGAGCTGCCGCGCGGTCGACCAGTGCGTTGTGGCGCGGCGGCCGTCGAGCAGCCCGGCGGCCGCGAGGAGATGGGCACCCACGCAGACGGACGCCACGCGCCGTGACCGGCCGGCGAGGGTTTTCACCCGGCGGACCACCTCGGGGTCGGTGACGGCCCGCACCTGCCGCCGGTCGTCCGACTCGACCGAACCGGGCACGAGCAGGGTGTCGATGCTCCTGGTGGACGCCTCGTCGAAGGTGAGGTCGGGAAGCACCCGGACCCCGGCGGCCGTGGTGACGGGATCCGTCGTCGCGGCGGCCAGGACGACCCGGTAGGGCCGCGCGTCCTCGACCTCCCGCCGCAGCAGGGAGAACACCTCCGCGGGGCCCGTGACGTCCAGCAGGTCGACGCCGTCGAAGAGGACGACGACGACAAGCCGTTCCACGACGTGCACGGGGATCTCCGTCCGGTTCGGTGGTGAGGGGCCGAGACACGGCGGGTCATGTCCGTTTCTGCAAGTCGTGTGACATTGCCGCCATATGAGCCGGATCGTAGCGTGGATCACGTCATCGCGCGGTGGCCGGACCATTCGACAAGCGGCCCAAGAAGGTACAGCAATGCCTACGACAACTCTGCGGGAACTCAACGGCTTCGACCCGGCCCCGGCCTCGCTCCCCGGCGCGACGCTGATCCTGGTCGACTTCCAGAACACCTACACGCGGGGCGTGATGGAGCTGACGGGATGGCGGGCCGCCCTCGACTCCGCCGCCGCGCTCCTGGCCCGGGCCAGGAGCGCGGGCGCCACGGTCATCCACGTCGTCAACGACGGCGGCGAGGGGACCCCGTACGACATCCGGGCCGACATCGGCCGGATCCACCCCCTCGTCGCGCCGGCCGAGGGGGAGCCCGTCGTCGCCAAGACCGTCCCCGACGCGTTCATCGGCACCGATCTCGGCGACCGCGTCGACGCCGCCGGGAACAAGGACGTCGTCATCGCCGGCTTCATGACCCACATGTGCGTGGCGTCCACCGCCTCCGGGGCGTTCCTGCGGGGGAACCGGCCCACCGTCGTTGCCGACGCCTGTGCCACGCGGTCCTTGGGCGGGGGGGAGTTCGCGGTATCCGCCGCGGAACTCCACCGAAGCGCTCTCGCCACGATCGGTGACCTGTACGGAGTCGTCGTCCCCTCGGCGTCGTCGCTGACCGGACGGAGCTGAACCCGGCCGCGCCGAGCGGGCAGCGGGCCGGCGCGGGCCCCGGCCGGGCAGGGCGAGCCCGGCCGGGTTGATCCCGGCCGGGAGGGGGAGGGGGCGGCCCCGTCGCGACGGGGGAGACACGACGGGGCCGTGACCTCCGTCTGCCCCGGCTCCGGGCGCTCATACCTGCTGTTTTCCGCCGATCGGATAACGTGCCCCGCCCGCCCTGCGCGCCGCCCCTACCCGGAGTCCCTCCGCCCGGCGGGGCCTGAACGCCGCGGACATCGCCTGCCGCAGCCGCCGGTGCCCGGCGCCGTCGGCGGTCGGCATCCACCTGCGGGTCAAGTGCGCCGGCATCGGCCGGTCGGGCGGGACCTCCCCGTCCCGCGGCGCCCGACAGTGCGCGGGGGAGGGGGCGAACCGGGCATCGGCGAGCACGGTCCGCAGCTCGGGGTGGCCGACCACCGCCCAGCAATGGACCCCCGCCCCGGCCACTCGGCCGGGGCGGCGGGGCCGCACCGGCGCGCAGCTCCTCCGTCTGTGCCCGCAGGTCGTGGCTGGGGGGCGAGAAGCAGGCGCTCGGTCGCGCATTCCCCCCGGGGGGTGTCGCGCGTGGCGTGACGAGACGCTCTCATGGGGTGACAGACGTCCGCCGGGAATCGGCGTATCCCTGGCAGAGCGAGGCTGATGTCGCATTTCCGCCAGCGGTGCCCGGCCACGGTGCTCGATGCTGGGAGGCATGCACACCGACACCGAGCGCTGCGTGCGGGCCGTCCGGTCCAAGGACGCCCGATTCGACGGCTGGTTCTTCACCGCCGTCCTGACCACCCGCATCTACTGCCGCCCCAGCTGCCCGGTCGTGCCGCCGAAAGCCGAGAACATGGTGTTCTACGCGAGCGCCGCCGCCTGCCAGCAGGCCGGTTTCCGCGCCTGCAAGCGGTGCCGGCCCGACACCAGCCCCGGCTCGCCGGAGTGGAACGCCCGCGCCGACGCGGTCGCCCGCGCCATGCGCCTCATCCGGGACGGCATCGTCGACCGCGAGGGCGTTCCCGGCCTGGCCGCCCGGCTCGGCTACTCGACCCGCCAGATCGAACGCCAGCTGCTCGCCGAGCTGGGCGCCGGGCCGCTCGCCCTGGCCCGCGCCCAGCGCGCCCAGACGGCCCGCCTCCTCATCGAGACGACCGAACTGCCCATGGCCGACGTCGCCTTCGCCGCCGGGTTCGCGTCCGTGCGCACCTTCAACGACACCGTGCGCGAGGTCTTCGCCCTCGCCCCGAGCGAACTGCGCGCCCGCGCCGGCCGCGCCCAGGACGGCCACGGCACCGGTACGGCTCAGGGGACGCCCGGCGTCATCGCCCTCCGGCTCCCGTACCGAGCACCCCTCAATCCCGACAACCTCTTCGGCCACCTGGCCGCGACCGCCGTCCCCGGCGTTGAGGAGTGGCACGACGGCGCCTACCGGCGCACCCTCGCCCTGCCGCACGGCCACGGCATCGTCGCCCTCGCCCCCCGCCCGGACCACATCGCCTGCCGGCTGTCGCTGACCGACCCGCGCGACCTCACGCTCGCCATCAGCCGCTGCCGCTGGATGCTCGACCTGGACGCCGACCCCGTCGCGGTCGACGACCAGCTCCGCACCGACCCCCTCCTCGCGCCCCTGGTCGACAAGGCGCCCGGCCGGCGCGTCCCCCGTACCGTCGACGCCGCCGAGTTCGCCGTACGGGCGGTCCTCGGCCAGCAGGTCTCCACCGCCGCCGCGCGCACCCACGCCGCCCGGCTGGTCACCGCCCACGGCACGCCCGTCGACGACCCGGAGGGCGGGCTCACCCACCTGTTCCCGGACCCGGAGGCGCTGGCCGCGCTCGATCCCGAGGCGCTCGCGCTGCCCCGCAGCCGCCGCACCACGCTCACCACCCTGATCGGCGCCCTCGCCGGCGGCTCGCTGCCGCTCGGCCCCGGCAGCGACTGGGACGAGGCCCGCGCGCGGCTCGCCGCCCTGCCCGGGTTCGGCCCCTGGACGGTCGAGGTGATCGCCATGCGTGCCCTCGGCGACCCCGACGCCTTCCTCCCCACCGACCTCGGCGTCCGGCGCGCCGCCGCCGGCCTCGGCCTGCCGTCCACCCCGGCCGCCCTGACGTCCCGCGCCGCCGCCTGGCGGCCGTGGCGCGCCTACGCCGTCCAGTACCTGTGGGCGACCGACACCCATCCGATCAACCACCTGCCCGCGTAAGGAAGTCCGCCGATGAACCGCCGGCACACCGTCGTCGACAGCCCGTACGGCCCGCTCACCCTCGTCGCCACCGACGGCGCCCTCAGCGGCCTCTACATGACTGCCCAGCGCCACCGCCCACCGGAGGAGACCTTCGGTGACCCGGACCCCCGTCCCTTCGGCGAGGTGATCCGCCAGCTCGACGCCTACTACGCCCGCGAGCTCACCGAGTTCGACCTGCCGCTGCACCTCTCCGGTACGCCGTTCCAGCGCGGCGTCTGGGAGCAGCTGCGCACGATCCCGTACGGCGAGACCCGTTCGTACGGCGAACTCGCCGAGATGCTCGGCCGGCCCGGCGCCTCGCGTGCCGTCGGACTCGCCAACGGCAAGAACCCCGTCGGCATCATCGTCCCGTGCCACCGTGTCATCGGCGCCAGCGGCGGCCTCACGGGCTACGGCGGCGGACTCGAACGCAAGCAGCGCCTGCTCGCGTTCGAAGGCGCCCTAGGCGCCGCCACCCCGGCCGCGGACGCCCTCTTCTGACGCCCACCCGGCGCCGCCCGCTCAGAGGCGCTTGAGCAGCTTTGGCAGAGCCGTGCCGATGGGCTCGCGCACGACCTCGTCGGCCAGTTCGTCGTACGGTGTCGGCTCGGCGTTCACGATGACCAGCCGCGCCCCGTGGTCCGCCGCGATCCCGGCGAGCGACGCGGCGGGCTGCACCTGGAGCGTCGAGCCGACCGCGACGAACACCTCGGCGGCCTTGGCGATCCCCATCGCCTCACCCAGCACCACCGGGTCCAGCCGCTGGCCGAACATCACCGTCGCCGACTTCAGGATCCCGCCGCACGCCTCGCACGCCGGGTCGTCCTCACCCGCCTCGACCCGGGCCAGCGCCTCCTCCATGGACGACCGCGCGTCGCACCCCGTGCACACCACCGCCCGCGCGGTGCCGTGCAGTTCCAGCACCTTGCGCGGCGGCATCCCGGCCAGCTGGTGCAGCCCGTCCACGTTCTGCGTGATCACGCGGACCGCGAAGCCCGGCGTCCGCTCCAGCTCCGCGATCGCCCGGTGGGCGTCGTTCGGTTCGGCCTTCGGCGTCGCGGCGTCGCGCCGCATCAGCCAGGCCCGGCGCCGGATGTCCGGGTCGGCCATGTAGTACGCGTACGTGACCAGCTTCTCGGCCTCCGGATCGCGCCGCCACAACCCGTTCGGGCCGCGGTAGTCACTGATGCCGGAGTCCGTGGAGATACCGGCACCGCTGAGGATCGCGACGAGAGTCATGCCGCCGAGGCTACGCACCGCCTCCCCGCCACCGCTAACCGAATTCGCCGCCGTGCGGTGCGCCCGGCGGCCTCACCCCACCGGGCGGCCGTTCTCCAGTTCCAGGGGGCCCCGGCCCGCCGCCAGGGCGTCGAGGGCCGCCGTCACACGGAGGCCCAGCGAGCCGAGCAGGTGCGTCCGCAGGTCCTCGCGCTCCACCAGCTTCCAGGAGATCAGCTCCTCCTCCTGGAGCCGGATCGCCCGGATCCGATCGCCGTCCAGCACACCGCCGTCGTACACGTACGCCACGATGGGGGGCCGCGCCGTTCCGTGCACCCAGTCGACCGCGAGCAGCGGGCCCAGCTCCACGTCCAGGCCGATCTCCTCCAGGGTCTCCCGCCGGGCGGCCTGCCTCGGGGTCTCCCCGGCGTCCGACTCGACGGTGCCGCCGGGCAGCGCCCAGCCGTCCCGGTAGTTGGGCTCGACCAGCAGGACGCGGCCCTCCTCGTCACGGAGGAGCGCCGCCGCGCCGGCCAGGACGCGGGGGAGTCCGGCGATGTACGCCGCGTAATCGGTGGTGGTCACGGAGTCAGAGTAGTGCGCGGGCCCCCGCGGTCCGCCCGGCGGCCCCGGGCCCGTGGGGCGGGGGCGACGGCGTCGCCCATCCGGTCACGCGGACGGCAGGGACGGTGACGGGACGACGGCCCCGCCGCCCTCCCGTACCGCCTCCACCACCGCCTCGTGCAGGTCCCTGCTGTCCCTCTCCGAGCGGCACGGCACGGGGCTGCCCGTCATGGTGAACCAGTCGGAGGCCCCGCTGTACTGGACGGCGATCTGTGCCTCGCCGCCCGCCCAGGTGGTGTGCACGGTGACATTGCCGGTGACGATGCCCAGTTCGTCGGTCCGGACCCCGCCACGCCCCGTGTACACGTCGGTCGTCGTCCACGATGCCCACGTCATGATGCGAGCGTCACACGAATGGCCGACACCCGCGACTCGGGCGCATAGCCACCCGCGGACCCGAATAATCCGTGGCGGCCGGACAGTTCGCCTCCCTACAGTGAACGTCGTCCAGGTGCGAAGGCAGGACCTACTTCCACTGTCAATGGGGCGGTCGCGGGTTCGAGTCCCGTCCCCGGCTTCGGGCCGGGGTAGCTCAGTCGGTAGAGCACCTTGTCGGTTCCGCCGGCCTTGAACTCTGGACACCAGTACGGAACGCACCTCCCGGTGCGCCGGTCGCGGCTACTTCCTTCCCAAGAAACCACGCCGCGGCCACCTTGATCTCGGGAGGCGCGGCGGACGGGATGCCCGGTGCGAAGGCGACGGATACTTCTCAGGGACAGCAGGGCGCGGGTTCGAATCCCGCCACCGGCCGTGCGCCGGTGTAGCTCAGCGAGGTGGAGCGGCTGTGATGACGGCCGTCGCCGGCAGGCGATCTCGGGCACCCCGTCCGCCGTGCGTCCCCACCGAATTCGGGGGGAATTCACATGGCACGCTTCAACGTCCGCCGGACCGCCGCCGCCGCCGTCGGCCGTGCGGTCTCGCCGATCCGGTCGACCGCTCGCACCACCACCCACCAGGGCGGCGCCGGTGTGCTGCGCGACCCGCGCTCCGAGCTGTTCCTGCTCGCCGTCGCCAACTTCGTCACGCAGACGACCTTCTACGAGTCCGGCGGCGACCGCGACGACCGGTTCGCCACCCTCGTCCGCGAGCTCGCCGTCGAGGACCCCGAGTGGACCGCCGGCCTGCTGGGCTGGCTGCGCGGTGAGGGCAACATGCGTACCGCGTCCCTCGTCGGCGCCGCCGAGTACGTCCACGCGCGCCTGGAGGCCACCGCCACCGAGGGCCCCGCCAACCGGCAGGTCATCGCCTCCGTCCTCCAGCGCGCGGACGAGCCCGGCGAGCTGCTCGGCTACTGGACCTCCCGGTACGGGCGCAATGTGCCCAAGCCCGTCAAGCGCGGCATCGCCGACGCCGTCCGCCGTCTCTACACCGCCCGCTCCCTGCTGAAGTACGACACGGCCGGCAAGGACTACCGGTTCGGCGACGTCCTCAACCTGGTGCACGCCGCACCCGACCCGGCCAGGCCCTGGCAGGGCGGGCTGTTCCAGTACGCCCTGGACCGCCGCCACCACCCCGAGACCGCGCTCCCGCCCGCATCGGACCGGATGCTCACCGCCCACCGGGCGCTGATGGAGCTGCCGGCCGCCGAGCGGCGCGCCGTGGTCACCGGCCCGGACGGCGCGGCGCGGCTGGCGGAGGCGGGCATGACCTGGGAGGCCCTGGCCGGCTGGCTCCAGGGCCCGCTGGACGCGGCCGCCTGGGAGGCGGTCATCCCGTCCATGGGCGTGATGGCGCTCCTGCGCAATCTGAGGAACTTCGACGAGGCGGGCGTGAGCGACCGGGTCGCCGCGGACGTCGCCGCGCGGATCTCCGACCCGGAGGCCGTCGCCGCCTCCCGCCAGTTCCCGTTCCGCTATCTGGCCGCGTACCAGCACGCTCCGTCGCTGCGCTGGTCGTACCCGCTGGAGCAGGCGCTCGGCCACTCGCTGGGACACGTGCCCGCGCTGCCCGGCCGCACCCTGGTGCTGGTCGACCGGTCCGGCTCCATGTGGGCGCCGCTGTCGCAGCGCTCGCAGCTGAACCGCGCCGACGCGGCGGCCGTCTTCGGCGCGGCGCTGGCCCTGCGCGCCGCCGACGCCGACCTGGTGGAGTTCGGCACGAGCCACGCGCCCGTGCCGTACCGCCCGGGCGAGTCGGTGCTGAAGGTCCTGGACCGCTTCCACAGCATGGGCGGTACCAACACCACCGAGGCGGTGCGCGCGCACTACCGCGGCCACGACCGGGTCCTGATCGTCACCGACGAGCAGGCGGCGTACAGCCACTACGGCGACCCGACCGCGCAGGTCCCGGCGCACGTGCCGGTCTACACCTGGAACCTCGCGGGCCACCGGGCGGGCCACGCCCCTTCCGGCACGGGCAACCGGCACACCTTCGGCGGCCTCACGGACGCGGCGTTCCGCATGGTGCCGCTGCTGGAGGCGGGGCGGGCGGCCCACTGGCCCTGGTCGGCCTGACCGGCGCGGCCGACGGGCGGGTCCGCCGCCCCTGGCCGTCCTGACCAGCGGGTCCGCACGCCGGACAGGGGTGGCACAGCGTCTCACCGTCCGGATAGGGTCGGCCCCGGCGCGACTGCCTGTTCGAAAGCAAGGGATGCAAGGGTGACGGACGGAGCAGTAACTGAGGCCGCGCGCGTGCTCGTCGCGGCTGACAAGTTCAAGGGTTCGCTCACGGCCGTACAGGTCGCGGAGCGGGTGACGGCCGGGCTCCGGCACGTCGTCCCCGGGCTCGAAGTGGAGACCCTGCCCGTGGCCGACGGCGGTGACGGCACGGTCGCCGCCGCGGTGGCGGCCGGGTTCGAGCGGCGTGAGGCACGGGTCACCGGTCCGCTCGGCGCGCCGGTGACCGCCGCGTACGCGCTGCGCGACGGGACGGCCGTGGTGGAGATGGCGGAGGCGTCGGGCCTCCAGCTGCTGCCCGAGGGCGTCTTCGCGCCGCTGACGTCCACCACGTACGGCTCCGGCGAGCTGCTGCGCGCCGCGCTGGACGCGGGCGCCCGCACCATCGTCTTCGGCGTGGGCGGCAGCGCCACCACGGACGGCGGCGCCGGCATGCTGGCCGCGCTGGGCGCCCGGTTCCTGGACAAGGACGGCGAGCCCGTCGGGCCGGGCGGCGGGGGCCTCAGGGACCTCGCCACCGCCGACCTGTCGGGCCTCGACGCCCGCTTCGCGGATGTGGAGCTGGTCCTCGCCAGCGACGTCGACAACCCGCTGACCGGCCCGAAGGGCGCGCCGGCGGTGTACGGGCCGCAGAAGGGCGCCTCCCCGGAGGACGTGGCGGAGCTGGACGCCGCGCTGGCCCACTTCGCGTCGGTCCTCGCCGGCTCGATCGGGTCCCGGGCCGCCGAGCTGGCCGAGTCGCCGGGCGCCGGTGCGGCGGGCGGCATCGGGTACGGGGCGCTGGTCGCCCTGGGAGCGGGCTTCCGCCCCGGCATCGAGGTCATGCTGGACGTCCTCGGTTTCGGCCCCGCCCTGTCCCGCGCGACGCTGGTGATCACCGGCGAGGGCTCCCTCGACGAGCAGACCCTGCACGGCAAGGCCCCGGCCGGGGTCGCGGCGGCGGCCCGCGCGGCGGGCATCGAGGTCGTCGCGGTGTGCGGTCGCCTCGCCCTGCCGCCCGAGGCCCTGGGGCGGGCCGGCATCCGCCGCGCCTACCCGCTGCTGGAGCTGGAGCCGGACCCGGCCAAGTGCATGGCCGAGGCCGGCCCGCTGCTGGAGCGCCAGGCGGCGAACATCGCGCGCGACTTCCTGACGTAGGGAGTCCGCCCCCGGACCGCAGTCACCGGGCGGTGGCGCCGCCTCCCCCGACCCGGCCCGCCGGGCTGGGCCGGGTGGGCCGGGCGGGCCGCTCCGGGGCGGGCCGCCCGGCGTCCGGGGCCGGGGTGTCGTAGAGGGCGCCGTAGCGGGCGTAGGCGTCGGCGACGATGGCCTCCGCCACGGCGACCTGCTCGTGCCCCACGACGGGCCCCCGCCCGGGCAGGTACGGGACCGGCTTCAGCGCCGGGTGGCGGCGGCGCCACCACGCGTCGGCGAGCGCGTAGAGACCCGAGGCACAGACCAGTACCGGGACGGACAGGGCGAGCAGCAGGTCGGACGTCATGGGCGGATCCCCCGATCGGTGAAGACGCGGCCGTTGGGGCTCGTATGCCCAGCTGGGGGCCTTCCGTGCCTGTGCGGCTCCGCGCCGTGGGCGGGGCCGCACCGGACCAACGGCTGCGGGGGCCCGATCGACTGCGCCCGTTCGGGCCGCACGGCCCGCGACGGGGTCACCGGTGCCCGGGCGCCCCCGCGCCTTCCGCCACCCCGTACCGCTACCCCGGCGACAGCCGGAAGGCGTCCAGGGCCAGCGTCATCTCCGTCAGGTCCCGGGGCCGGGACAGCGAGCGCGAGGTGAGCTGCTCCAGGCGGCGCAGGCGGTTGAAGACCGTGTTGCGGTGGCAGTACAGGCGGCTCGCCGCCCGGCCCGCCGAGCCCTCGCAGTCGAGCCACACGTCCAGCGTCTCCAGCAGCACCGCCCGGTCCGCCGGGTCCAGGCCCAGCACGGCGCCCAGCACCTCCGACACCAGCAGTGACGACAGGTCCGGCTGGCTGACCACCAGCGCGCCGGGCATCCGGCGGTCCAGGCGCACGATCGCGGGCGCGTCCGACGGACACGTACGCAGCGCCAGCTCCGCGAGGCGCCGCGCCCGGCCCAGCTCCGTCAGGCCCGCCACCACCGGGCTGATCCCGCCCGGGCCGGGGCACCGCCCCTCCATCAGCTCCGCCAGCGTGTCGAGGCCCGTGCCCTCGTCCAGCGAGACCACACCGACCTCGCAGTCGGTCCGCATCCGCCACACGAACCGCAGCCCCTCCGCCTCCAGCCGCCGGTGCGTCAGGTCACGCCTGGCCGTGCGCAGCACCACCACCGCGTACCGTCCCCGCTCGGGCAGGTCCAGCCCCGCCGCCGCCCGCGCCGCGACCTCGGCCGACCGGCCTCCCTCCAGCAGGGCGTCGAGCAGCGCCTGGAGCTGCTCGTCGGTACGGCGCCGCAGCTCCAGCTCGGTGGCCCGGTACGCCTCCGACGCCCTGTCCGCCTGCGCGTCCACCGCCGACCACACCATGGTGGCCGACTGCATCAGCACGGCGATCCGCCGGGCGTCCGACGCGGCGCCCTCGAGAAGCGCGTCCCACACCTGGTGACCGGCGAGCCGGTAGGCGTGCACCACCAGGTCCAGCGGCAGCCCCTGCTCCGCCCTCCGCCGCCCCAGCCACTCCGCGTGGTCCAGGTCGCGGCGCGGCGACGCCCTCGGCGCCGAGATCGTCTCGATGCCGATCCGCATCGCGTCCCGCGCCTCCTGCCAGTGCTGGTCGTAGCCGATGACGCGGCCGTACGCAGGGGAGTGGGCGTGCAGCTCCCGCACGTGCTCGTCCACCAGTTCCGGAAGCCGCTCCAGCAGCGCCGCGCACGCCTGAGCGAGCAGTTTCCAGTCGTCCCCCGTACGCGGTCTCCGGGCTCCCATGGCCGGGAGGATGCCACCGCCGCACCCCGGTGCGCACGCCCCTGACACGCGGTGTTGTGCGCGTGCACAACCCGCACCGACGCCCGCTGGGCAACGGCAGCGATTCCCGCCGCGGACGTGGACGGGCGACCGGGGCCGGTGCTGGGGTGAGCGCCACCGAACACACAGACGAGGGGAAATCCATGAGCGCTGCCGCCCTGCACGTGCGGGGGCTGACAGCCGGGTACGGACCCGTGACCGCCCTGCGTGACGTCTCGCTGGACGTACCGGAGGGCGCCTGCGTCGCCGTCCTCGGCGGCAACGGTGCCGGCAAGTCCACACTGCTGCGTGCCCTTTCGCGCACGCTCGCCTTCCACGGGGGCGCCGCCACCGCGGGCACCGTCACCTTCGGCGGCCGCCCGCTGCACGGCCTCCCGCCCGACCGGGTCGTCGTGGCCGGGCTGTGCCACGTCCCCGAGGGCCGCCAGGTGTTCGCCCGCATGACGGTCGAGGACAACCTCCGCGCGGGCGCGCTCACCGCCGCCCGCGCCGGCAGGGCCGCCGCCGTCCGCCGCGTCCACGAGCTGTTCCCCGTCCTCGCCGAGCGCGCCCGCCAGCGCGCCGGGCTGCTGTCGGGCGGCGAACAGCAGATGCTGGCCGTCGCCCGCGCCCTGATGGCCTCCCCGCGTCTGCTGCTGCTCGACGAGCCGTCCCTCGGCCTCGCCCCGCTGATGGCCGCCCGGATCGCCGACACCGTCCGCGAGATCAACGCCCAGGGCACCTCCGTCCTGCTCGTCGAGCAGAACGCCGCCCTCGCGCTGCGCCTCGCCTCGCACGCGTACGTCCTGGAGGTCGGCGAGGTCGCGATCGAGGGGTCCGCCGGCGAGCTCGCCGCCTCCGACGAGGTGCGCCGCCGCTACCTCGGCGTCGTCGACGAGCAGGCCGCCGCCGACGCCCCGTCCGCGGCGGTGCCCCGCCTCGCCCGCT
The DNA here is from genome assembly GCF_056432045.1 of Streptomyces sp. NPDC045701. NCBI lineage: Bacteria > Bacillati > Actinomycetota > Actinomycetes > Kitasatosporales > Streptomycetaceae > Streptomyces > Streptomyces sp. NPDC045701. The sequence continues at coordinate 249,704 of NZ_JBWKJV010000007.1, read as the reverse complement.
GGGAGGACGCGTGACGACCCTCGAAGTCCGCGACCTCACCGTGCGGTTCGCCGGCCTCACCGCCCTCGACGGGGTGGGCTTCACCGTGCGGCCCGGGACCGTCCACGCCGTCATCGGGCCCAACGGCGCCGGGAAGTCCACCACCTTCAACGTACTGTCCGGCGTCTACCGCGCCACCTCCGGCAGCGTGCGGTTCGACGGTCACGAGCTGACCGGCCTGCCCCCGCACCGTATCGCCGCCCTCGGCGTCGCCCGGATCTTCCAGAACCTGGCCCTGCCGCCGTACGCCACCGTCGCCGACGCCCTGATGCTGGGCCGGCACCGGCTCACCCGCGCCGGTTTCCTCGCCACCGGGCTGCGCCTGCCGTCCGCCGCCCGGGAGGAGGCCCGTCACCGGGCCCGCGTCCGGGAGATCGCCGAGTTCACCGGCCTCGCCGACAAACTGGACCGGCCGGCCGCCTCCCTCCCGTACGGACAGCAGAAGCTCGCCGAACTGGCCCGCGCCCTGTGCATGGAGCCGAAGCTGCTGCTGCTGGACGAACCCGTCGCCGGGATGACCGGCGACGAACGCCGCCGCACGGCCGCCGTCATCGCGGGCGTCCGCGACAGCCTCGGCATCTCCATCGTCCTCGTCGAGCACGACATGGGCGTGGTGATGCGGCTCGCCGACTCCGTGACCGTCCTCGACTTCGGCCGCCGGATCGCCGACGGCGCCCCCGCCGACGTACAGAACGACCCGGCCGTCGTCCGCGCCTACCTCGGACAGGAGACCGCCGAGTGACCACCTTCGCCGAACTCCTGCTGGGCGGAGTGGCCCTCGGGTCCGTCTACGCCCTCATCGCCCTCGGATTCGTCGTCATCTTCCGCGCCACCGAGGTCGTCAACTTCGCCCACGCCTCGCTCCTCCTCGCGGGCGGCTACGTGACCGCCGTCCTCCACGACGACATCGGCTTCTGGCCGGCGCTCGCGGCCGGCATCGCGGGGGCCGCGCTCGTCGGCGCGGCCGTCGAGTTCCTGGTGATGCGCCGCTACCGGGGCCGGGACCACAGCGTGCTCGCCATCGTCACGATCGGCGTGGACATCCTGCTGACCACCGAGCTCGCCCGCCGCATCGGCACGGACGTGCTGTCCCCCGGCGACCCGTGGGGCGACGCCGTCGTCACCATCGGCTCCGTCACCATCGCCCAGACGCGGATCGCCGCCTTCCTCGCCGCCGCGCTGCTGATCACCGCGTTCCTGCTGGCCTTCCGGTTCACCTCCTGGGGCGTGGCCATGCGCGCCGCGGCCGAGAGCCCCTCCACCGCCGCCCTGATGGGCGTCCGGCTGGGCCGGGTCTCGCTCGGCGCCTGGGCCGTGGCGGGCGGCCTCGCCGCCGTCGCGGCCCTCTTCCTCACCGTCTTCCCGACCCCCGGCCTGGAGCGCACCACCTCCCTGGCCGCCCTCAAGGCCTTCCCCGCCGCCATCCTCGGCGGCCTGGACTCCACCACCGGCGCGCTCGTCGGCGGACTGCTCGTCGGCATCACCGAGTCCCTCGCCACCGGCTACCAGGGCGACCTGACCTTCCTCGGCCGCGGCATCGGCGACCTGGCGCCCTACCTCGTCATGGTCGTGGTCCTGCTGATCCGCCCCGCCGGGCTCTTCGGTACCAAGGAGCTCGCCCGTGTCTGACACGCCCACCCGACCGCTCGCCCGGCGGCTCACCCGGCCCCGTGCCCACGCCTGGGCCCTGGGCGCGGTCCTCCTCCTCGCCCTGCCCTTCTACCTGGAACGCTTCTGGCTCCAGGCCGGACTGTTCGCGATGGCCGCCGCCATCGGCGCGATCGGCATCAACCTGCTCACCGGCGCCACCGGCCAGCTGTCCATGGGGCACGCCTTCTTCCTCGCCGTCGGCGCCTACGGCTACTGCGCGTTGGCCGGCGACGGCAGCGACGGACTGGCCGGTCTCGGCCTGCCCGGCTGGCTCGCCGCCGTGGGCGCGGTGGCGCTGGCGGGCGTGGCGGGCGGTGTGTTCAGCCCGATCGCGGGCCGGCTGCGCGGCGCGTACCTGGGCATCGCGACCCTCGCGCTGATCTTCATCGGCCAGCACGTGCTGTTCAACGCCCACGACCTGACCGGCGGCTTCAACGGCCGGGCCGTCCCGCCGCTGAGCCTGCTGGGCGTCACCTTCGACGAGAGCGAACTGCTGGTCGCCCAGGTGCCGTTCGGCGCCGCCGAGAAGCTGTGGTACCTGGGCCTGGCCCTGCTCCTCGGCTCCGCCCTGTTCGCCCGCGGAGTGCTGCGCGGCCGGCCGGGTCGCGCCCTGAACGCCATCCGCGACCACCGCATCGCGGCGGGCGTCCTGGGCATCCCGGTGGCCCGCTACCGCGCCGCCGCGTTCGTGCTGTCGTCGATGTACGCGGGGCTCGCCGGCGTCCTGCTGGCCCTGGTCTTCCAACGGACCGTGCCGGAGTACTTCGGCATGCTGCTCTCCCTCGAGTACCTCGCCATGATCGTGATCGGCGGACTGGGCTCGGTGGCGGGCGCGGTGGTCGGGGGCGTCTTCGTCTCCCTGCTGCCGCAGGTTCTCAACCGGTACAGCGACGCGCTGCCCCTGGTGTCCGCCCCCGGAACGGGCGGGATCGCACCGGGCGAGGCGTCGCGCTACCTGTACGGCGCCGCCGTCGTGGCGGTGGTGCTCTTCCTGCCCGGTGGCCTGGTCCGGCTGGCCGCCCGGCGTTCCGCACGACCCTCAGGTACCTCAGCGGAGGAACGATGACCATGCGCAGACACCGGCGGCTCGCCGCCACCCTCACCGCGCTCGTGGCGCTGACCGCGGCGGCGGGCTGCAGCGCGAAGGCGAAGAGCGGCGACGACGCCGGCGGCCAGGGCGCCGACGGGGTGAAGACCGGCAGGGGCGTCGACGCGAAGGCGATCCGGCTCGGTGCCCTCACCGACATGACGGGGGTGTACGCCACCCTCGGCAAGAGCGTCACCCAGGCCCAGCAGCTGTACGTGAAGCAGCTGAACGCCGCGGGCGGCGTGTGCGGCCGCACGGTGGAGCTGACGGTCCGCGACCACGGCTACGACCCGCAGAAGGCGCTCGCCGCCTACACGGAGCTGGAGCCCAGGGTGCTGGGCTTCCCGCAGTTCATCGGCTCACCCTTCGTGGCGGCGGTCAAGCAGCGCGTGGACGGCCAGGACAAGGGGCTCGTGCTGCCCCAGGCGTGGTCGGCGTCGCTGCTGGGCAGCCCGCACATCCGGGTGATCGGCTCCACGTACGACATCGAGACGATCAACGCGGTGGACTTCCTGCTGAAGGAGAAGGGCCTGAGGAAGGGCGACAAGCTGGGCCACGTCTACTTCGAGGGCGACTACGGCGAGAACGCGCTCAAGGGCTCGAAGTACGCGGCCGGGAAGGCCGGGCTGACGGTCGTCGAGCAGAAGATCAAGCCCACCGACAACGACATGTCGGCGCAGGTCGCCGCGCTCAAGCAGGCCGGGGTCAAGGGCATCGTGGTCAGCGCCGGCCCGCGCCAGGCGGCCTCGCTCGTCGGCGTGGCGGCCGCGGTGAAGCTCACCGTCCCGGTCATCGGCAACAACTCGGCCTACGCGCCGCAGCTGCTGGCCACCCAGGCGGGGCCGGCCCTGGAGCGCATGTACTACGTGTCCACCCCGAGCCTGCCGATCGGCGCCGACACCCCGGCCGCCGAGAAGCTCGTCGCGGACTACCGCGCCGCCTACCCCGAGGACACCCTCGACAACGGCATCGTCGCCGGGTGGACGGCCGCCCAGGTCTTCGGCGAGGCGCTGAAGAAGGCGTGCGCGGACAAGGACCTGACGCGCGAGGGCGTCGGCAGGGCGCTGCTGACGCTGAACGCCCACGACGCGGGCTTCGGCATGACGCACGACTTCTCCGACCCGCAGGCGCCCTCGTCGCGGCAGAGCGCGATCATCCAGCCCGACACGTCCGTCCCCGGGGGTGCCCGCGTGGCACGCGGACCCCAGGTCTCGGACGCCGCCAAGACCTTCACACCCGGTGGCTGACCGGAGGGGATGACCCCGTCATCCCGGCGAAACCCCGCCGTGTGAAGCTTTGATCATGAGCGACGACCTCCGTCCCGCGTACCGGATCGAGCCCCTCACCGCCCGGCAGATCCACGACCGGGCGGCTGAGGGGCTCGCCGCGCTCCTGCGCGACGCCGTCGAGGGCGGCGCCTCGGTGGGCTTCCTGGCCCCGCTGGGCGCCGCCGAGGCGGCCGCCTGGTGGCGCGGGGTGGCCGCGGAGACCGCCCGGGGCGTACGGACCGTCTGGGCGGCGTACGGGCCCGGCGGCTCCCTCTCGGGCGTGATCACCCTGGTGCGCGCGGCCATGCCGAACCAGCCGCACCGCGGCGACATCGCCAAGCTCCTGGTCCACCGCGACGCCCGCGGGCGGGGCCTGGGCTCCCGGCTGCTCGCGGTGGCCGAGGAGGCGGCGGTCGCCGAGGGGCTCACCCTGCTGGTCCTGGACACCGAGACCGGGAGCGCGGCCGAGGGCCTGTACCGCGGGGCCGGCTGGACCCGCGCCGACACGATCCCCCGCTACGCCCTGAGCCCGGACGGCACCCCGCACGCGACGACGTACTACTACAAGCTCCTCGGCGAGGCGTGACCGCCCGCGGGGCGGGGCACGGGGCAGCCGCCGGGCGCCCGGGGCCGGGGCCGGCGGGCGGTACGCAGGCACGCGGAAGGGCCCGGGTGCGTTCCCGCACCCGGGCCCTTCGGTCATCCACGCCTGTCGTGCGCTACGGCAGCTGTGCCGCCCGCGCCTCCCGGCTCTCGCGCCGGTTGTCGCGGAAGGTGTTCACCCGCCGCGCCGTCGCGAAGAGGGGGATCACGGCGCCCAGCACGACCTGCAGCGCGCAGCCGGTCTGGAGCAGCAGCTGGCCGCCCGGCGCGTCGAACGCCCACGCGGCGAGCAGGCCCATCGCCCCGACGATCCAGCTGAGCATCGCCACCGCGAGGATGCCCCGCGGCTTGGGGTACTCGACGCGGCTCACCATCAGCCACGCCGTGCCGATGATCGCCAGCAGCGTCGGGATGAACGGCAGCTCCAGCAGCACGATCGAGACGACCGTGAGCGCGCCGAAGGGGCTCGGCATGCCCTGGAACATGCCGTCCTTCATGGTCACGCAACTGAATCTGGCGAGCCGCAGCACCACCGCCAGCAGCACCACGATCGCGGCCACGGCCGAGACCTTCTGGTGGGCGTCGTCCGCGACCATCCCGTACACGAGGACGAAGTACGCCGGGGCGAGCCCGAAGCTGATCAGGTCCGACAGGTTGTCCAGCTCCGCGCCCATCGGCGAGCTGCGCAGCTTGCGCGCGACGAGCCCGTCGAAGAGGTCGAAGATCGCCGCGAGAAGCATCAGGATCACGGCCGTGGCGGCGCTGTGGCGCGCCATGCCGGTCTCCTGGCTCCCCGTGAGGTGCGGGATCAGGATGCCGGTGGTGGTGAAGTACACCGCCATGAAGCCGCACGTGGCGTTACCCAGCGTGAGCGTGTCCGCTATTGAGAGACGCATCGACAGCGGCATCTCCTCGGCTTCCTCGGCGATGTCCGCCTCGGCGTCGGCGACCCAGTCGGCCCGTGTCCCGGGATCAATCACGGTCAATTCGAGTCACCCCCGCGGTCGTGGTCTGACCGACCTCGACAGCGACGTCGACACCTTCCGGAAGGTAGATGTCAACGCGCGATCCGAAGCGGATCAGACCGATGCGCTCGCCCTGCTCGACCTTGGTCCCCTGCGGGACGTACGGCACGATGCGACGGGCGACCGCACCTGCGATCTGCACCATCTCGATGTCGCCGAGCTCGGTGTCGAAGTGCCAGACAACGCGCTCGTTGTTCTCGCTCTCCTTGTTGAACGCCGGGACGAACCCGCCCGGGACGTGCTCGACGGACGTCACCGTGCCGGCCAGCGGGGCGCGGTTGACGTGGACGTTCAGCGGGCTCATGAAGATGGCGACCCGGGTCCGTCCGTCCTTCCACGGCATGATGCTCTGCACCACTCCGTCTGCGGGCGAGATGACCCTGCCCGGCGCGATCTCGCGCTCGGGGTCGCGGAAGAACCACAGCATGCCCGCCGCCAGAGCGGTGGTGGGCACAGCGATGGCCGCGGCGCGCTTGGAACGGCGCGAGCGGGCCAGGCTGAGTGCAGCGGTGGCGACGGTCGGCAGAAGCCACGGCGATGCTCCGCGTGCGATGCGGACGCGGCCGCGAGGTGCAGAGGTTTGGCTGTGGGGCATGGATGACCTTCGTAGCGGTGATGCCGCGCGAGTGCGGGGGACGGCGGCTTTTTGGCGATGCTATCGGTTGCGGGCCGCAACTGGGCAAGCCAGAAGCCGAGTCGGCGGCCGGAAGACGATGACAGGGTGTGATCTTCTTCGCGGCCAAACCGGCTCAAAAGCGACAATCACCCCTGGAATCGGTACTCCTCGAGCAGCCGACGCCCAATGATCATTTTCTGGATCTCGGCGGTACCTTCGCCGATGAGCAGCATGGGCGCCTCCCGGTAGAGACGCTCGATCTCGTACTCCTTCGAGAACCCGTAGCCACCATGGATACGGAAGGCGTCCTCGACGACCTCCTTGCAGTATTCGGAGGCGAGGTACTTCGCCATCCCTGCTTCCAGGTCGTTTCGCTCCCCGGAGTCCTTTTTGCGTGCTGCGTTGACCATCATGGCATGAGCGGCCTCGACCTTGGTAGCCATTTCGGCCAGCTTGAACTGGATCGCCTGGTGCTGAGCGATCGGTTTGCCGAAAGTCTGACGTTGCTGGGCATACGAGACACCCAGCTCGAACGCACGCTGTGCCACGCCACAGCCACGCGCCGCCACATTCACGCGGCCGACCTCGACACCGTCCATCATTTGGTAAAACCCTCGGCCGGTGGTGCCGCCGAGGACACGATTGGCCGGAATGCGCAGTCCGTCCATGATGAGCTCGGTGGTGTCGACCCCCTTGTAGCCCATCTTGTCGATCTTCCCGGGGATGGTCAGGCCGGGCCGGACCTCTCCGAAGCCGGGCTCCTTCTCGACGAGGAAGGTCGTCATCGACTTGTGGGGGGCGGTGCCCTCGGGGTGTCCTTCGTCACTTCGGACGAGAACGGCGACCAGCGTGGACGTGCCGCCGTTCGTCAGCCACATCTTCTGGCCGTTCAGGACGTACTCGTCGCCGTCCTTGACCGCCTTCGACGTGATGGCCGACACGTCCGAGCCCAGCGCCGGCTCCGACATGGAGAACGCGCCCCGCACCTCGCCCGCCGCCATCCGGGGCAGGAAGGTGTCCTTCTGCTCCTGCGTGCCGTGCTGCTTGAGCATGTACGCGACGATGAAGTGGGTGTTGATGATGCCGGAGACCGACATCCAGCCGCGCGCGATCTCCTCCACGCACAGCGCGTACGTGAGCAGGGACTCGCCCAGACCCCCGTACTCCTCCGGGATCATCAGGCCGAAGACACCCAGCTCCTTGAGCCCGTCGACGATGTCCTGCGGGTACTCGTCGCGGTGTTCCAGCTCGGTCGCGACCGGGATGATCTCCTTGTCGACGAACTCCCGGACCGTGGACAGGATCTCCTGCTGGACGTCCGTCAGACCGTGGGTCTGCGCGAGTCGGGCCATGACTACTTCTCCTGCTGCTTCGGTTCGGGGCGGCCGGGCTGCTCGCCGCCGCGCTCCTTGATGTACGTCTCGGTCGGGACCATCACCTTGCGGCGGAAGACACAGACCAGCGTGCCGTCCTGCTTGTAGCCCCTGGTCTCGACGTACACGATCCCGCGGTCGCTCTTCGACTTCGACGGGGTCTTGTCCAGGACGGTGGTCTCGCCGTAGATGGTGTCACCGTGGAAGGTCGGCGCCACGTGCCGCAGCGACTCGATCTCCAGGTTGGCGATCGCCTTGCCGGAGACGTCCGGCACGGACATGCCGAGCAGCAGGGAGTAGATGTAGTTGCCCACGACGACGTTCCTGCCGAAATCCGTCGTCTTCTCCGCATAGTTGGTGTCCATGTGGAGGGGGTGATGGTTCATGGTGAGCAGACAGAAGAGGTGGTCGTCGTACTCGGTGACCGTCTTCCCGGGCCAGTGCTTGTAGACCGCGCCGACCTCGAACTCCTCGTAGGTGCGTCCGAACTGCATGGTGCTCAGGCCTCCGGGGCTTCGAACTTCGAGGTACGGGTCATGCCGGCGGCGCGGCCCTTGCCGGAGATGACGAGCGCCATCTTGCGGCTGGCCTCGTCGATCATCTCGTCGCCCAGCATCGCCGAGCCCTTCTTGCCGCCCGCCTCGGACGTGTAGTAGTCGTACGCGTCCAGGATCAGCTCGGCGTGGTCGAAGTCCTCCTGGGAGGGCGAGAACACCTCGTTGGCGGCGTCGACCTGGCCCGGGTGCAGCACCCACTTGCCGTCGAAGCCGAGCGCGGCGGCCCGCCCGGCCACCGCGCGGAAGCCGTCCACGTTCTTGATCTGGAGGTACGGGCCGTCGATCGCCTGGAGGTCGTTGGCGCGGGCGGCCATCAGGATCTTCATCAGGATGTAGTGGTACGCGTCGGCCGGGTAGCCGGGCGGCTGCTCGCCGACGACCAGCGACTTCATGTTGATCGAGGCCATGAAGTCGGCCGGGCCGAAGATGATCGTCTCGATGCGCGGCGAGGCCTGCGCGATCGCGTTGACGTTGTTGAGGCCCTGGGCGTTCTCGATCTGGGCCTCGATGCCGATCCGGCCGACCTCGAAGCCCATCGTCTTCTCGATCTGGGTCAGCAGCAGGTCCAGCGCCACGACCTGCTCGGCGTTCTGGACCTTCGGCAGCATGATGCAGTCCAGGTTCGGACCCGCGCCCTCGACGACGGTGACGACGTCGCGGTACGTCCACTCCGTGGTCCAGTCGTTGACCCGCACGACCCTGGTCTTGCCCGTCCAGTCGCCCTCGTTGAGGAACTTGACGATCGTGTGCCGCGCCTCGGGCTTGGCCAGCGGCGCGCACGCGTCCTCCAGGTCCAGGAAGACCTGGTCGGCGGGGAGGCCCTGGGCCTTCTCCAGGAAGCGCGGGTTGGAGCCGGGGACCGCCAGGCAGGAGCGGCGGGGGCGGAGACGGTTGACGGGCGTCATGCGGGGACCTCCGAGCTTTCGAGGGGGTTGAGCTTGTTCGCTGTACGGATCTCGTCGACGATACGGCCGATGATCTCCGTGATACCGAAGTCCTTCGGTGTGAAGACGGCGGCCACTCCCGCCCGCTTCAGTTCGGCGGCGTCGGCGCTCGGGATGATTCCGCCGACGATGACCGGGATGTCCGAGGCTCCCGCCTCGCGCAGCCGGGTCAGCACGTCAGGCACCAGTTCGGCGTGCGAACCGGACAGGATCGACAGCCCCACGCAGTGCACGTCCTCCGCGAGCGCGGCGTTCACGATCTGCTCGGGGGTCAGCCGGATGCCCTGGTAGACCACCTCGAAGCCGGCGTCACGCGCGCGTACGGCGATCTGCTCGGCACCGTTGGAGTGCCCGTCCAGGCCCGGCTTGCCCACCAGCAGCCGCAGCCGTCCGGCGCCCAGCTCCTCGGCCGTCCGCGCCACCTTCTCGCGTACGGCGGCCAGCGGGGTGCCCTCCTCGGCGGTGATCGCGACCGGCGCGGACGACACGCCCGTCGGCGCCCGGAACTCGCCGAAGACGTCCCGCAGCGCCCAGGACCACTCGCCGGTGGTGACGCCCGCGCGGGCGCACTCCAGGGTGGCCTCGAACATGTTCGCGTCCCCGGCCGCGGTGGCCTTCAGCCGGGCCAGGGCCTCCTGGGCGCGGCTCTCGTCGCGGTTGTCCCGCCACTCGTGGAGCCCCGCCACGACCCGCGCCTCGTTGGCCGGGTCCACCGTCATGATGGCGGTGTCCAGGTCGGCGGTGAGCGGGTTGGGCTCGGTCGTCTCGAAGATGTTGACGCCGACGATCTTCTCCTCGCCGGACTCGATCCGCGCCCGCCGCTCGGCGTGCGAGGACACCAGCTGCGACTTGAGGTAGCCCGACTCGACGGCGGCCATCGCACCGCCCATCTCCTGGATCCGGTCGATCTCCGCCAGGCACTCCGCGACCAGGGCGTCCACCTTGGCCTCGATCACGTGCGAGCCCGCGAAGATGTCCTCGTACTCCAGCAGGTCGCTCTCGTGCGCCAGCACCTGCTGGATGCGCAGGCTCCACTGCTGGTCCCAGGGGCGCGGCAGGCCCAGGGCCTCGTTCCAGGCCGGGAGCTGGACGGCACGCGCGCGTGCGTCCTTCGACAGCGTCACGGCGAGCATCTCCAGGACGATGCGCTGGACGTTGTTCTCCGGCTGCGCCTCGGTCAGGCCGAGCGAGTTGACCTGCACGCCGTAGCGGAAGCGGCGGTGCCTGGGGTCCTCGATCCCGTACCGCTCACGCGTGATCTTGTCCCAGATGCGGCCGAAGGCGCGCATCTTGCACATCTCCTCGATGAAGCGGACGCCCGCGTTCACGAAGAAGGAGATCCGCGCGACCACCTCGCCCTTGCGCTCCTCGGGCACCTGGCCGGAGGCGAACACCGCGTCGAGGACGGCGATCGCCGTCGACATGGCGTACGAGATCTCCTGGACCGGGGTGGCCCCCGCCTCCTGGAGGTGGTAGCTGCAGATGTTGATCGGGTTCCACTTGGGGATGTGGTTCACCGTGTAGGTGATCATGTCGGTGGTCAGCCGCAGCGACGGACCGGGCGGGAAGACGTGCGTCCCGCGCGACAGGTACTCCTTGACGATGTCGTTCTGCGTCGTCCCCTGGAGCTTGGTGACGTCCGCTCCCTGCTCCTCCGCGACCACCTGGTACAGCGCCAGCAGCCACATGGCGGTGGCGTTGATGGTCATGGAGGTGTTCATCTGCTCCAGGGGGATGTCCTGGAACAGCCGGCGCATGTCACCGAGGTGCGAGACCGGGACCCCGACCCGGCCCACCTCCCCGCGGGCGAGGATGTGGTCCGGGTCGTAGCCGGTCTGCGTCGGCAGGTCGAAGGCGACCGACAGACCGGTCTGGCCCTTGGCGAGGTTGCGCCGGTAGAGCTCGTTGGACGCCTCGGCCGTGGAGTGGCCGGCGTACGTCCGCATGAGCCAGGGGCGGTCCTTCTTCCGCTCCGTCATCAGATGTTCCGGAAGCGGTTGATGGCGTCGATGTGCTTGTCCCGCATTTCCTGGTTCTTCACGCCCATGCCCTCCTCGGGAGCCAGGCACAGGACGCCGACCTTGCCCTGGTGGAGGTTGCGGTGGACGTCGTACGCGGCCTGGCCGGTGTCCTCCAGGGAGTACACCTTCGACAGCGTGGGGTGGATCTTGCCCTTGGCGATCAGGCGGTTGGCCTCCCACGCCTCGCGGTAGTTCGCGAAGTGCGAGCCGATGATGCGCTTCAGCGACATCCACAGGTAGCGGTTGTCGTACTCGTGCATGTAGCCCGAGGTCGAGGCACAGGTGGTGATCGTGCCGCCCTTGCGGGTGACGTACACGGACGCGCCGAAGGTCTCACGGCCCGGGTGCTCGAAGACGATGTCGATGTCCTCGCCACCGGTGAACTCGCGGATGCGCTTCCCGAACCGCTTCCACTCCTTCGGGTCCTGGGTGCGCTCGTCCTTCCAGAACTTGTACCCCTCGGCGCTGCGGTCGATGATCGCCTCGGCGCCCATCGAGCGGCAGATGTCCGCCTTCTGCTCGCTGGAGACGACGCAGATCGGGTTGGCTCCGCCGGCCAGGGCGAACTGGGTCGCGTACGAGCCGAGGCCGCCGCTCGCGCCCCAGATGAGCACGTTGTCGCCCTGCTTCATGCCGGCGCCGTTGCGGGAGACCAGCTGCCGGTACGCGGTGGAGTTCACCAGGCCGGGGGCCGCCGCCTCCTCCCAGCTGAGGTGGTCCGGCTTGGGCATCAGCTGGTTCGACTTGACGAGCGCGATCTCCGCGAGGCCGCCGAAGTTGGTCTCGAAGCCCCAGATGCGCTGCTCGGGGTCGAGCATCGTGTCGTTGTGGCCGTCGGAGGACTCCAGCTCGACCGACAGGCAGTGCGCGACGACCTCGTCGCCGGGCTGCCAGGCGTTGACGCCGGGACCGGTGCGCAGGACGACGCCCGCCAGGTCGGAGCCGATGATGTGGTACGGCAGGTCGTGACGCTTGGTGAGCTCGGAGAGCCTGCCGTACCGCTCCAGGAAGCTGAAGGTCGACACCGGCTCGAAGATCGAGGTCCACACGGAGTTGTAGTTGACCGAGGACGCCATCACGGCCACCAGCGCCTCGCCCGGGCCCAGCTCGGGCAGCGCCACGTCTTCGACGTGCAGCGACTTGCGCGGGTCCTTCTCGCGCGTGGTGAGACCGGCGAACATCTCGGTCTCGTCCTTGTGCACGGTCACCGCGCGGTAGGACTCGGGGAGGGGGAGAGCGGCGAAGTCCGCGGACGTGGTGTCCGACGACTGAATCGCGTCCAGGATTTCCTTCACGGTGTTGCCTCCGGCGTAGAACGTCTTGAGGGGAGACGTCGAGGGGAACGTCGAACGTCGGGATGTACTGCTGTGGAGGTGTGCCGTCGGTTCGGCCGGGTGGTGCTGGCAGCGCTGGGTGGTGCGCAGAGGTTGCCTGTGACGCAGGCGCCCGGGCGCGCGAGGCACGTGGCCTTGCGGGGACAGCCGGCGTACGAGATGTCTCTGCACGCCGGCCGCCCGGACGACATCAACGTATGACACCGTGTGCCAGCCCGCAAGGCACTGAGTGCCAACAATTTCTCTCAGTTGCGATACACCGTTCACAGATGAGCGATGATCGATCGTCGACGGCCTCTCCGCACGTCAAAACGCCCGCCGGGCTCCGACGAATCGTCGGGCCGGGCGGGCGTCGGTCCTCCGGCCGGGGGACGGAGATTCTGCGCGGCCGGGCACTCCGTGGCGGCGGCCGGTGGGCCTTCCGGTGGGGTTCAGCGGGTCTTGAGGGTCCGCTCGATGGTGCGCATGATCTCGTCCAGCGGCGTGTCCGTGCGGGCCACGGTCACCAGGACGTCGCCGGTGGTGCTCGCCGCCGCGGCGGGGGGCTTGGAGGGGGACGTCGCGCCGGCGGCGCGCCCCGCGCCTATCCCCGTGCCGAACGTGTCCCGGACGATGGCGAACGCGTGGTCCAGCTGCGCCTCCACGTCGCCCTGGCCGCCCGCCCGCAGCCAGCGGCGCAGCACGTGGTTGTGCGCGGTGACGACGGCCGACGCGGCCACCTCCGCCAGCAGCGGGTCGTCGTTGCCGTCGTGGTGGTCCCGCTCGTCGAAGTGGCCCAGCAGATACCGGGTGAACAGCCGCTCGTAGCGGGCCACCGACGCGATCTCGCGCTCCCGGAGGGTGGGCACCTCGCGGGTGAGGCGGTAGCGCTCGACGGAAACCGCCGGGGACGCCGCGTACATCTTCATGACTTCCTTGATGCCCCGGCAGACCGTGTCGAGCGGGTGCTCGTGCGCCGGGGCGGCGGTCAGGACCGCCTCCGCCCGCACCAGGGTGTCGTCGTGGTCCGGGAAGATCGCCTCTTCCTTGGAGCGGAAGTGGCGGAAGAAGGTGCGCCGGGCCACTCCGGCCGCGGCGGCGATCTCGTCGACCGTCGTCGCCTCGTACCCCTTGGTCGCGAACAGTTCCATCGCCGCGGCCGCCAGCTCACGGCGCATCTTGAGCCGCTGGGCGGCGGCACGGCTGCCCGCGGGGCTCTCGGGGGCGTCGGGCGTGGCGGTGGCGCGGGGGGGCCGGCGGGCGGAGTCAGCGGGCTGGGACATGACCTGAACGTACTGCATCCGTGCGGGAGGCCGCGCCTGTGGGGAGGGGTCGCCCGCCGGGCCGCCGGCCCGGTCGAGCAACCCTCCCCACTCCCCGTACGGCTCAGCGCCGGGCATATTCGCGGAAGCCACGCCCCGTCTTCCGGCCGAGGCAGCCCGCCGCCACCAGGTGCTCCAGAAGGGGGGCCGGAGCCAGGCCCGGGTCGCGGAACTCCCGGTGCAGGACCCGCTCGATGGCCAGCGACACGTCCAGCCCGACGACGTCCAGGAGCTCGAAGGGCCCCATCGGGTAGCCGCCGCCCAGCTTCATCGCGGTGTCGATGTCGTCGAGCGACGCGTAGTGCTGCTCGACCATCTTGATCGCGTTGTTCAGGTACGGGAACAGCAGCGCGTTCACGATGAAACCGGCCCGGTCGCCGCAGTCCACCGGGTGCTTGCGGATCCTCGCGGTGACCTCGCGGACGGTGGCGTGCACGTCGTCGCCGGTCAGGACCGTGCGCACCACCTCGACCAGCTTCATGGCCGGCGCCGGGTTGAAGAAGTGCATCCCGATCACGTCCTGCGGGCGCGAGGTGGCGCGGGCGCAGGCGACGACGGGCAGCGAGGAGGTCGTGGTGGCCAGCACCGCGCCCGGCTTGCAGACCTTGTCCAGGGTCGCGAACAGCTGCTGCTTGACCTCCAGGTCCTCGGCGACGGCCTCGACCGCCAGGTCCACCTCGGCGAACGCGTCCAGCGAACCGGCCGGCGTCACCCGGGCCAGCGCCTCCTCCCGCGCATCGGCGGTCATCCGCCCCTTGTCCACCGAGCGGGCGAGGGACTTGGCGATCCGCGCCTTGGCCGTCTCCGCCTTCTCGGCGGAGCGGGCCGCGAGCACCACGTCGTACCCGGCCTTCGCGAAGACCTCCGCGATGCCGCTCGCCATGGTGCCCGAGCCGGCCACACCCACCGAGCGGACCTCACGGGACGCGCCCGTGGTGGCGGTCTCCAGCGGGGTCAGCGCGTCGCGCACCACCACGCCGCTGCCGGGCGCCTCGTACGTGTAGAAGCCGCGCCCGGACTTGCGGCCGGTCAGGCCCGCCTCGCTGAGCTGCTTCAGGATCGGCGCGGGGGCGTGCAGCCGGTCGCGGGACTCGGCGTACATCGCGTCCAGGACGGTACGGGCGGTGTCGATGCCGATCAGGTCCAGCAGGGCCAGCGGACCCATCGGCAGGCCGCAGCCCAGCTTCATCGCGGCGTCGATGTCCTCGCGGGAGGCGTACTTGGCCTCGTACATCGCGGCCGCCTGGTTCAGGTAGCCGAACAACAGGCCGTCGGCGACGAAACCGGGCCGGTCGCCGACCGAGACGGGCTCCTTGCCGAGCTGCTGTGCGAGGTCGGTGACCGCCGCGACGGCCTGGGGCGAGGTCAGCACCGAGGAGACCACCTCGACGAGCTTCATCGCCGGGGCGGGGTTGAAGAAGTGCAGCCCGAGCACGCGCTCCGGGCGGGCGGAGTCGGCGGCCAGCCGGGTCACCGACAGGGCGTTGGTGCCGGTGGCGATGATCGTGTCCGGGCGGACGATGGAGTCCAGCGCCCGGAACACCTGCTGCTTGACCTCGTACGACTCGGGCACGACCTCGATCACGAGGTCGGCGTCGGCCGCCGCCTGGAGGTCGGAGAAGGCGCGGAACCGGGCGAGGATGTCCCGTCGCTCCTCCTCGGTGATCCGCTCCCGCGCCACGGAACGGGCGGTGGCGGCCTCCAGGGCGGTCGCCGCGCGGGCCGCGGCGGCCTCGCTGATGTCGATGCCGATGACCTCGCGCCCGGCCCGGGCCAGGACCTCGGCGATACCTGTGCCCATCGTGCCGAGGCCGACGACGGCAATGGTGGAGAGAGGGGTGTCCATCACGGGACTCCAGGGATGAGTGACGACTGATGAGGGGCGCGCGCGGAGGTACGACCGGAGAGACGGTGTACGCCGGATGCGTGCGGATCGTGCGCGGCGGTGCCGCGCAGCCGTGCTGTCGCGGTGAGGAGAACCGGCCGACTCTGTCCCGGAGTCACGCCGTACAAGGTGCCGAACCGACAAGGCACTCGCGGCGGCTGCGTCACCAGGCCGCCGTGAGGGGTGCGGGTGTGGCCCGCTCACATGAGGTTAACCGGCGGGTAACGAGCGCGCCAGTCCTGGGAAGTGGGTCGAATGTGTGATGTGGATCGCGGTGGCGCCCGATACTGACACCCATGGACGCCATGAGGGGCACGGACGCGCAGGACGCCACGGAGCCCGTGGACGCCACGCACCCGGAGGGGGCGGTGGAGACGCCGCGTCCGGCGGGCGGGCCGGCCGGCCCGGGGGAGAGGGACGCGGCAAGCCCCGCGGGCGGGCGTGGCGCGCGGGGCGCGCGGGGCGTGGGGCGGACCGGCGGCGGGGCGGCGCGGGGAGCGGGCGGGGGCGCGCGGGGCGGCCGTGGTGCGCGGGCCGGCGGACGCGGCGGGGACACTCCGGGTGCGGCGGACCGCGCCGGGCGGGGAGCCGGCGCGGCGGCCGGGGTCGGCGCCAGGGACGGGAACGGGGTCGGAGCCGGCGCCAGGGACGGGGACGACGAGGAACTGAGGTCGCTCGCGCACCGGCTGGGCGAGGAGGCCGGCGGGTCGCCCGAATACGAACGGCTGATGGGCGTCCGGGACCCGGACGAGCTCGCCGCCGTCCTCACCCGGCCCGGCCGGCCGCTGTGGGCGCGGGAGATCGCGGCGTTCCGGCTCGGCCTCGCCGGTGACCGGCGCGCCTTCGAGGCGCTGGTCCTGCTTCTCAACCACCGGGACCCGGAGCGCTGCGTGTCCGCCGCGTACGCCCTGGCCCGGCTGGGCGATCCACGCACGCCGAGGGCGGCGGCCGCACTGGCCACCAACGAGCTGCGCGTGGCCTACGCCCTGCTGCCCGTCCGGCTGCTCGCCGAACTGCGCGCCCCGGAGTCCGTACCGGCGCTCGTCACCGTCCTGGAGCGCCGCCTGGCGGCCGGCGACCCCTACTGGCGGGTCGGCGTGGCCTGCGCGGAAGGGCTCGGCGCCCTCGGCGACCCCCGCGCCCGCCCGGTCCTCGAAGCCGCCTGCGCCCACCCCCGGCTCTCCGCGGCGGCCGTGGCCGCCCTGCGGCGCCTGCCCCCGCGTACCGCCCCGCCCGCCTGACCGGCTCCCGCCCGGACTCTCAGGGGGACAGCCGGCGGCCGTAACGGAGCTCCGACAGCGTGACGCCCGCCACGCGCCAGGGCTCCTCAAGGCCGTCCGGCAGGAAACCGGCCTTCTCGTAGAAGCGCCGCGCGCGGGCGTTGTCCCTCAGCACCCACAACCGCAGCGCCGGGTAGCGCTCGGCCGCCGCGCGGGCCGCCACCTCGTCCATGAGAGCGCGCCCCACGCCGGTCGACACCTGGTCCGGCCGCGCGTACAGCGCGAACAGTTCACCCTCGCCCGTGGTCGTCGCCCCGTTCCGGTACGGCCCGTAGCAGGCCCAGCCGACCACCGAACCGGCGCGCTCCGCCACCAGGTGGACGGCGCGGACACTGTCCCCGGCGAAGTGCTTGCGCCGGGCCTCCGCGTCCGCCTCGACGCTCATCGCCCGCAGGTACCACGCCGGAACCAGGCCCTCGTAGGCGAACCACCAGCCGCGCACCCGGATTTCGGCGACGGCCACGCAGTCGTCCGCCACCATGTCCCGCACCCGGACGGTCTCCGTCATGGGCGGGGTCCCTCCGGGAGGACGGCGAACGCCTCGGTCTCCACGAGCACTTCGGGCCGGAACAACGCCGACACCTGGACCGCCGAGCCGGCCGGCGGACGCGCCGTGTCGATCACCTCGTCCCCGGCGGCCCGCACCGCCGGCAGGTGGGCGACGTCCGTGACGAAGTACGTCAGCTTGACCACGTCGCCGAAACCGGCGCCCGCCGCGGCCAGGCACCGCCGCGGGTTGTCGAAGACCCGGCGGGCCTGGACGCCCGGGTCCCCCTCGCCCACCACCCGGCCGTCCGCGTCGACGGCGCACTGGCCGGATATCGCGATGAACCGGCCGCTTCCCCAGACGACATGGCTGTAACCGGAACCGGGGGCGACTCCGTCGGGGCGTGCCCATGGGAGAGGTGGGTGCTCATGCGCCTCATCCTCGCGCACGCCACTGACAACCGGCCGTCAGCCCCCGTGGCCCAGCAGCCCGTGCAGCGCCGCGCCGCCGGTCCGGCCCGCGGGCCCGGCGGCACCCGCCCGCCCGGCCGGCCGCGGATCGGGCGTCGCCGCGCAGACCGCGTCCGCCTCCGACCCGGCCTGGCCCCGGGGAACGTGCCCCGTCTCCAGGTACCGCGCCAGGTGCCGGTCCAGGCAGGCGTTGCCGCCCAGCGTGATCGCGTGGTTGCCGCCGCCCCGCTCGACGACCAGGCTGGAGCCCCGCAGCTGCCGGTGGACGGCGACGCCGCCCGCGTACGGAGTGGCGGCGTCCTCCGTCGCCTGGAACAGCAGCACCGGGGGCAGGGCGTCGTTCGACAGGTCCGGCGCCGACAGGGACGCGACCGGCCAGAAGGCGCACGGCGCGTTGTACCAGGCGTTGTTCCAGGTGGAGAACGGCGCCTTGGCGTGCACCGCCCAGTTGTCCCGGTGCCAGACGCCCCAGTCCTTGGGCCAGCGCGCGTCGCGGCACTGCACGGCCGCGTAGACCGAGTAGCTGTTGTCGTCCGCCGCGTCCGGGGACGCCAGCGTCCGGTACGCCGCGACGAGGGGCTCCGGGTCCTTGTCGTTGACGTACGCGGAGAAGGCCTCGCCGAGCATGGGCCAGAAGCCGTTGAAGTACCCGCCCGGCAGGAAGGTGTCCTCCAGTTCGGCCGGGCCCACCTTCCGGCCGGCCGGCTTCTTGCGCAGCGCCTCCCGCACCGCGTACCAGCGCGCCTCGACCTTCGCCGGGTCGCTGCCCAGCCGGTACGTCGCGTGGTGCTTGGCCACCCATGCCAGGAACGCCTTGTGGCGGGCGTCGAAGGCCACGTCCTGGGCCATGTTGAGGTCGTACCAGACGCCGTGCGGATCGACCACGGAGTCCAGCACCACGCGCCGCAGACGCTGCGGGAACAGCTTGGCGTAGACGGTGCCGAGATAGGTGCCGTACGAGTACCCGAAGTAGTTGATCCGCCGAGCGCCGAGGGCCTGGCGGACGACGTCGAGGTCGCGGGCCGCGTTCACCGTGCTCATGTGCTTCAGCAGGCCGCCGTACTTGTCGCCGCACGCCTTGGCGAACGACGCGGCCCTGGCCAGGTTGACCCGCTCGTCCCGCTGGTCGCGCGGCACGGAGTCCGGCCGTACGGGGGTGGAGTGGCCCGGCTCGCAGTCGAGCGCCGGCCTGCTCGCGCCCACACCGCGCGGGTCGAAGCCGATGACGTCGTACTGCGCGGCCACCTTCGCCGGCAGCGAGGCCGCCACGAACCCGGCCATCGTGCGCCCGCTCGCGCCGGGGCCTCCCGGGTTGACGAGGAGGGGACCCTGGTAGGTCCGGGCGGTGTGCGGGACCCGGGAGAGGGCGAGGGTGATCCGCTCGCCGCCGGGGTCGCCGTGGTCCAGCGGCACCCGTACCGTCGCGCACTGCAGCCTCGGGTACTGCTTGGTGGCGCACGCCGTCCACGCGAGGGGGCCGGCCCGCTCCTCGACGGCGGGCTCCGCCGCCGACGGCACGGCGGTGACCGCGCCCGCCATCAGCGCCCCGGCGGCGATCAGCACTCCTGCACGTCTTTGCATACGGGCCTCCCGAGCGAGCGGAACGATGGGCTGCGGGGGAACACGCCCCCCGGCGGATTCGTCCCCGCATTCCGGCCCGGAAGGGCACGCCGAGGGCGGACTTGACCCGATCAGAGGAGGGTGAGTTGCGTGGGTCCCGGCTCCGACGGCTGCGGTCGCGGCTCCTGGGGCTGCTGCCGCGGCCGCCCGGGCTCGCCGGGCGGCGGCGTGAGGCGCCGGGAGGCGCCCCGCCGCGCGGGGCCGATGCCGAACTCGTCGGCGAGCTCGTGCACCTGACGGGTGATCCGGCGCTGGTACCACTTCGGGGCGTAGGCGCCCTCCGCGTAGAGCCGCTCGTAGCGCCGCACCAGGTGCGGGTGGTGCCCGTTCAGCCACTCCATGAACCATTCGCGGGCCCCCGGCCGCAGGTGCAGCGCGAGCGGGGTCACCGACGTCGCCCCGGACGCCGCTATCGCGCGCACGGTGGCGCGCAGCTGGTCGGGGTGGTCGCCGAGGAAGGGGATCACGGGGGCCATCAGTACGCCGCAGCCGATGCCGTGGTCGGTCAGGGTGCGTACGACGTCGAGGCGGCGCTCGGGGGCGGGAGTGCCGGGCTCGACGGTCCGCCACAGCTCGCGGTCGGTGAAGCCGACGGAGACGGAGATGCCGACGTCGGTGACCCGGGCCGCCTGGAGCAGCAGGTCGAGGTCCCGGAGGATCAGCGTCCCCTTGGTCAGGATCGAGAAGGGGTTCGCGTGGTCGCGCAGCGCGGCGATGATGCCGGGCATCAGCTCGTACCGGCCCTCGGCCCGCTGGTAGCAGTCCACGTTGGTGCCCATCGCGATGTGCGCGCCCTGCCAGCGGGGGGAGGCGAGCTGCTTGCGCAGGAGCTCCGGCGCGTTGGTCTTCACCACGATCTGCGAGTCGAACCCGAGGCCGGTGTCGAGGTCCAGGTAACTGTGCGTCTTGCGGGCGAAGCAGTAGACGCACGCGTGCGTGCAGCCCCGGTAGGGGTTCACCGTCCACTCGAACGGCATGCGCGAGGCGCCGGGGACCCGGTTGACGATGGACCGGGCCCGTACCTCGTGGAAGGTGATCCCCCGGAACTCCGGGGTGTCGAACGTACGCGTGACCACGGCGTCCGTCCCGAACAGCGCGGAGTCCCCGGTGGGGGTCTCGCTCAGGTTGTCCCAGCGCATGGACGCCTCCTCGGTCGGTACCGCCCCCACAATAGAACATGTGTTCCCATGATCGCCTCTGCCGTGCTCACCCCGAATTTGGGCGCCCACCGCGCAGGTGGTTGGCTGGTGCCTCCCCATTGGAACGAGTGCTGGAGGACATGGCATGGCGCAGGTCGAGGCCACGACGGAGCGGGTCATCGCGGCGGACGCGGAGACGGTGTTCGACGCGCTGGCCGACTACAAGGAGACCCGCCAGAAGCTCCTGCCCGAGCACTTCAGCGAGTACGAGGTGCGCGAGGGCGGCGACGGCGAGGGCACCCTGGTCCACTGGAAGCTCCAGGCCACCAGCAAGCGCGTCCGCGACTGCCTGCTGGAGGTCACCGAGCCGAGCGACGGCCGGCTCGTCGAGAAGGACCGCAACTCCTCCATGGTCACCACCTGGACCGTCACCCCGGCCGGAGAGGGCAGGGCGAAGGCCGTCGTCACCACCGTGTGGAACGGCGCGGGCGGCATCGGCGGCTTCTTCGAGAAGACGTTCGCACCCAAGGGGCTCGGCCGCATCTACGACCAGCTGCTCGCCAACCTCGCCGCCGAGGTCGAGAAGTAGGACGCGGCTGCCCCGGGGTGCCGCGCCATGGTCACCGGTTCGGGTGGACTTCCGGTCGCCATCCCCGGTGCCCGCGCACGCCACGCGCGCGCCGCACCGGGGGAAAGCGCCTGATGAGCGCCGCGGCGCGCCGGGTGCCGACCGCTCGCCCACCCTCCTGACCCCGTAATGCCCTGCTTGCTCCCCCTCGGCACGCAATGCGAAGAATGGCGCGCCGCGTAGGCGCGACCGAGGGGAGCAGGTTCGTGGGTGGGAGCACGCTGGCGAACGACGGCACACCGCCCGCCCGCGGGTGGCCCGGAGCGGCCGCCCGGGGGCGGGACGCCCACGGCGCACCGGAGGCCGGTTTCCTGGTTGCCGGCGCGCGGCGCGGCGACGGGACGGATCCCCGGCCGTCCGGGGCGGCCGGCCCGCGACAGGCCGAGCGCGCCGACGCCGGCCGGACGGCGGGCCAGGGGCCGGGTCCCGCCGCCGAGCCCTGGGACACCGTCGCCCCGCCCGGTACCCCGAGCGCGTCCGGCCGGAGGCCCGGCGCCACGGCGACCGCCGGCCCCCCGGACCGCGAACCACTCCTCCCCGCCGCCGTTCCGCCCGGCCGCGCGCGTGTACGCCTCGTCCTCTGCGGGCTCGTCCTGGCCCTGCTGCTCGCCGTACTCCAGCAACTGGTCACCGCCACCGCCCTCCCGGCGATCGCCGCCGGGCTCCACGCGCCCGGTCCGCTGCCCGGCCGGACGGCCTGGCCCGCCACCGCCTACCTCCTCGCCGCCGCCGTCACCCTCCCCGTCCACGGCAGGCTCGGCGACCTCCGCGGGCGCAAGGGGCTCTTCCTGGCAGCCCTCGTCGTGTTCCTCGCCGGTTCGGCACTGGCGGGCTGGTCGCGCTCCATGGACCAGCTCATCGCCTTCCGCGCCGTCCAGGGGGTCGGCGCCGGCGGCCTGCTGGCCGGCGCGCAGGCGATCGCCGCCGACCTCGTGTCCGTCCGCCGGCGGGGACGGTTCATGGGCGCCATCGGCGCCGCCCTCGGTCTCGCCTCATTGGCCGGCCCGCTGCTCGGCGGGCTCGTCACCGCGTACGTCTCCTGGCGGTGGTGCTTCTGGGGCGCCGTCCCCCTCGGCCTGGTCGCGCTGATCCTCGTCGGCACGGCCCTGCCCCGGCGGGCGCCCGCCGAGCCCGCCGAGTCCGTCGAGGCCCCCGGGTCCCGTGCCGGGCGACGCCCGGACGTCCTGGGCGCGGTCCTCCTCGCGGCCGCGTCCACCTTCCTGGTCCTGCTCGCCGACTGGGGCGGCACCCAGTACGCCTGGAACTCCCGCACCGTCCTGGGGCTGGTCTGCGGCGCGGCGGGCTCCCTCCTGCTGTTCATCGTCGTGGAGAACCACGCGGCCCGGCCGATCGTCCCGCCAGGGCTGCTGAAGGACCCCACCTTCGTGGTCGGCGGTCTCGTCGGCACCATCGCGGGTGTCGCGCTCTTCGTCGCCGCCGACTGCCTGCCCGCCTTCTTCCGGCTGACCAGGGGCGCGGACGCCGCCGAGGCCGGGGTGCTGATGCTGCCGCTGGCGGCCGGCGGCGTCGTCGCGTCGCTGCTGTCCGGGCATCTCATCAGCCGCACCGGTCGGCACACGGTCCATCCGGTGCTCGGCGGGGCCGTGTCGGTCGTCGGCATGTGGCTGCTGTCCCGGCTGGAGCCCGACACGCCGCGCCTGACCCACAGCGTCTGGCAGGCCGTGCTCGGCGTGGGCATCGGCCTGGTCCTGCCCGCCGTCGTCCTCGCCGTCCAGAACGCCGCCCCGCCCGCCCGCCTCTCCACCGCCACCGGCGCCCACACCCACCTCCGGCTGCTCGTCGGGTGCCTCGGCACGGCCGCCATCGGCGCCCTCCTCGCCCGCCGCCTCGACCACGAACTCGGCGGCCGGCTCCCGGCCGGCGGAGCCGCCGGCGACCTGCCCGGCCCCTGGGCGCTCACCCCCAGGCTCCTGGAAAACCTGCCGCCCGCCCTGCGAGACGCGTACACGGAGGCGTACGCCGAGACCATGCCGCGGACCTTCCTCCACTTGGTGCCGGTCCTGGGCCTGGGCCTGCTTCTCGCCTTCCTCCTCAAGGAGAAGCCGCCGGTCGCCATGGACGCGCTCGCTGTGCCCCCGCCCCGCGCGGCGTCGCGGACCGCGTCGGGCACGGCGTCCACGGGGCTCCACGCGGGCGTGCCGGTCGGCGGCACCGTACGGCGGCAGGACGGCACCGGCGTACCGGGTGCCACCCTGACCCTCGTCGACGCGCACGGGCAGCAGGCGGGGCTCGGGGCGAGCGGCGAGGACGGCCGGTACGCGCTCGGCGCGCCCGGCGCCGGTTCGTACACGCTGATCGCCGCGGCGGGCGGCCACCGGCCCCAGGCCGTCCCCGTCACCGTCGACGACCGGCCGGTCGGGATCGACGTGGTCCTCGGCGGCGCCGGCCGGCTCGCCGGGACCGTGCGCACCGCCGACGGCACCGCCGTGCGCGACGCGACGGTGACCCTCACCGACGTACGCGGGGAGGTCGTGGCGAGCACCCGCACCGGTCGGGACGGAGCTTATGTCCTGCCCGCGCCGGTGGCGGGGGAGTACACCCTCGCCGCGAGCGCGCCCGTGTTCCGGCCCGCCGCGCTGCCGGTGAGCGTCCAGACGTCCCACGAGACCCGGCAGGACATCGAGCTGGCCGGCGGTGCCGTGCTGCGCGGGACGGTACGGGCACCGGACGGCAGGCCCGTGGAGGACGCGCGCGTGACGCTGCTCGACACCGCCGGGAACGTCATCGACACGCTCGCCACGGGCCCGGACGGCACGTTCCGCTTCGTGGACCTCCCGTCCGGCGAGTACACCGTGATCGCGGCCGGTTACCCGCCGGTGGCCACCGTGCTGCAGGTGGCGGGAGGCGGTGGTGCCGAGCGCGATTTGCGGCTGGGACACGACGACTGACGGCGGTCCGGATTCCACCGCGCGGGGTCGCCGGGGGCGGGCCCGGGCGCCCGGCCGTCAGGACTCCCTGCCGCGGCCCGTCGTCGCGTCGTGGAGGCGCGTGAGCTGCGTCATTTCCGTCCCCGCGATCGGGGGGTACGTTTTGCCTCCGCCCAGCGCCCCGTGAATCCGGATGGACCAGCCGTGCCCGCAGATTTCTCGCTCTCCCCGCTCATAGCGGCGACCGCGCAGTGGCTCACCCGCGCCTATCCGGCCGGGGGCGGCGCACTCGACACCGCCCTCGCCGAGGCGCAGGCACGGCAGGCCGTCACGGTCGCCGCGTGGCTGCGCTATCCGACGGCCATGGACGCGGCGCTGGTCGCCGTGGCCGGGCCGGGTGGCTCCGGGCGGCTCGACGGTGTCACGGGCGCCGACGCCGCCGACGCGGCCGGGAGCGACGACGACGCCGAGGCCTGGCGTACCTGGGTGGACGAGGTCGTCGCGAGCTGGGCCGCGGCCCTGCTCGGCGCGCCCGAGCTGGCCGCGGCGGCCGCGGAGGCGCTCGGCGGCTCCGTGTACACGGCGGGCGCGCCCGTCGAGTTCCGGCGGCTGGTGGATCCCGACGAGCGCGACCGGCGGGCCGCCGCGCTGCTGCGCCACCCGGATCTGCTCGCCCCCGTGGCGGAACTGCACAGGGACCAGCTCCTCGACCGGCTGGCGACCGGCCCCGTGCCGCTCACCGGCTGACCTCGCCGGGGGCGCGTCGTAGCGTGAGGGGCGCGCGGGGGAGCGCGGCGGGAGCGCGTGAGGCGTACGGACGGCGCGTGCACGGCGCGGAGCCGGTGGGCCGGTGCGCGGGTCCGCCCCTGGCCCGACAAGCCCGGCCGACAGTTATCCACAGGCCTGGGCAGGCGGGGCGGGACCGCGTACGGTTTCGAGGCATGAAGATCCTTGTCAGCGCCGACATGGAAGGCGCCACCGGTGTGACCTGGCCGGCCGACGTGCTGCCCGGCACTCCCCAGTGGGAGCGGTGCCGGTCCATGTTCACCTCCGACGTGAGCGCGGCCGTGCGCGGCTTCTTCGACGGCGGAGCCGACGAGGTCCTCATCAACGAGGCGCACTGGACCATGCGCAACCTCCTGCTCGAACAGCTCGACGAGCGCGCCGAGATGATCACCGGCCGCCACAAGTCCCTCTCCATGGTGGAGGGCGTCCAGCACGGTGACGTCGACGGCATCGCGTTCGTCGGTTACCACACCGGCGCCGGCAGCGAAGGGGTCCTCGCCCACACCTACCTCGCCAACTCCATCACCGGCGTCTGGCTCAACGGGGTACGGGCGAGCGAGGGCATGCTCAACGCCCACGTCGTCGCCGAGTACGGCGTCCCCGTCATCCTCGTCACCGGCGACGACCTGACCTGCGAGGACGCCCTCTCCTACGCGCCGGAGGCCCGCAAGGTGGCCGTCAAGGACCACGTCTCCCGGTACGCGGCGGTGTGCCGCACCCCCACCCGGACGGCCGCCGACATCCGCGCCGCAGCCAAGGACGCGACCGCTCTCGCCGTACGGTACGAACCGGTGCGCGGCGGACCGTTCACCGTGGAGCTGGAGTTCGACGCGGAGCACCTCGCGGCAGCCGCCACCGTCGTACCGGGCGTGGCGAACAGCGGCGAACGGCGCGTCGCGTACACCAGCGAGACGATGTACGAGGCCATTCGCGCCTTCAAGGCGGTCACCACGATCGTCTCGGCCGCAGTGGAGGAGCAGTATGGCTGACGTCACGGCACCGTTCGACACGGACTCGCAGGCGCTCGACGAGGTGGTCACCTTCACCTCCGAGCTCATCCGCATCGACACCACCAACCACGGCAGCGGCGACTGCAAGGAGCGGCCCGCCGCCGAGTACGTGGCCGAACGGCTTGCCGAGGCCGGGCTGGAACCGGTGATGCTCGAACGCACCCCCGGCCGTACCAACGTGGTCGCGCGCATCGAGGGCACCGACCCGTCCGCCGACGCGCTGCTCGTCCACGGCCACCTCGACGTGGTGCCGGCCGACCCCGCCGACTGGGCGGTGCACCCCTTCTCCGGGGAGGTGCGCGACGGGCTGGTGTGGGGCCGGGGCGCCGTCGACATGAAGAACACGGACGCGATGATCCTCGCGGTCGTCCGTGAATGGGCCCGCCACGGCATCCGGCCCCGGCGCGACATCGTCCTCGCCTACACCGCCGACGAGGAGGCCAGCGCAGCCGACGGAGCCGGCTACCTGGTGCGCCACCACCGGGACCTCTTCGAGGGCTGCACGGAAGGCATCGGGGAGTCCGGCGCCTACACCTTCCACGCCGGACCGGACCTGGAGATCTACCCGATCGGGGCGGGGGAGCGGGGCACCGCCTGGCTCAAGCTGACCGCCGAGGGCAGGGCGGGCCACGGCTCGAAGGTCAACCGGGAGAACGCGGTCAGCCGCATCGCCGCGGCCGTCTCCCGCATCGGCGAGCACCGGTGGCCGGTACGGCTCACCCCGACCGTGCGCGCCGCCCTCACGGAACTGGCCGCGCTCCACGGCCTCCGGCCCGACCTCGACGCGGCCGACTTCGACGCCGACGCCCTGCTGGCGAAGCTCGGCCGGGCGGCGGCCCTGGTCGAACCGACGATCCGCAACAGCAGCAACCCGACCATGCTGCACGCCGGATACAAGGTCAACGTGATCCCGGGCACCGCCACCGCCCACATCGACGGGCGCGTCCTGCCCGGCGCCGACCTGGAGTTCGCCGAAACCATGGACATGCTCACCGGACCGGACGTCCAGTGGGAGTTCCAGCACCAGGAGATCGCCCTCCAGGCACCCGTCGACTCGCCGACGTACGCCAAACTGCGCGCCGCGCTGGAGCACTTCGAGCCCGACGCCCACGTCGTGCCGTTCTGCATGTCCGGCGGCACCGATGCCAAGCACTTCGCCCGGCTCGGCATCACCGGCTACGGCTTCGCGCCGCTCAGGCTGCCCATCGGCTTCGACTACCAGGCGCTGTTCCACGGCGTCGACGAGCGCGTACCGGTCGAGGCGCTGCACTTCGGCATTCGCGTGCTCGACCATTATCTGCAGACCGCGTAGGGGGGAAGTCCGGACATGGTACCCACGGGGGCCTACGGCACCTGGCCGTCACCGATCGACGCACACATCGCCGCCGCGCACGGCGGGCGTCCCGAGTACGTCGGCGTGGTCGGCGACGAAGTGTGGTGGACCGAGCCGCGGCCCGCCGAGGGCGGCAGACGCGCCCTGGTGCGCCGGCGCCCGGACGGCACGGAGGAGCCCGTGCTCCCCGCCCCGTGGAACGTGCGCAGCAGGGTGGTCGAGTACGGCGGACAGCCCTGGGCGGGGGCGGTGCGCGGTACGGCCACCGCCCCGCTCGTCGTCTTCAGCCACTTCCCCGACCAGCGGCTCTACGTGTACGAGCCGGACGGTGACGCGGCCCCGGTGCCGCTCACCCCGCTGTCCGGTGTGGGCGGCGGACTGCGCTGGGTCGACCCCGTGATCCACCTCGACCGGGGCGAGGTGTGGTGCGTCCTGGAGGAGTTCACCGGCCCCGGACCGGGCGAGGTGCGGCGGGTCGTCGCGGCCGTGCCGCTCGACGGATCGGCCGCCGAGGACCGGGGAGCGGTCCGGGAGCTGACGGACGACCGGCACCGGTTCGTCACCGGGCCGCGTCTCTCGCCGGACGGGAGGCGGGCCGTGTGGCTCGCCTGGGACCACCCCCGGATGCCGTGGGACGGCACGGTGGTGATGGCCGCCGACGTCACGGAACACGGCACGTTCACCGGGGCGCGGGCGATCGCCGGCGGCGCGGACGAGGCGGTCTGCCAGGCCGACTGGGCCCTCGACGGGTCGCTGCTGATCGTCTCCGACGCCAGCGGCTGGTGGGAACTCCAGCGGATGAGGCCCGGCGACACGCGGCCGGCCGCCCTGTGCACGGGGCGGGCGGAGGAGTTCGGCGGGCCGCTCTGGAAGATCGGCCTGAAGTGGTTCCAGCCGCTGGACGACGGGACGATCGCCGTCATCCACGGCAAGGGCGCCACCAGCCTCGGCATACTCGACCCCGAGACCGGCGAAGTGGTCGACGCCCCCGGACCCTGGACCGAATGGGCCGCCACCCTCGCCGGGAACGGGACGCGCGTCGTCGGCGTGGCGGCCAGCCCGCGCAGCGGCTACGAAGTGGTGGAGCTGGACACCCGCACCGGCCGCACCCGGGTCATCGGCTCCGGACACGGCGACTCCGTGGACCCGGCGTACTACCCGGAGCCACAGATCCGCACCTTCACCGGGCCGGACGACCGGGAGATCCACGCCCACATCTACCCGCCGCACAACCCCGACCGGATCGCGCCCGACGACGAACTGCCGCCCTACGTGGTGTGGGCACACGGCGGCCCCACCGCACACGTGCCCCTCGTCCTGGACCTGGAAATCGCGTACTTCACCTCGCGCGGCATCGGTGTCGCCGAGGTCAACTACGGCGGCTCCACCGGGTACGGCCGTTCCTACCGCGACCGGCTGCGGGACCAGTGGGGCGTCGTCGACGTCGAGGACTGCGCCGCCGTCGCGGAGACGCTCGCCGCCGAGGGCACCGCCGACCCTGCCCGGCTCGCGATCCGGGGCGGCAGCGCGGGCGGCTGGACGGCCGCGGCGTCGCTGGCCGCCACCGGCGTGTACGCCTGCGGCACGCTGCTCTACCCGGTCCTCGACCTCGAAGGATGGGCGGAGGAGACGCACGACTTCGAGTCCCGCTACATGGAGTCCCTGATCGGGCCGCCCGCGCACGTCCCCGGCCGGTACCGGGAGCGCGCGCCGCTCGCCCAGGTCGAGCGGATCACCGTGCCGTTCCTGCTGCTGCAAGGGCTCGACGACGTCATCTGCCCGCCCGCGCAGAGCGAGCGGTTCCTGGCGGCGATGGCGGGGCGGAACATCCCGCACGCGTACATCGCCTTCGCGGGGGAGGGACACGGCTTCCGCAGGGCCGACACCGTGGTCCGGGCGCTGGAGGCGGAACTCGCCCTGTACGTCCAGGTCTTCGGGATCACCCGGACGGACGTACCGCCGCTGGAACTGCGCACGTGACGGTCACACCACTGACCAGGCCCACCCGCCTGCGCCCCGGTGACCGGGTGGCCGTCGTCTCGCCCAGCGGCCCGGTGCCCGAGGACCGCCTCCTGGCCGGGCTCGCCGTCCTGCGCGGCTGGGGGCTCGACCCCCTCGTGATGCCGCACGCCCTGGACGTCCACCCGGAGTTGCCGTACCTCGCCGGGACGGACGAGGACCGGGCCCGCGACCTGACGGACGCCTGGTGCGACCCGTCCGTCTCCGCGGTGATGTGCGCCCGCGGCGGGTACGGCGCGCAGCGCATGGTCGACCTGCTCGACTGGCCGGCGATGAGAGCCGCCGGTCCCAAGGTGTTCATCGGGTACAGCGATGTGACGGCCCTGCACGACGCGTTCGCCCGGCGGATGGGGCTGGCCACGCTGCACGGCCCGATGGCGGGGGCGGTGACCTTCCTCAGGGACGCCACCACCCAGGAGTCGCTGCGGGCCACCCTCCTCGCGCCCGAGACCGTACGCACCCTGGGGCTCGACGGCGCCCGGCCCATGGTTCCCGGCCGGGCGCGGGGCGTCACCCTCGGCGGCTGCCTCGCCCTGCTCGCCGCCGGCCTCGCCACTCCGCACGCCCGCACGTCCTTGAGGGGCGGCCTGCTCCTGCTGGAGGACGTCGGCGAGGAGCCGTACCGCATCGACCGCGTCCTGACCCAGTTGCTGCGCGCCGGCCGGTTCGACGGCGTCACCGGTATCGCCCTCGGCTCGTGGGAGGAGTGCGGCCCCTACGCCGAGGTCCGCGCCACCCTCGTGGACCGGTTGGCGCCCCTCGGCGTTCCGGTCGTCGAGGAGCTGGGCTTCGGCCACGGCCCGGCCAACCTGACCGTCCCCCTCGGGACACCGGCCGTCCTGGACGCGGACGCGGGCACCCTCACCCTGGAGGTGCCCGCGCTGCGGTGAAGCGTTGGCGGTGCGTTGGCGGGCGGTCAGTCCTTGTCCTTCGCCTTCGGCGCCTTCCCCTTCGCCTGCCCGGACTTCCCCTGGTCGTGGGACGGCTCCCGCACGTCCCCCGCCCCCACCGTGCCGGGCGTGTCGCTGGGGGCGGCGGGGGCGCGGGAGGTACCGGCGCCGGCGGCGTCATCCGCGGCGTCATCCACGGTGTCGTCCTTCACGGCGACGGCCTTCGCGGTCCGGCTCTCCCCCTCGATCCCGGCCTCCTCGGTGCGGTCCCGCTCGGCACCGGCCTGCCCGGCACCGGCACCGGCCTGCCTGGCACCGGCCTGCTCGGTGCCGGCGGGTGGCCGGGTGCCGGTGGTGGGGGAGTCCGGTGTCGTGGGGGAGGAGGAAGGGCGGCCGGGACCGTCGGACGCCGGCCGCGCCGGCTCCGTGGTGGCCGGTCGCGGTGGGCCGGCGGCGTCCCCGCCGTCGGCCGGCAGGCCACCGGTGGAGCCGGTCAGCGCGACACCCAGCGCGGCCAGGGTGGAACCCGCCGTCAGCAGAGCGCGGCGGGCCCGGTGCCTGCGGGGGGAGTGGCGGCCGGCGGCAGCCCGGGGGGCGGACCTCGTGACGTCCGCCCCCTCGCGTGCCGTGGACACGACGACTGGCTCGGGGTCCTGGTCGCCCGGTTCGCCTTCCGGGGCGGGAAGCGGCCCGGCGGGTGCTCCCGAGTCGGCGCCGGCCGCGAACGCCGCCAGCGCCCGGCTGCACGCGCGGGCGTCCGGCCGGGCGCTCTCCTCGACCGCGGTCATGGCCAGCAGCAGCTCGGCGAGCCCCTCGGGAAGCTCCGGCGGGACGACCGGGGCCCGATGCAGCCGGGCGATCGCCGCCTCCAGCGGGGCTCCGTCGTACTCCAGCTCCGCCTTCAGCGCTTCCAGGAGCACCAGGCCGAGGCTGTAGACGTCCGCGGCCGGTCCGGCTCCCTTGCCGAGCACCTGCTCGGGCGCCATGTAGGCGGCGGTGCCCACCAGCACGCCGGTGGCCGTGCGGACGGTACTGTCGAGCAGCCGGGAGATGCCGAAGTCGGTGAGGTACGGGGCGCCGGCCTCGTCCAGGAGGATGTTCGACGGCTTCACGTCCCGGTGCACCACCCCGGCCGCGTGCACGTGCGCCAGCGCCGAGGCCAGTGCGGCTCCGATGCGGCAGACCTCGGCGGGCGCCAGCGGAGCGCGGGCTATCCGCCGGCGCAGCGTCGTGCCCCTGACCAGTTCCATCACCAGGAAGGGCTGCCCGTCCTCCCGGCCGCAGTCGTACACGGTCACCAGGCTGGGGTGCTGCAACCGGGCCAGCAGGCGCGCCTCGCTGTCGAAGTGGTCCTCCGTCAGCGCCTCACCCTCCCGGCGGAGGACCTTCACCGCGACGGGGCGCCGCAGCCGCAGATCGAGACCCTCGTACACGTCGGCCCCGCCGCCACGTCCCAGCAGATCGTCGAGCCGGTAGCGGCCGGCCATCACCTGGGCCGTGAGCCGGAAGTCCGGTCGAACCGTCCACGGGCGGACCTTCATGTGGGCTCCCTGCGTCCTGTCGTCACCTGCCGATGTCCGCCCGCCGGCCCGTCTACGTGCCGGGCTCATGACTGACCGCATGGTGACGGGCACTCGTTACGCCTGCCCCCGGAAGCGCCGGACATCCGTACGGGTTCGCATCCGGTGCGGCGACGGGCCCGCGACCCCCGGCGACCACCGCGCGCACCGAGCGGGCGCACCGAGCGCGCGCGGCTGCCGAACCGCCGCTTCAGGGGCGCGAACGCGGCGACGGACTCCAGAAGGGCCGTCTCCGGGAACCGGGACCGGAGGGCCGAGCCGGGACCCGGGATCCGAGGGGCCGGGTCGAGGAGGCAGGCCCGGGGAGCCGCCACAGGAACGCCCGCCCGGGGAGCCCAGCCGGCAGGGCGGCCCCTGGAGAACCGCTCCCCGGGACCGCGCGGTGGACCCGGTTCCCCGAGACAGGGCTCGTGGAACCAGGCCGTCTAGAGGGCCGCGTATCCCGGGCGGATCACCTCGTCGATGATCCGGCGGCGCTCCGGCAGCGGCAGGAACGCGGCCTCCACGGCGGCGACCGTGAACTCCTCGAACACCTCGGGGCCGTACCCGAAGGCGTCCACCATGTGCTGGAACTCCTGGCTCATGGTCGTGCCCGACACCAGGCGGTTGTCGGTGTTGAGCGTGATGCGGAAGCCGAGGCGGCGCAGCTGGTCGATCGGGTGCGTCGCGTAGTCCTTCGCGGCGCCCGTCTGAAGGTTGGAGGTGGGGCATACCTCCAGCGCGATGCGGTTGTCCCGGACGTACGCGGCCAGGTGGCCGAGGGTGCCGTCCTCGGCGATGTCGTCGGTGATCCGCACACCGTGGCCGATCCGCTCGGCGCCGCACACCTGCACCGCCTCGTGGATCGACTCGGCGCCCACGGCCTCGCCCGCGTGGATGGTGAAGTGGCAGTTGTGCCGCTTCAGGTGCTGGAAGGCCGGCAGGTGACGGGAGGGCGGGTTGCCGATCTCACCGCCCGCGATGTCGAAGCCGGCCACCCCGCGCTCGCGGTGGGCGACGGTCAGCTCGGCTATCTCCAGCGAACGGTCGGTGTGGCGCATGCCGGTCAGCAGCGTGCCGACGGTGATCCGGCCGCCGGAGCGGCGCTCGCCCTCGCGGAACCCGTCGTTCACCGCCTCCACGACCTCGTCCAGGGTCAGCCCCGCCGCGAGGTGCTGCTCGGGCGCGTACCGCACCTCGGCGTAGACCACGCCGTCCGCCGCCAGGTCCTCGGCGCACTCGGCCGCGACGCGGAAAAGCGCCTCGCGGGTCTGCATCACCGCACAGGTGTGGGCGAACGTCTCGAGGTAACGCTCCAGCGAGCCGGAGTCGGCGGCGTCGCGGAACCACGCGCCCAGCGCCGCCGGGTCCTCGGTCGGCAGGCCGGTGTAACCGCACTCGCGGGCCAGCTCGATGATCGTGGCGGGGCGCAGTCCGCCGTCCAGGTGGTCGTGGAGGACCGCCTTGGGGGCGCGGCGGATCCAGTCGGCGGCCGTGGCGTCGGCGGAGTTGTCAGACAAGTGCATGGTGCGGGAGTGTACGCCACGCTCTGGGCCTTACGCCGTGACGCAGCTGACACCCCACCGGAAGCGCCCGAGGCGGGCCCCGGCCCCGCGCCGGTCAGTTCGACTGGAGGACCGGGAGGGCCGCCGCGCCGGTCGGCAGCATGTGCTTGGCGGCCATGACGGGGGTGTCCCTGGCTCGGACGACCTGGGTGATCAGCACCGCCGGGGTGTCGGCGGGCCGGCCCAGCTGCTCCCCGCGCCGCAACCCGACGAGCGTCGCCGTCACGCTGCTGTGCGCGGTCAGCGGCACCCCTCGCGAGGCTCCGGACAGGACGGCGAGCATCGAGGTGCGGGCGGCGTCCGGGGCGCCGGCGACCGCCTCCAGGGCCCGGGCGAAACCGGGGTGGGCCGCCTCCAGGACGTCGTCGGCGGCGGCCCACTCCTGGCTGAGCGCCGCCGCCGTACCGTCCGCCGCCAGCAGCGACTCCCAGAACCGGAGCCGGGCGCGGGACGCCGCGAGCAGGTGCTGCGCGGTGAAGTCGGTCGGCTCCTCGACCGTCCGCAGCAGGGCGCGCACGCGGGCGGGGGCGCCCGCGCCGATCAGCTCCTCCAGCGGCTGGACGTGCTCGAAGCCGCGCCGCGGAGGGCGGTCGGCGACGGTCCGGCCGACCCCGCGCCGTACCGACAGCAGGCCGTCCTCCTGGAGGAGCAGCAGGGCCTCGCGCAGCGCGGGGCGGCTCACGCCCAGTTCGGCGGCGAGCCTGGGCTCGGAAGGCAGGGTCGAGCCGGGCGGGTAGGTGCCGGCGTGGATGGCGTCCACGATCCGCTCGTACAGCACCACCACCGGTCTCCGCTGTTCCGCGCTGCTGACCACCAATGTCCCTCCTCGGCTCACTTGTCATCAAGCTATGTCTCCTCGCAGCGGCGGGCAATGGTCGTCCGGTCTCGATTCGGCGGCGCTGAGCTGCGGAAATTCGAAAAGTTGGTCGGAGGGTATTGACGTTTACGCGCGTAGATTCCAATCTGACTCAGCGGCACTTGTCTGACAAGGGCATGGGGTGCCGTACCGATCTTGAAGCGATCTCCAAGCGATCTCGACGCGACATCCAAGGCAAAGGGGCCGACATGTCCATCTCGCTCGGCCGGACACGATCCGGAGCCGAATCCGACCTCGCGGGCCGAGGGCCCATGCTGCTGGCGATGGTCCTGGCCGTCCTCGGTTACCAGATCAACGCGACCATGCTCAGCCCCGCTCTGCCCGACGTCATCGAGCGCCTCGGTACGACCACGGCCGCCGCCGGCCTGTCGCAGACCCTGTTCTTCCTGATGGCCGCCATCGGCCAGGTCACGCTCGCCCGCCTCAGCGACCAGCGCGGCCGCAAGCCGATGATGATTGTTTGTGCGATCGTCCTGATCATCGGCAACCTGGCCTGCGTCTTCGCGCCGACCATCGAGGTCTTCATCGCCGGCCGCATCCTCCAGGGCATCTCCGCCGCGATGTTCACCCTCGCCTTCCTCACCCTGAACCAGCTGCTCACCCCGGCCGGATTCGGCAAGGCGGCCGGCATCATCACCGCCGTCAACGGCGGCCTCGCCGGCGTCGACGCCATCGCGGGCGGCCAGATCGCCGACACCATCGGCTTCCGCGGCATCTTCGTCTGCTCCACCCTGATCGCCGTCGCCGGTCTGATCGGCGTGCGCCGGTACGTCCCCGACGTCCCGCCGACCACCGACGCCGACGCCCGCTTCGACTCCCGGGGCATCGCCGCCCTCGCCCTCGGTCTCACCGGCATCCTGGTCGGCCTCGCCCAGGGCGGTGCCTGGGGCTGGACCTCGCCGCTCACGCTCGGCTTCCTGCTCGGCGGCGTCGCCTCCCTCGTCTTCTTCGTCGTCTCGCAGCGGAGCGCCCCCAACCCGGTCATCGACCTCGACGTCCTCGCCTCCCGCCGCGCCTGGCCGCTGCTGCTCACCACCGTCTGCACCCTGGGTGGCGCATTCGGTGCGATCGCGCTCACCATCCCGCTGTTCTCCCAGGACGCCCGCGTCGGCCTCGGACTGAGCGCCGTCACCGCCGCGGTCCTCTTCCTCACCCCCATCCAGTTGATCGGCGTGATCTCCGCCCCGCTGACCGGGCGGCTCGGCCCGAGGATCGGCTGGCGCGCGATCGTGGTCGCCGGCGCCGTCGCCAACTTCGTGATCTTCGTCTTCGCCACACTGTTCCTGCGCAACGAGTGGATTCTGGTCGGCGCGCTCGCCGCGCTGGGCGTCACGTACGGCGGGTTCATGCTCACCGGCCTCAACGGCCTCGCCGTCACCACCGCTCCCAAGGACAAGCCCGGATCCCTGTCCGGCCTCAACGGAGCCTGCTTCGGCATCGGCGCCTCGCTCGGCATCGCTCTCGCCTCGGCCATGATCACCGCGGGCAGCGACGCGCGGGGCGTCACCGAGGCCGGCTATCAGCACGCCATGTACGCCGCGCTGGCACTGCTCGGCATCGGCGTCGTCACCGCGCTGCTCATCCAGCGCCCCGACCCGGCCGACTCCACCGATGCCGACGAGCCGCAACTGGTCGTCGCCCACCACTGACGGCCGGACCCGGCCTCACCCGTACGGCCCACTCCACCGCCCCCGTGCCACCGGATCCGACATCCTGGTTGCCGGGGGCGGCGGCGCGGGTCCACACCGGGGGGGGGTGAAAGTGCGGCGTGCGGCCACGGTGCCGGTACGAAAGCTCACTTCGACGGCCGTCTCGCTACCATGACCCGATGTCGCCGCACGCCGCCCACCCCCGCTACCTGGCCGAAGGCCCGCGTGTCGCCATCCGGCACTTCCGCCACGACGACGGCGCCGAGTTCATCGCGCGGGTGCACGAGAGCAGGGACCTGCACCGGCCGTGGCTGTTCCCGCCGGACACCGCCGCCGCCTACGCCGCGTACGCCCGCGCCCGGATCGAGAGCCCTGACTGCGAACCGCTGCTGGTGTGCGAGCGGGAGGGCGGCGCGATCGCCGGGTACATCAACATCAACAACATCGTCCGCGGCGGCTTCCTCAGTGGCACGCTCGGCTACGGCGCCTTCGCCCACGCGGCGGGCCGCGGCCTGATGGGCGAAGGGCTCGGTCTCGTCCTCCGCCACGCCTTCGGGCCGCTCGGCCTGCACCGGCTGGAAGCCAACATCCAGCCCCTCAACACGGCGTCGCTGGCGCTCGTGCGCCGCGCCGGGTTCCGGCTGGAGGGCTTCTCCCCGGCGTTCGTCCTCGTCGACGGCGTCTGGCGGGACCACGAACGCTGGGCGATCACGGCCGACGGGTGAGCGCGTCATCCGCCGGCCGCGGCGCACCGGTGTTCAGTGCTTGAGCGTGTCCTTCGCCTTCTGCGCCGTCTGCTTGGCGTCGCCCTTGATCTGCTCGGCCCGCCCCTTCGTCTTGAGGCTCTCGTCGCCGGTTGCCCGTCCGGTGGCTTCCTTCGCCTTCCCCTTGGCGGTCTCGGCCACGTTCTTGGCCTTCTTGCCCACGGCCATGTGTTGTCACCTCCTGGGCGGTCGCCCGCAACGGCCGGGGCGCCGATGCGGCACACGTCCCACGACATCTCCTACCCGGCTGGAAACCGGGCAATCAGGGTGAAAGGGGATATGGGAGGTGTGTACGGCCGGGGCGACTCGCCGGGCACCGGCAGCGCTCCCTGCGGGCCGACGTCCGGACCCGGGCCGCAGCGCGCAAATCGAGCAGGTGCCTCTCCGGGGGGCGTCAGCGCCGCTGGTCGACGTACTCGAAGACCGAGCCGTCGGGGTGGACGGCGATCAGATTGCGCCCGGCGGGTGTCGGCACCGGGCCCGCCAGCACCTTGGCGCCCGCCTCGGTGAGGGTCGTGTGGGCGGCGTCCACGTCCTCGACGGCGATCGTGGCCGCCACTTTGCGCAGGATCTCCAGCTCCGACTCGGGGCCGCTCATCAGCAGGAAGCAGCCGATCGCCGCCACGGACACGCCGCCGCGCTCGAAGCGGAGCGCGCGGCTGCCGGTGAGCCGTTCGTAGAAGACCACCGAGGTCTCCAAATCGTCGACGCAGACGCGCAGCGTGGTGCCGAGGATCTCCATACGGGTGAGGGTAGTTGACCGTGCCGGACGGCGAGATCGATTCGGCCGCGGTACGCCGGATCGCGGGCCCTGCGCCAGGGCCGACGGCGTGCCCGGAGTCACCCCCGGCACAGCACCTCGCCGTGCGGCACCAGGAACCAGCCGTCCTCCTGACGTCCCCACTCCCGCCAGCCCTCGGCGATCGCGGCCAGCTGCCGCCCCGTCGCGTGTCCGCCGTCGACCGCGAGCCGGGCGTAGTCCGAGGCGGTCGTACGGTCCGCCCACAGTCCGCTCCACCACGCCCGCTCCTCGGGGGTCGCGAAGCACCAAGCGGTGGCGGTGGTCTCGACGTCGCTGAACCCGGCCCGCCGGGCCCAGGACAGCAGCCGGCGGCCCGCGTCCGGTTCACCGCCGTTGGCGCGCGCCACCCGCCGGTAGAGCTCCAGCCACTCGTCCAGCACCGGCACCTCGGGGTACCAGGCGAACGCCGCGTAGTCGCTGTCACGTACGGCGACGACCCCTCCGGGCCGGCACACCCGCCGCAACTCGCGCAGCGCGCCCACGGGGTCGCCCACGTGCTGGAGCACCTGGTGGGCGTGGACGACGTCGAAGGAGTCGTCGGGGAAGTCCAGGGCGTGGACGTCGGCGA
This sequence comes from Streptomyces sp. NPDC045701, assembly GCF_056432045.1. Lineage (NCBI taxonomy): Bacteria > Bacillati > Actinomycetota > Actinomycetes > Kitasatosporales > Streptomycetaceae > Streptomyces > Streptomyces sp. NPDC045701. The sequence continues at coordinate 211,667 of NZ_JBWKJV010000007.1, read as the reverse complement.
CCGCGAAGCGGACGTTGTCCAGATTCCGTTCGCGGGCGGTGGCGCGGGCCTGTTCCAGTACGCCGGGGGCCGTGTCGACCGCCGTCACGCGGCCGTCCGGGGTGACCAGCGCGGCCAGGTCCGCCGTGATGGTGCCGGGGCCGCAGCCCACGTCCAGGACCTGCAGCCCCGGCCGCAACTCGCCCAGCAGGTAGGCGGCGGAGTTCGCGGCCGTCCGCCAGCGGTGCGAGCGCAGGACCGATTCGTGGTGCCCATGCGTGTAGACAGCGTCGGCCATCGCCGTACTCCCTTGGTGCGCCGGGTCGTTGGTGCCGCCAGCCTAGGCGGTCATGTCACACCTTGATACGCGTATCTTGCATGCTGATACGAGCGGGGGTGGGCGGCCGTACGCCCGGAGGGACACCGAGGGGCGCGGTCGGCGGGTGCGCCGGCCGTGCGACGATCCCGCACCGCCGGTCGCCGCCCAAGGGGCCCGCGCCCGGTCGGCGACCGGTATGCCGCGTTTGGGGGGCGGGCTCGGGGGCACCGGGAAGGTCCGTCCGCATCACGCGGCTGTGCCGTTACGCAGACATGACGCTGGAGGTTTTGTGACCCCGTCCGTCAGCCCGCCCGGCCCGTACCCCGGCCCCTCCGGCTCCGGCCGCCCCGACGGCTCCCGCGCCCTGCCGCGCGTCGTGATCGTCGGTGCCGGTTTCGCCGGATACCACACCGCACGCCACCTCTCCCGCAGCCTGCGCGGCCGGGCCGAGATCGTGCTGCTGAACCCCACCGACTACTTCCTGTACCTCCCGCTGCTGCCCCAGGTCACCGCCGGTGTCCTGGAACCCCGCCGGATCACCGTCTCCCTGCCCGGAACCCTCCGCCACGTCCGGCTGGTCCTCGGCCAGGCCGACCACGTCGACCTCGACGGGCGCGCCGTCCACTACACCGACCCCGAGGGCACCGAGGGCACGCTCACCTACGACCGGCTCGTCCTCGCCGTGGGCAGCGTCAGCAAGCTCCTGCCCATCCCGGGCGTCGCCGAGAACGCCACCGGCTTCCGCGGCCTGCCCGAGGCGCTGTACCTGCGCGACCACATCACCCGCCAGATCGAGCTGGCCTCGGCCGCCGGGAACCCCGCCGACTGCACCTCGCGCTGCACCTTCGTGGTCGTCGGCGCCGGCTACACCGGTACGGAACTCGCCGCCCAAGGCAAGATGTTCACCGACGCGCTCGTCCGCAAGCAGCCCGCCTGGCCCTCCGGGGTGAAGCCCCGCTGGCTGCTCCTCGACGTCGCCGACCGGGTGCTGCCGGGCCTGGACGAGAGCCTGTCGCGCACCGCCGACGAAGTGCTGCGCGGCCGGGGCGTGGACGTGCGCACCAAGACGTCCGTCAAGGAGTCGAAGCCCGACGGGGTGCTGCTGGACGACGGCGAGTTCGTGGAGACCCGGTCGCTGATCTGGTGCGTCGGCGTGCGCCCCGACCCGCTCGTCTCCGAACTGGGTCTGCCCGTGGAACGCGGCCGGCTGGTCGTGACCCCGCAGCTCGGCGTCCCCGGCCACCCCGACGTGTTCGCGTGCGGCGACGCCGCCGCCGTACCGGACCTGACCCGGCCCGGCGAGTTCACGCCCATGACGGCCCAGCACGCGGCCCGGCAGGGCAAGGTCGCCGCCCGCAACGTCGCCGCTTCCCTCGGGCTCGGCCAGGAGGTCCCGTACAAGCACAACGACCTGGGCTTCGCGGTGGACCTCGGCGGGGTGAAGGCGGCCGCCAACCCGATGGGCGTCAAGCTGTCCGGCCCCGTCGCCGGTGCCGTGACCCGCGGCTACCACCTGGCCGCGATGCCCGGCAACCGGGTGCGGGTCGCCGCCGACTGGCTGCTGGACGCGGTCCTGCCGCGGCAGGCCGTCCAACTCGGCCTGCTGCGCTCCTGGCAGGTACCTCTCGACACCGCCTCGCCCGAACTGGCCCACATCCCGGCCGGACCCGGCGGCGACCACGGCACCCGTGGCGGCGGAAACGGCAAGGAGTGACATGCACTACCACGAACTGGCCACCCTCGGACAGCAATTGCGCGTCGACGCGGTCCGCGCCGCCGACGCCGCCGGCTCCGGGCACCCCACGTCGTCCATGTCGGCGGCCGACATCGGGGCCGTCCTCCTCGCCCATCACCTGAGGTTCGACTTCGACCGCCCCGAGCACCCCGGCAACGACCGGCTCGTCCTGTCCAAGGGGCACGCCTCCCCGCTGCTGTACGCCATGTACAAGGCGGCCGGGGCGGTCGACGACGACGAACTGCTCACCTTCCGCAAGCTCGGCAGCCGCCTCGAAGGGCACCCCACCCCCCGGCTGCCCTGGGTCGACGTCGCCACCGGCTCCCTGGGCCAGGGCCTGCCCGTCGGCGTGGGCATCGCGCTCGCGGGCAAGCGCCTCGACGACATCCCATACCACGTCTACGTCCTGTCCGGCGACAGCGAGATGGCGGAGGGCTCCGTCTGGGAGGCCGTCGAGCACGCCGCGTACAACCACCTCGACAACCTCACCCTGATCGTCGACGTCAACCGCCTCGGCCAGCGGGGACCGACCCGCCACGGGCACCACCTGGCCGCCTACGAACGGCGGCTGCACGCCTTCGGCTGGCACACCATCGAGGTCGACGGCCACGACGTGGAAGCCGTCGACCGGGCGTTCGCCGAGGCCCGTTCCACCATCCGGCAACCCACCGCGATCCTCGCCGCCACCTACAAGGGCCGCGGCGTCGCCGCCGTCGAGGACCTGGAGGGCTTCCACGGCAAGCCCGTCAAGGACGCGCGCGCCGCGATCGCCGAGCTGGGCGGACCGCGCTCCCTCCACGTCGACGTCCGCGGGCCGGTGGACGCCACCGGGCGGAAGACCGTCCCCGACGGCGACGGCGAGCCCCCCGAACCCCGGCTGCCGCGCTTCGACGTGGGCGACGCCGTCGCCACCCGCACCGCCTTCGGGCACGCGCTGGAGGCACTCGGGTCCACCCGCGCCGACGTCGTCGCGCTGGACGCCGAGGTCGGCGACTCGACCCGGACCGAGTTCTTCGCCAAGGCCCACCCCGACCGCTACTTCGAGTGCTACATCGCCGAACAGCAACTCGTCGCCGCCGCCGTGGGCCTTCAGACGCGCGGCTACGTCCCGTACGCGTCGACCTTCGCGGCCTTCCTGACCCGGGCGTACGACTTCGTCCGCATGGCGGCCGTCAGCCGCGCCGGGATCAACCTCGTCGGCTCGCACGCGGGAGTCGCCATCGGCCAGGACGGGCCGTCCCAGATGGGGCTGGAGGACCTGGCCATGTTCCGCTCGGTGCACGGCAGCACCGTGCTGTACCCGTGCGACGCCAACCAGACGGTCAGGCTGGTGGCCACCATGGCCGACCTCAAGGGCGTGCGCTACCTGCGCACCTCACGCAGCGACATGCCCGTGCTGTACGGGCCGGACGAGACGTTCCCGGTGGGCGGATCCAAGGTGCTGCGCACCCACGGGGACGACGACAGGGTCACGATCGTCGCCGCCGGAGTCACCCTCCACGAGGCGCTGAAGGCCGCCGACCTGCTGACGGACCACGGCATCCCGGTCAGGGTCGTCGACCTGTACTCGGTGAAGCCGGTGGACGCCGGAACGCTCACCGAAGCGGCCGCCGCCACCGGTTGTCTCCTCACCGTGGAGGACCACCACCCGGAGGGCGGCCTGGGGGACGCGGTCGCCGAGGCGTTCTCCGACGGCCGCCCCGCACCGCGCATGGCCCGCCTCGCGGTCCGCGACATGCCGGCGTCGGCGACGCCCGAGGAACAGCTGCGGAAGGCGGGCATCGACGCCAACTCGATCGTCGCGGCCGTGCAACTGCTGGTGGAGGGCGTCGGCACGTCCTGACCCCACCGCCCCCGCCGTGTCCCACCCCCGCTGTGTCCCGGCCGCGCGCCGGGACACAGCCACCCGCCCGGCGGCCCCCGCCGACGCCCCGGCCCGCCGGGCCCTCGGCCGCGACACGCGGCGAGGCGCACCCGCGTCAGCCGCCCGCTCGCGCGGCGGCGCCTCCCGCCGCCCACTCCTCCCGCGTCAGCGCGTACTCCACGTCCCCGTGCTCGGACCCCTCGATCACCTCCGGCCACTCCTCGAAGAACGTCCGGACGTACCTCAGCCCACACTTCTCCATCACCCGGCGCGACCCCGCGTTGACCGTCATCGTCCGGGCCACCACCCGCCGCACGCCCAGCTCCCGGAAGCCCTTCCCGAGCAGCGCACGGGAGCCCTCGGTCGCGTACCCCCGCCCCCAGGCCGACCGGTGCAGCCGGTAGCCGAGCTCCACCGTTCCCGCCTCGCCCGTCGGCTCCAGCGAGAACCAGCCCAGCCACTCGCCGGAGCCGCGCTCCACGGCGGCCCAGAAACCGGGCCCCGTCAGCCGGCGCAGGGCCCCCGTGCGCACCTCCTCGCGCGACACGGGCCGACCGCCGTTGATGTACCGCATGACGCCCGGGTCGTTGTCGAGGGCCAGCACCTCGTCCAGGTCGTCCTCCCCGACCGTGCGCAGCACCAGCCGGGGCGTTTCCATCAGGACACTCATGGCACCGGATCCTCCGCCCGCGCACCACCGCCCCGCAACGGGGTTCCGGCGTGTGGCCAAGGAGCGCCCGGGTAGGAGCACACGATGAGTACGAGCAGTGCCAGGGCCGTACGGGCCGGCCGCCGGACCGTCGACATCCACCGCCCCGACAAGGTCCTCTTCCCCGAGGACGGCATCACCAAGGCGGACCTCGCCGACTACTACCGGTCCGTCGCGCCCTACATGCTTCCGCACCTGCGTGGCAGGCCGCTGATGCTGGAACGGCTTCCCGACGGCGTCGGCGGACCGCGCTTCATGCAGAAGGACACGCCCACCGGTTACCCCGACTGGGTCCACCGCGTCGAGGTGCCCAAGGAGGGCGGCACCGTCACCCACACCGTGTGCGACGACACCGCGACCCTGGTCCACCTCGCCGACCAGGCGTGCGTCACGCTGCACCGCTGGCAGTCGCGGACCACCCGGCTGGAGTCGCCCGACCGCATGGTGTTCGACCTCGACCCTCCCCCCGCCTCCGGCGGGGCGACCCCCGAGGACGCCTTCGGCACCGTACGCCGGGCGGCGCACCTCCTCGGCGAACTCCTCGACGCGCTCCGGCTGCCCTCGGCGCTGATGACCACCGGCTCCAAAGGGCTGCACGTCATCGTCCCGCTCGACGGGCACAGCGACTTCGACGAGGTCCGCGCCTTCGCCCACGACGTCGCCGAGACCCTCGCCGCCGCCCACCCGGACCACCTCACCACCGCACCGCGCAAACAGGCCCGCGGCGACCGTCTCTACCTCGACGTCCAGCGCAACGGCTACGCCCAGACCGCCGTCGCCCCCTACTCCGTACGCGCCAGGCCGGGCGCCCCCGTCGCCACGCCGCTGCGCTGGGACCAACTGGACGACCCGGCCACCCACGCCCGGCGCTGGACCGTCGGCACCGTCCTCGAACAGGCCCGCAGCGCCCCGTGGGACGGCTTCGCCGCCCATCCGCGCGCCCTCGGCCCGGCCCGGCGGCGTCTCGACGCACTGCGCTGACCCGCACCGGGCAAGGCCAAGGGTTTGCGGATCCCAGTCACGGCAACCAGGAGAGCGAGGCATCCATGGCGAACACATCAGAGAACACAGAGAATCCCCAGAAGGACACCAGCGCCCGGGCGACAAGCGCCCGGGCATCACAACAGCCCCAGGAACAGTCGCCGAGCCCCATGCAGGTGTTGCGCGGCGCATGCGCCCAGCTCGCCGAACTCACCGGCATGGAAGCCGAGTCGGTGTCGTCGTTCGAACGCACCGAGGACGGCTGGACGCTGAACGTCGAGGTGCTCGAACTGGCACGTGTCCCCGACACCATGAGCCTGCTCGCCTCGTACGAGGTCGAAGTCGACGCGAACGGTGAGCTCAGCGGCTACCGGCGCGTCCGCCGCTACGAGCGCGGCAGGTCCGACCGTTCCTAGGGGAGGGAGGCACCCCACCATGACCGTAGTTCCGGCACAGCAGAGTGGCGGCGGCAGCAGCGGCCTCTACGACGTCCTCGAACTCGTCCTGGACCGCGGACTCGTCATCGACGCGTTCGTCCGTGTGTCCCTGGTCGGCATCGAGATCCTGAAGATCGACGTCCGTGTCGTCGTCGCGAGCGTTGACACCTACCTCCGTTTCGCCGAGGCCTGCAACCGCCTCGACCTGGAGGCCGGGCCCCGCAAGGACCCCGGACTGCCCGACCTGGTCGGCGAGATGACCGAGTCCGGTGCCCGCGGCAAGTCCAAGGGGGCGCTCTCCGGCGCCGCCGAAACCATCTCGGACGCCCTCAAGGGCTCGTCCAGCGGCTCGTCCAGCCGCACGTCGTCCCGTAAGAAGGAGGAGACGGAGTGAGCACGTACGTCTACGGGATCGCGCGGAGCTCACATCCCGGCCTGCCCGAGAAGATGGGCGGCATCGGTGACCCGCCGCAGCCCGTCCGCGTTCTCAAGCAGGGCGCCCTCGCCGTGCTCGTCAGCGACGCGCCCGAGGACCTCAGGCCCAAGCGGCGCGACCTGATGGCCCACCAGAACGTGCTCGCCGAGGCGGGCGCGGCCGGCGCGGTCCTGCCCATGCGCTTCGGCGGCGTGTCGACCGACGACGACGCCGTCCTCGCCGTCCTCGGCGACCGCGAGGAGCACTACCTGGAGCGGCTGCGGGCCCTCGACGACAAGGTCGAGTACAACGTCAAGGCCAGCCACGACGAGGAAGCCGTCCTGCACCGGGTGCTCGCCGACAACCCCGAGCTGCGCAAGCTCAGCGAGGCCAACCGCGCGGCGGGAGGCGGCACCTACGAACAGAAGCTCGCCCTCGGCGAACGCGTCGCCGCCGCCGTCCAGCAGCGCGAGGCGAGCGACGCGGTGCTCGTCCAGCAGGCGCTGGAGACCGAGGCCGCCGACATCCGCCCCGGCCCGGAGAGCGGCGGCTGGCTCGCCAACATCTCCTTCCTGGTCGAGCGGGACCGCGCCGACGGCTTCGTCGCCGCGATCGACAAGCTCCAGCAGGCCCACCACCACCTGGAGCTCCAGGTGAACGGCCCGCTGCCGCCGTACAGCTTCGTCGAGTAGAACGAGGAGGGACCGAGCATGGGCCTGCTGGGAGAACTGCTGCTGCTGCCGGCTGCGCCCCTGCGCGGCACCGCCTGGGTGTTGCGCCAGGTGGTGGCGGAGGCCGAGCGGCAGTACTACGACCCCGCCGCCGTACAGCGCGAACTCTCCCGCCTCAACGCGATGCTGGAGGCGGGAGAGATCGACGAAGAGGAATTCGACCGCCGGGAGGACGAGCTCCTCGACCGCCTGGAGAAAGGCCCGAGACAGCCATGAGCACCCCACGCCCCAGCGGTCTGCCCAGCCCGTACGCCTCGGAAGGCAGCAGCGCGAACCTCGCCGACATCCTGGAACGCGTCCTCGACAAGGGCATCGTCATCGCCGGCGACATCAAGATCAACCTGCTGGACATCGAGCTGCTGACCATCAAGCTGCGGCTCGTCGTCGCGTCAGTCGACCGCGCCAAGGAGATGGGCATCGACTGGTGGGAGAGCGACCCGGCGCTCTCCTCCCGGGCCAAGGGCAGCGAACTCGCCCGTGAGAACGCCGACTTGCAGCGCCGGATCGCCGAACTGGAGGGACGCACCGCATGAGCACCACCGACCGGCTGCGTTACGTCTACGCCGTCACGCGACCGTTCGAGGGCGTCCTGCCCGAGGGGGCCCACGGGATCGGCGGCGAACCGCCCCGGCTGCTGCGCCACGGCGACCTGGTCGCCGTCGTCGGCGCCGTGCCGCCCGAGGACTTCGACGAGGCGCCCCTGCGCGCCCGGCTGGAGGACCTCGACTGGCTGGCCGACACCGCGCGCGCCCACGACGCCGTGATCGCCGCCCTGTCCACGGTGACCTGCCCCCTCCCGCTGCGGCTCGCGACCGTGTGCCGCGACGACAGCGGTGTGCGGCGCCTCCTGGAGGACGGCCACGACCGCTTCGTACGGGCCCTGGAACGGCTGGACGGCCGGGTCGAGTGGGGCGTGAAGGTGTACGCGGAGCCGCAGGCCGCCGAGGAGGCCGGGCCGGAGGAGCCCGCGAGCGGTACGAGCGGCCGGGACTACCTGCGCCGGCGGCTCAACGCCCGCCGCAGCCGCGAGGGCGACTGGCAGCGCGCCGACGCCCTGTGCCGCCGGCTGCACGGGGAACTGTCGCGTTACGCCGAGGCCGGCACCGTCCACCGCCCCCAGGACTCCCGGCTCTCCGGAGCGTCCGGCGTCAATGTGCTCAACGCCGCCTACCTGGTGGACCGCACCCGCAGCGAGGAGTTCGTCGAGCTGGTCGGGGCGGCGTCCGAGCCCGGCGTGCGCGTCGAACTCACCGGGCCCTGGGCCCCGTACTCCTTCGCCGCCATCGCGGACGAGGACGCCCCCGCGGCGGTGCAGGACGCCCCCGCGGCGGTGCCGGGCGCGCCCGCATCCCAGGAGGCCGGCCGATGACCGTCCCCGTGACACCCACGGCCCCGGAGCCCCTGGCCGAGCGGCGGATCGCCCTGGTCGACCTGCTGGACCGGCTCCTCGCGGGCGGCGTGGTCCTCAGCGGCGACCTGACCCTCCGGATCGCCGACGTCGACCTCGTACGCGTCGACCTCAAGGCCCTCATCAGCTCGGTCAGCGAGGACGTCCCCTCACCCTTCGGCCCGTCCGGGGGGGTGCACCTGTGACCGCGTCGTCGCGCCGCAAGGTGGAACTCGACCCCGACACCGTCGAACGCGACCTCGCGCGCCTCGTCCTCACCGTCGTGGAACTGCTGCGGCAGCTCATGGAGCGGCAGGCGCTGCGGCGCGTCGAGGGGGGCGACCTCACCGAGGAGCAGGAGGAGCGGATCGGCCTCACGCTGATGCTGCTGGAGGACCGCATGGAACTCCTGCGGACACGGTTCGGACTCGAACCGGAGGACCTCAACCTCGACCTCGGTCCGCTCGGCCCCCTCCTCTGAGCGCTGCCGCACGCCACCCGTACGACCGGGGGAACTTCGTGCGCGTCGTCCCCTCACCGCCACGCCCGCGCGGCCGGATCAGCAGATCATCACCTCTGTGGTCGCAGTCCACGCCGCACGGCCCCGGCGATGAGGGAAAGGCTCCGACAATGCCCGTCGTCAACAGAGCAGGACGCCATGTGCTCACCGGCGCGGTGTGCGCCGGGCTGCTGCTCACGGGTTGCGCCGTGCCCCGCGCGGCCGCCCCGGGTCCGGGCCCCGCCGACGGGGCGAAGAAGACGGCGTCGGCCACCCCCGCCCCCGGTGGGCCCCGCCTGATCGCGCCCGCCGAGATCCCGGGCCTCGGGCCCGCCACCCGCTCGCGCGTCCCGGCCACCAGCACCCAGGCCCTCGTGGTCAAGGGCGACGGGCCGCACTCCCACCAGTCGACCGCCGTGCTGTACGAGCGCGACCCGGCGGCCGGGTGGAAGGCGGTCAGCCAGCCCTGGCCCGCGCACAACGCGCTGCGCGGCTGGACGGCCCACCACCGCGCCGGGGACCTGCGCTCGCCCATCGGCGTGTTCGCCCTGGGCGACGCCGGGGGACGACTCCCGGACCCGGGCACCCGGATGCCCTACGACCGGAGCGAGGAGTTCAACATGCCGGGCACGGGCTTCCTGGGCGAACCGCTGGAGGGCTCCTTCGACCACGTCGTGGCCATCGACTACAACCGCGTCCCCGGCACCTCGCCGCTGAACAAGGTCCGCCCCCTCGGTGCCGCCAAGGGCGGCGGGGTGTGGATCCACGTCGACCACGGCGGGCCCACCCGCGCCTGCGTCTCCCTGCGGCGGGACGACATGCGGCAGCTGCTGCTCGCCCTGGACCCGGCGAAGCACCCGGTCGTCGTGATGGGGGACGCGGGGACGCTCGGCCGGTGATCCGGCCGGGTCAGGACGCGGGCGTGGGACGGTAGACCGTCAGTGCCTCGTCGTCCTTGTCGACGAGCAGCTCCGGCGGGGCGTCCGTCACCTCGCCGTCGTACGCCAGCGGCGTCCCCGGCGCCAGTCCCGAGACCCGCACCCGGCGCAGCCGCTCGGCGGCGTGCACCGGCGACCTGCTCAGCGGCCCGGCGAGCGCGGCGGCCAGCAGACGCAGCCCCGGCAGCCGGCCCGCGTGCACCACGCGGACGTCCAGCATGCCGTCCGCCAGGTCGTGACGGCGGCCCGGCGTGGGCCCCATGCGCCGGTAGACGCAGTTCCCGGCGAACAGCAGCCACAGGGGCCGCCGACGCCCGTGCACGTAGGCCGTCAGCGGGTGCTCACCGCGCAGCACCCGCAGCGCGGCCAGCACACCGGCGGGCCAGCCGCCGATCCGGGGCGACCAGCGCTCCCGCAGCCGCACCAGCTCGGGGTACACGCCCAGGCTGAAGGTGTTCACGAAGTACCCGTGCGGCGCGCCGTCGGGGCCGGGGGAGAACCGTCCCAGGTCGACGCGGACCGCGTCGCCCGCGGCCAGCGCGCGGCAGGTGTCCTGGACGGACTCGATGCCCAGGTCGTACGCGAAGTGGTTGAGCGTGCCGCCCGGGAAGACCGCGAGCGGCAGGCCGTACCGCGCGGCCACCGCCGCCGCCCGGTTCACCGTGCCGTCGCCGCCCAGGACGCCGAGCGCCCGGCACCGCCCGGAGGCGGCGGCCTTCTCCAGCACCCGCGCTATCCCGTCCGGTTCGCACTCCAGCACCTCCGCGTCGGGCAGCCCGTCCCGCACCTGGGCGGTCGTGTCGCCGGCACCGGAGGCCCGGTTGGCGATCACCACCAGCCCGGCACCGCCCGGGAGGGCGGGCGCGTCGGTGTGCGGGCGCCCCGGCGCGGGAAGCTGCGACCGGGTCGGCACCACGCCGCGTACCGCGAAGGCGGCGCCCACGCCGAGCGCCGCGCCGACGAGCACGTCGCTCGGATAGTGGACGCCCGTGTAGACGCGGGACAGCGCCACGGCGGCGGCGACCGGCGCCACGGCCGCGCCCCAGCCCCGGGACTCCATCAGGACGCCCGTCGCGAAGGCGGCCGCCGAGGCGGAGTGGCCGGACGGGAACGACGTGGTGAACGGCTGCTTCTTCAGCTGCCGCACCACCGGCACGGCGTCGAGCACCGGCCGGGCGCGGCGCACGGACCGCTTGCCGACGGTGTTGATGGCCGCGGACGCCAGTGCCAGGGACGCGACGCCGCGGACGGCGGCCCGTCGCGATCGCGCGCCGCGCCCGAGGACGGCCATGCCGGCCGCCGCGCCGAACCACAGCAGCCCGTGGTTCGCCGTGTGGCTCAGCCGGGGCAGCACCTGGTCGCCGCCGGGCCAGTGCCGGGTGGCGACCCGGTGGAAGACCTGGCGGTCCCAGGCGCTGAGCCGGGCGGTCACCCGGTCGCGGACGCTCTCGGCCGGCGACAGGCCGTAGGAATCGGACATGCCCGGCGCCTACCCCCTCAGCGCTCCGCCCACGCGTCGGCCCGCCCCCCTCGGCCCCGGGCCGGTCCCCGCCGTTCCGGCCGCTGGCCGCGCTGATGACGGGCCGCCGGGGCGTTCCAGGCACGCCGCCCCCGCGCGACCGGCCGCGCCACCGCACCGGGAGGCCGGGCGCGGGCCCCGACACGCGTCGGCCGGAAAGGCCACTCGCGTGGCGCCCGCCGTCACGGCCGGGGAGAGTGGACCGGTGACGACAGCGGACCGACGGAGGTGACCCCGGTGCCGAACCCCCATGTGCCCAGCACACTCCTCGCCCGGCACGGCGAGGCGCTCGACCTGTTCGGCGCGCGGGTGCACGCCGTGCGCGCCGACCAGTGGGACGCCCCCACTCCGTGCACCGACTGGACGGTGCGCGACCTGGTCAACCACCTGACCGCCGAGCAGTTGTGGGTGCCGCCACTGGTCCGGGAGCGGCGGACGATCCAGCAGATCGGCGACGCCTACGAGGGCGACGTCCTCGGCGACGACCCGGTCGGGGCGTGGGACCTGGCCGCGGCGGGTTCCCGCGACGCGTTCCTGGAGAAGGGCGCCCTGGACCGGACGGTGCACCTGTCGTCCGGCCCCGCGCCGGTTCCGGCGTACTGCTCGCAGATGGTCGCCGACCTGGTGGTCCACGCCTGGGACCTGTCCCGGGCGATCGGCGCCGACGAGCGGCTGCCGCGGGACCTGGTCGACTTCACCGTGCGTGAGGTGTCCCCGTACGCCGACAGCCTGGCCGACAGCGGTCTGTTCGCGGCGCCGCTCACGCCCCCGCCGGACGCCGACGAGCAGACCAGACTGCTGGCGATGGTCGGGCGCGAAGCCTGACGGCCCTGACGACGGCCCTGGCGCACGACGAGGCTCCTCGTCCGCCGCGCGGGACGAGGAGCCGGCCCGGCCGCCCGGGCGTCCGAGGGGGCCGGGCGTCCGACGGGTCAGCCGCCCGAGGTCTTGGCGAACTCCGCCGTGAGGGCTTCGCAGAACGCCTTGAGGTCGTCCGGCTTGCGGCTGGTGATCAGGGTGCTGGGCCGCGCTTCGCACACCTTGACCTGCTCGTCCACCCACTCGCCGCCGGCGTTGCGGATGTCGGTCCGCAGGCTCGGCCACGAGGTGAGCGTACGGCCGCGGAGCACGTCGGCCTCCACGAGCGTCCACGGACCGTGGCAGATCGCCGCGACCGGCTTGCCCGCCTCGAAGAAGTCCCGTACGAACGCCACGGCCTTCTCGTCCATGCGCAGGAAGTCGGGGTTGGCGACACCGCCGGGAAGCACCAGCGCGCCGTAGTCACCGGCCGACGTGTCGGCGACGGTCCGGTCGACGGGGAAGGTGTCCGCCTTGTCCAAGTGGTTGAACGCCTGGATCTCGCCCGGCTCGGTCGAGACGAGCACGGGCGTGTCACCGGCGTCCTTCACCGCCTGCCAGGGGTCGGTGAGTTCCACCTGCTCGACGCCTTCGGGCGCCACGAGAAACGCGATCTGCACAGTGGTTCCTTTCTGGCTGTCTGTCCTGCTTACCGGGCCGGCTGCCTTCCGTGCCGGGCGCCGGGGTCCGGCCGGCGGGGCCGGCGGCGGGCGGTTGCACCCGTGCCGCGCCCTTCCCGCCGGGCTACGCCGGATGCGGGGGCCGCTCCAGCGCCACGGCCACGTCCTGCACGCTCCGGTAGGTGCCGTCGTCCGGCAGCGCCGCCACCCGCTCGACGAGCGGATCGGGCGCGTGCCGCTCTCGCAGCATGCGCAGCAGGTCGCCGCGGTGTGCCGGGAACGGCGTGCGCGCCAGGTGCCGGCCCAGTTCCAGGCGCAGTGCCTCGAACGGGTCGGTGTGGCCCCGGGGCGGTGCCAGTTCCGGGTCGTCCTCGGCCACCGGCTCCGGGTCGTGCCACTCCTCGGTCCGCGTCGGGTGGCCGGACCTGAGCAGCCCCTGGAGCTGGTGCTTCATCTCATCGTCCTGGCGGCGGCTGAGCCGGTCGCTGCCTCGCTGCATGGAGCCCTCCATGTCTTGCCTGTGCGGTCGCCGGGCGGGTACCCGACGGGGCCGGGACAAACCCGGGTTTGGGGACGGCGAAGCGGGGGACTCGCGGCTGCGGTCCGAGCGGCCAAGGGGTGACGGGGAAGAAGGTCTTCGGGCGCGGACGGCGGTACGCGCCCGAAGACCCCCGGCCGCCCGTACCGTCAGGACTTCCCGCCCGGCAGGAACTCCTGCACCTTCGCCTTCAGCCCCTGCTTCACGACCGCGCCACGCCCGGCGTCGCCCTTGGCGAGGGCCGCGACGGTGGACTCCAGCTGCTGCCAGGTCGCATGCGGCGGGATCGGCGGTACGGACGGGTCGGTGACGAACTCGACGACCGCCGGTCCGTCCGCGGCCAGCGCCGTCCGCCAGGCGTTCTCCACCTCGTCCGGCTTCTCCACCCGCAGCCCGGTCAGCCCGATGGACCGGGCGAACAGCGCGTACGGCACGTCCGGCAGCTCCTGGGACGGCAGGAACGACGGGGCGTGGCCCATGGCGCGCAGCTCCCAGGTCACCTGGTTGAGGTCCCGGTTGTTCCAGACACCGATGACCAGGCGCGGATCGTCCCACTGGTGGCGGTACTTGGCGGCGGTGATCAGCTCTGCCAGCCCGTTCATCTGCATCGCCCCGTCCCCGACCAGGGCCACCACCGGCCGGTCCGGGTGCGCGAACTTGGCGCCGATCGCGTACGGCACCGCGCACCCCATCGTGGCCAGCGTCCCGGACAGCGAGCCGCGCATGTCACCGCGCATCGAGATGTGCCGGGCGTACCAGTTGGCGACCGACCCGGAGTCGGACGTCAGCAGGGTCCGGTCCGGCAGCAGCGGCGAGAGGGCCCGTGCCACGTGCTCCGGGTTCAGCGGGTCGGCCGACACGCTCGCCCGCCGTTCCATGACCTCCTCCCAGCGCCGCACCGACTTCTCGATCTTCTCCCGCCAGCCGCGCTCGGGGTTCCGCCGCAGCAGGGGGATCAGTCGGCGCAGCGTGGCGCGGGCGTCGCCGATGAGGTTCACCTCGTACGGGTAGCGCATCCCGGCCATGTGCGGGTCGAGGTCGATCTGCACCGCCCGCGCCTGCCCGAACTCCGGCAGGAACTGGCTGTAGGGGAAGCTGGAACCGATCGTCAGCAGCGTGTCGCAGTCCTGCATCAGCTCCCAGGACGGCCGGGTGCCCAGCAGTCCGATCGAGCCGGTGACATAGGGGAGTTCGTCGGACAGGACGTCCTTGCCGAGCAGTGCCTTGGCGACACCGGCGCCCAGCAGCTCGGCGACCTCCTCCACCTCCGCGCGGGCCGCCGCCGCGCCCTGGCCGATCAGGATGGCCGGTTTCCCGCCGGAGTTCAGCACCTCGGCGGCCCGCTCCAGCGCCTCGTCGGCGGGCACCGCCGTCCAGGCGCTCCGGTCCAGGCTGGAGGGCACCATCTTGAACTCGTGGGTGGGCGGCGTGTACTCCAGCTCCTGCACGTCGCCCGGCACGATGACCACGGTCGGGCAGCGGCGCGCGTACGCCGTGCGGATCGCCCGGTCCAATACGTTCGGCAGCTGCTCGGGGACGTTCACGGTGGCGATGAAGTCGGAGGCGACGTCCTTGAACAGCGAGTGGAGGTCGACCTCCTGCTGGTACGAGCCACCCATGGCGCTGCGGTGCGTCTGGCCCACGATCGCCACCACCGGCACATGGTCGAGCTTCGCGTCGTACAGCCCGTTCAGCAGGTGGATGGCGCCCGGCCCCGAGGTCGCCACGCACACCCCGAGCCGGTGCCCGAACTTCGCGTACCCGACCGCCTCGAAGGCGGCCATCTCCTCGTGCCGGGCCTGGATGAAGCGGGGCTGGTTCTCGGCGCGGCCCCAGGCGGCGATCAGTCCGTTGATGCCGTCACCCGGATAGCCGAACACGTACTCCACGCCCCAGTCGCGCAGCCGCGCGAGAATCTGATCGGCGACATCCTTGCTCATTCGCGGTCCTCCCGGCCTGGCACACGGTAGTTACCCGTTGGTAGCGGTGCCGCGTCGCGGCAGCACTGGCCCGGGTACCGCGGCCTCGAAGAGCGGAAACGCCGGATCGCGGCCAGCATGGAATCAGGAGTTTGCCGGGTCGGACCCCGGGCAGGCGCATCTCGTGCTTCGGACCGGAGGCACGTCCGTAGGAGCGGCGATCCGTTCCGGGCGTGTCTCCTGCCCGGAGAAAGGAGCTCTCCTCGGGGTGACAGAGCCAACCGTCAGCACCGTTCAGGGAGCTGAAAAGCAAATGCGTACCCTCGCTCACACGAAGCATCCGCACGATGACGCCCCCGACACCGCCGAGGCGTTCCAGCGCCTGGCCACCCTGCCGGAGGGCGAGGAACGGGAAGCGGTCCGGCAGGACATCGTCCGGGCCTGGCTTCCCATGGCGGACCGGCTCGCCGGCCGGTTCCGGAACCGGGGCGAGTCCCTGGAAGACCTCAAGCAGGTCGCCGCTCTCGGTCTGGTCAAGGCCGTGGACCGGTACGACCCGGAGCGCGGCGCGGCCTTCGAGAGCTTCGCCGTCCCCACCATCACCGGCGAGATCAAGCGCCACTTCCGCGACCACATGTGGACGCTCCACGTGCCGCGTCGCGTCCAGGACCTGCGGGGCCGCGTCCGCGCCGCCTACCAGGAGCTCTCGCACACGGTCGGAGGCCGCGCTCCCACCGTGTCCGAGATCGCCGAGAAGGCCGGCATGACCGAGGAGGAGGCCATGGCCGGGCTGGAGGCCCTGGACAGCTTCACCGCCCTCTCCCTCGACGCCGAGCTGCCCGGCACCGAGGACGGTTACACGCTCGTCGACGCCCTCGGCGGCCCGGACCCGGCCCTCGACGTGGTCATCGACCGCGAAGCGGTCAAGCCGCGCCTGCGCAGCCTGCCGGAACGCGAACAGAAGATCCTCTACATGCGGTTCTTCCGCGACATGACCCAGAGCCGGATCGCCGAGGACCTCGGCATCTCGCAGATGCACGTGTCCCGGCTGATCAGCCGGTGCTGCAGCCAGATGCGCGAGGACATCATGCGGGACGCCGCCGCCTAGCGAGCGCCGCACGGGGCGGGACAGCACGTCGGCGGCCCGCCCCCCGGCCGCCGGGAACCCCCGCCGCGCACCCCTGCGGAACAGCGCCGCCCCGTCCGCCACCGCCCCGTCGACCTGCGTCGGTGGCGGCCACCCCTGGCCCGCACCACGACGGAGGCGCCCGAGGCGTCCTCGCCGCACGCGGGCCTTCCCCGGCCCGCACCCGTCGGGAGGCCGACCCGCCGCGGGCCGGCGGCTTCCGGCCGGGCTCCTCGCCGCACGCCGCGAGGAGCGGCGGTACCGCGCCGCACACCCGCCCTCGTGACGGACCCGGCCGACCGCGCCACCGGCCCGACCCGTACCACCGGCCCGACCCCGTACCACCGGCCGGACCGCGCCACCCCCCCCGCACCACCCCGCCGCCCCGGACCACCGGCCGGACCGCTCCGGAGCGGCGAGCTGCGAGGAACCTCCGTATAAAGGGCTGTAGGGCTGGGCACATGTCCCCGGACCACCAGCGGCGGAGCTCCAGCGGCGGAGGTGAGGGCATGCGGCAGCCGGACACCAAAGGACGCGGACCCGTGCGCTACGGGCCACCCGCGCCCGAGCCCGGGCTGCCGGTGCTGCCCGAGCTGGCCGCCGTCCTCGCGGCCGCCGCCGGCCGCACCGAGCCCGAACCGCCCGGCGGCGGTGGTGCACTGCGCGACGCGGCCTGCGGCTACTGGGGGCGGCGCGGCCTGCGCTGCCACCCCGAGGACGTCGCCGCCGCGCCCGGCGCCCAGCCGCTGCTGTCCGCCCTCATGGCCGCCCACGGCGGCGACGTCCTCATGCCCCGGCCGTGCCCCGCCTGGTGGACCCCGCAGGCCAGACTCCTGGGCCGGCCCGCGTACCACGTGCCGACGCCCGCGGAGTGCGGTGGCGTACCGGACCCGTTCGCGCTCCTGGAGACCGTACGGCGCGTCCGGGCCGAGGGCGGCCACCCGGCGGTCCTGCTGCTCTCCGTGGCCGACGACCCCACCGCCACCGTCGCCCCGCCCGAGGTGGTGCGCGAGGCGTGCGAGGCGGCCGTCGCCGAGGGCCTGCACATCATCAGCGACGAGACCTGGCGCGACACCGTGCACGAGCCGCACGACACGGTCCTCGTCAGCCCCGCCGAGATGTGCCCCGACGACGTCACCGTGCTGTGCGACCTGGCCGGCGCCCTGACCCCCGCCGCCTGGCCCGCCGCGATCGCCCGCTTCCCACCCGCCGGACCCCGCCCCGACCGCCGCGCCCGGACCCTGGACCGGCTGACCGCGCTCGGCGCGCTGGTCGCCGCGCCCGTGGCCGCCGCCGCCGCCCACGCGCTGGGCGAGCCGGCGCCGGTCACCGCCCGCGCGGCGGCCTGCGCCGCCCTGCACGCGCGCGTGGCGGCCGCCGCGCACCACGCGGTGCTGACCGCCGGGGCGCTAGCCCTTCCACCCCGGGCGGGACGGCACCTGTACGCCGACCTCGGCCCCCTGCGCGCCCGCCTCGCCGAACGCGGCGTGACCGACTCCATGGAGCTGGAGGAGTACCTGACGAACCGCCTCGGCGTGCCCGTCCCCGGCGGACACCGGTTCGGCGACGAACTCGGCGCCCTCCGGGTGCGCCTCGCGACGTGGCCCCTGCTCGGAGCGACCCACGAGGAGCGCACGGAGTCCCTCACGGCGGCGGACCCGCTGGAGTCGCCCCACGTGGTGGAAGCGTTGGAAAGGTTCGGTTCCGCGTTCCACGAACTGCGGGAACCACGGTGAACGGAGCTGGCAGATGACGGAACGGACGGTACCCGCCGAGCAGCCCGCCCAGGGCGGCGCCCACGCCGCGTTTACCGAGCAGCCCGCCCAGGGCGGCGCCCGCGCCGCGTCCACCGAGGGTCCCCCGGCCGGCGGCGCCCCGCGCCCCCTCGGCCGGAGCCGCACCTGGCCGCGCTCCTTCGCCGACCGGCTGACCGCCCCGCTCCCCGGCGTACGGGCCATGGCGAGGCTCGCCCGGGAGGGAGCGGTGCGCCCGACCGCCGAGGGGCTCCGGGACATCCCGCGCCTGCCGTTCGCGCCGGAGCCGATGCCCGCCGTGGGGCCGGAGTCCGTCGCCGTCACCTGGGCCGGCCACGCCAGCTGGATCGTCCGGGTCGGCGGGCTCACGGTCCTCACCGACCCGGTGTGGTCCCGCCGCATCCTCGGCACGCCCGCCCGCATCACGCCCGTCGGCGTCCGGTGGGAGGACCTGCCGCCCGTCGACGCCGTCGTCATCAGCCACAACCACTACGACCACCTCGACGCCCCCACCGTGCGCCGGCTGCCCCGCGACACCCCGGTCCTCGTCCCCGCCGGGCTCGGCCGCTGGTTCCGGCGCCGCCGCTTCACCCACGTCACCGAACTCGACTGGTGGGAGACCGCCGAACTGCGCGGCGTCCGCTTCCACTTCGTACCGTCCCACCACTGGTCCAAGCGGACCCTCACCGACACCTGCCGCTCGCTGTGGGGGGGCTGGGTGCTCGCCGGACCGCACGGGCACCGCGTGTACTTCGCGGGCGACACCGGCTACGGGCACTGGTTCGGGGAGATCGGCCGCCGCCATCCCGGCATCGACCTCGCCCTGCTGCCCATCGGCGCCTACGACCCCCGCTGGTGGCTGCGCGACGTCCACACCGACCCGGAGGAGGCCGTCCAGGCGTTCCAGGACCTCGGCGCCCGGATCATGGCGCCCATGCACTGGGCCACGTTCGTGCTGTCCTCCGAACCGGTCATGGAGCCCCTCACCCGCGTCCGCGCCGCCTGGCGGAAGGCCGGCCTGTCCCGCGACCGCCTGTGGGACCTCCCGGTCGGCGCCTCCCGGGTTCTCTAGAGGCCCGCCGGGGCGCATCAGCGCGCCGCACCGGGTGCCCCGGACGAGCGGGTCCGCACCCGCCGCCACACCGACGGCACCGCCCCCACCAGCACCGTCAGCACCACCGCCGCCAGTACGCCCTGCCACGGACGGGAGAACAGGGAGCCGCCCAGGACGCCGATCAGCTGGTACGTCACCGCCCACGCCAGGCACGCCGGGAGGTTGCCGCGCACGAAACGCCGCAGCGGCATCTCCGCCAGCAGGCACGCCAGCATCACCGGGATCCGCCCCGCCGGCACCAGCCGGGACAGCACCAGCACCGACACCCGGTGCTCCCGCAGCTTGACCCGCGCCTGCTCCAGCCGGTCCGGCGCCGCCCGCCTCCGCAGCGCCTCCAGCCACCGCGAACCGTGCTCCGACCGCACCCCGCGCCGCCCCAGCCAGTACAGCGCCACGTCCCCGACGAAGGCCGCGCCCGCCGCCAGCACGAACACCACCAGCAGGGCGACCGGTGACGTCTGATGGAACGCCACCACCGCGGCCGAGCTGACGATCGCCCCCGTCGGGATCACCGGCACCAGCGCCCCCAACGCCACCAGCAGGAACAGCGCCGGATAGCCGACGGCGTGCTGGGTCGACTCCGGCAGCGCACCCACCACGGCGTCGATCACCCGGACACCTCCGGCCGGACGCTCTCGCCGTGCCCCAGCCGGTGCACCGCCACCCCGGGCGCCAGCCGCGCCGCATGGCGCACGAACTCGTCACCGGGCGCGTGGAACTCGTGCGGCCGCACCCCGTCCAGCCCGATCGGCCAGTACGTGCCGTAGTGCACCGGTACGGCCGCGCGCGGCGCCAGCTCGGCCAGCGCCCGGGCCGCCCGCGCCGCGTCCAGATGGCCGTCCCCCAGGAACGGCCCCCACCCGCCGACCGGCAGCAGCGCCACGTCCACCTCGCCCACGGCCTCCGCCATCCCGTCGAACAGTCCGGTGTCCCCGGCGAAATAGGTCCGCGCCGCACCGCTGATCACATACCCGAGCGCGGGGGAGTGATGCGGCCCCACCGGCAGCCGCCGCCCGTCGTGGCGCGCCGGCACCGCCCGCACCACCAGCTCCTCCACCTTCACCTCGTCCCCGGCGGCCACCTCGGTGACCGCGAACCCGCCCGCCGCCGCCAGCCTCCGCAGCCCCGGCACCGCGCGGGCCGCCCCGCGCGGCACGACCAGCCGCGTGCCCGGGGCGAGCCGGGCCAGTGACGGCAGGTGCAGGTGGTCGGAGTGCAGGTGCGAGATGAGCACCACCTCCGCCCGCGCGGCGGCCGGCGGCGGCAGCGCGCCCCGCCGTCGCCGCAGATGGGCCAGACGGCGCGCGAACAACGGATCGGTCAGCACCCGCACCCCCGAGTCCCGCACCGTACAGGTGGCATGACCCCACCACGTGACCTCCACCGGCACGCCCGCCCTCCTCGCTCCCGCAATGCCGTACGAGCTCCTACGAGCGTAAATGCGCGCCTCCTCGCCCGGAGGTGATCGGAGTAGGGTCGGCGGCATGGACGACGTACACGTGGCGGCGATCGCCAGCCTGACGCCGCTCGAGGAGCTCGACAGCGACCCCTTCCTGGTCGACACCCGCAGCCAGCACGCCATGTGCGAGCTGTGGGCGGCGGGAAAGGGCTACGTCGTCAGCCGGCACCTGCTGTTCTACGGGATGCGGCCCGACCACCGGATGCTGTGGGCCGACGTCGAGGCGGGGGCGGTCGACCTGTTCGTCGTCCCCAACGAGCGGGTCCTCGCCCGGGCGCTGACGTCCGCGCGGGACTTCACGGCCGAGTGCGAGCGCCGTGGCGTACGGCTGGAGACGGCGGGCCTGGACGAACCCGCGTACGACGCCGGGATGAAGGCCCAGGTGCACCGCCGGCTCTCCATGCCGACGGCGGGCTACGACGGCTGCTGAGCAGGGGCGGGAGCGGACGGGCGTGTTCCGGGCACGGTGGCGTACGGCGGGTGGTGCCCTGCTGCGGGTCGTCGTGGTGTGGGCGGTGTCCACCCTCACGCTGCTCGCGCTCGCCGGTCTCCTGCCCGACTTCCAGCTCCAGTCCGACGACGGCGACAGCATCACCCGGACCGCGGTCACCGCCGCCTGGGGCGCCGGGGCGTTCGGCCTGCTGAGCGCCCTGGTGTGGCCGCTGGCCGTCCGCGCCCTGCTGCTCGTCCCGGCCCTGGTCCTCGGGTTCCTCGCCTTCTTCCTCAACGGCTCGCTGCTGCTCGTCGCGCTGTGGCTCATCCCCGACGGGCGCGGCGAGGCCGACCCGGAGAACGCCGTCGTGGTCGCGGCCGTGATGTCGGCCGTCGCGTCCGCCACGTCCACCGCCCTCGCCGTACGCGACGACGACGCCTACCGGCGCCGCCTGTACAGGCTGGCCGGCCGCAGCCGGTCCAAGCCCCCGGCGCTCGGCCCCGCCGCCCCGCCCGGCACGGTGTTCCTCCAGCTCGACGGCGTGGGGCACCGGGTGCTGCGGGACGCCGTGGCCGACGGGACCATGCCCACCGTCGCCGGGTGGCTCGCCGACACCCACCGCCTCACCTCCTGGCGCACCGACTGGTCCAGCCAGACCGGCGCCAGCCAGCTGGCCATCCTGCACGGGACCAACCACGACGTCCCCGCCTTCCGCTGGTACGAGAAGGACACCGGCCGGCTCATGGTCAGCAACCGGCCCGCCAGCGCCGCCGAACTCCAGCGCCGCGCCATAGCGCGCACCGGCGACGGCGGGCTGCTCACCCTGGACGGGGCGAGCCGCGGCAACCTGTTCAGCGGCGGCGCCGACCAGCTCGCCCTGGTGCTGTCCGTGTCGGCCCGCCGGGGCCGCCGCAACCGCTCCCGGGCCGGGTACGTCGCCTACTTCCGCGATCCCGCCAACGCCGTCCGCACCGCCCTGTCCTTCCTCGCCGAAGCGGGCCGCGAGATCGGCCAGTCCACCCGGTCCCGGATCAGGGGCGACAGGCCCCGGGTCGGCCGCGGCGGGCTGTACCCCTTCATCCGGGCCTTCGCCACCGTCGTCGAGCGGGACGTGGTCGTCGCCGCCGTCATGGGCGACATACTGGCCGGCCGCACCGCCGTGTACGCCGACCTCGTGGGGTACGACGAGGTCGCACACCACTCCGGGCCGCACAGCCGCGACGCCCTCGACGTGCTGGAGCGCCTCGACCGCTCCCTCGCCCTGATCGCCGAGGCGGCCGAGCACGCCCCGCGCCCCTACCGCCTCGTCCTGCTCTCCGACCACGGCCAGAGCCCCGGCGAGACCTTCGAGTCCGCGTACGGCCTGACGCTGCGGGACCTGGTCCGGGCCGGCTGCGGACTGCCCGTACCGCGCCGCGACCAGCACGGCCCGAGCGGCGCCGAGGCGCGCGGCGCGCTGCGCAGCGCGGTACGCCTGCCGGTGGAGGAGCGCGAGGAGCGCCCGGCCCGCACCTCCGACCCGATCGTGCTGGCCTCCGGGAACCTGGGCCTGATCTCGTTCCCCGACGTGCGTCACCGCATGTCGCGGGAGGAGATCGACCGCCGCCACCCCGCCCTGCTGCGCGCCCTCGCCGACCATCCGGGCATCGGCTTCCTGCTCGTACGCAGCGAGCGGCACGGGTCGGTGGTGCTCGGCCCCGACGGGTTCGAGGCCCCGGTCGACGACCTCACCGACGACGGCCCGCTCGCGGCCTTCGGCCCCGGGACCGCCGACGCCGTCCGGCGCACCGACTCCTTCCCGCACGCCGCGGACGTCATGGTCAACTCCGCGTACGACCCGCGGACCGGCACCGTGCACGCCTTCGAGGAGCAGATCGGCTCGCACGGCGGGCTCGGCGGCGAGCAGTCCGAGGCGTTCCTGCTGTATCCGCGCACCCTCTCCCCGCCGGTCGCGGACGGCGGCCGGCTGGTGGGCGCAGAGGAGGTCCACCGGGTGCTACGGCGCTGGCTGCGGGAGAGCCAGGGCCCCCAGGTGCCCGTGCAGGAAGTCCCGTCACGCCCCCGAGCGGAAGAAGCATTTCCGGTCGGCGACCGCGTCGCTCCGGACAAACACGGGTGATTTGGTGCAGCGTTCGCCGTACCTGACCATGTTCAGGTTTGTACGGAGAAAGGCGCACCACCCCCCATGACCAGCACCCCCACGATCACCGACCCCACCCCCGACGAGCGGTCCAGGCACGCCCGCAGCTTCGGACTGCCCATCGCGACCGCCCTGGTCATGGGCAACATCATCGGCGGCGGGATCTTCCTGCTGCCCGCCTCGGTCGCCCCCTATGGCACCATCAGCCTCGTCGCGTTCGCCGTCCTGACGGTCGGCGCCATCGCGCTCGCGCTCGTCTTCGGACGCCTCGCCCGGCGGCACCCCCTCACCGGCGGCCCCTACATCTACGCCCGCGAGGCCTTCGGCGACTTCGCCGGCTTCCTCTCGGCCTGGTCGTACTGGATCACCACCTGGGTCTCCAACGCGGCCCTCGCCGTCGCCGCCGTCGGCTACCTCGACGTCCTCGTCCCCGTGCACGAGTCCACGGCCGCGACCATCGCGGCGGCGCTGGCGCTCCAGTGGCTGCCCGCCCTCGCCAACCTCGCCGGTACGCGGTACGTCGGCGCCGTCCAGCTCGTCGCCACCGTCCTGAAGTTCGTCCCGCTCCTGCTGGTGGCCGTCGGCGGCCTGTTCTTCTTCGACTCGGCCAACCTCGGGCCCTTCCAGGCGAGCGACTCGGGCGCGGTCGGCGCGGTCTCCGCGTCCGCCGCCATCCTGCTCTTCAGCTACCTGGGCGTGGAGTCCGCGGCGGTCAGCGCCGGCGAGGTCCGCGACCCGCGGCGCAACGTCGGCCGCGCCACCATCCTCGGCACGCTCGGCGCCGCCGTCATCTACCTGCTGGGCACCCTCTCCGTCTTCGGCCTCGTCGCCCACGACCGGCTCGTCGAGTCCGGCGCGCCCTTCTCCGCCGCCGTCAACGCCATGTTCGGCGGGACCTGGGGCGGCACCGCCGTCGCCTGCATGGCCCTGGTCTCCATGGTCGGCGCCCTCAACGGCTGGACCCTGCTCAGCGCCCAGACCCCGTACGCGGCGGCCAAGGACGGCCTGTTCCCGCAGATGTTCCTGCACAAGCGGCGCGGCGTCCCCACCTACGGCGTCCTCGTCACCGTGGTCCTCGCCTCCCTGCTGACCGTCTACAACTACACGGCCGGCCCCGATGGCGTCTTCGAGATCCTGGTCCTGGTCACCACGTTCACCGCCACGGTGCCCTACCTGCTGTCGACGGCCGCGCAGATCTACTTCCTGGCCTCCGGCCGCGGCGACCGGGTCCACCGCCCCCGTCTCGTCCGCGACGCCGTTCTCGCGGTGGTCGCCTTCGCGTTCTCCATGTGGCTGGTCGCCGGCTCCGGCTACGCGGCCGTCTACCAGGGCGTGCTGTTCCTCTTCGCGGGCGTGCTGGTCCACGCCTGGATGTCCGCCCGCAAGCACCGCGCCTGACCCCGCCGGGGTCCCCGGCGCCGACGGCCACCCCGGGCGGGTGCGTACCCGTCCGGGCCGGGGCCCGGTGTCCCCGCTCCGCCGAACGAGCGGTTCTCGCCCCGGAACGGCACAAGGCGGCCGGTCACGGGCAAAGGAACGCCCATGACCAGCACGTCATCCCGGTTCGTCGCCACCGCTCGCCGGGCCGTGCTGGTCACCCTCCTCGTGCTGGCCGCCCTGCTGGGCGCAACGGCCGGGACCGCGGCGCCCGCCGGCGCCGAACCGCGCCCGGCCGCCTCGACGGCGCCCGACCCGGACCTGACGGAGGGCGAGGCGGCCGCCCCGCCCCGCGCGGCCCGCCGCCATCGGCGGGCCCTCCGCCCCGGGGCACCCCGTCCCGGCCGGCGCCCGGTGGCGGCCCCGCCCGCCACGCCGCCGCCCCTCCTCACGGGCCGGCCGGCGGTACGCGCCGTCCGGTGCGTGGTCCTGCGCTGCTGAGCGGTACGCCCAGCCCGCGCGGCCCGACCACGCCACCGACCAGGAGGACAGCCATGCCCATCGACCCCTTCGCGGCCCTGAACGCCCTGATCCGCGCCGAAGCGACCCGCACCGCCGACCCGGACGCCTCCCCGGCCGCCGACCGGGACGCCGTGCCCCGGCCTCCCGAGGAGGACGAGAAGTAGCGGCACAGCGGGAGAGGAGAAGCCGGCCGCGTCCACGGCGGGCGGGCGCGGCGGCCCGCCCCCCGGGTCATCCGCCCTCCGGGTCGCCCGCCCCCCGGTCACCTGCCCGGCGCCGACAGCCCGTCCGCCGCCGCCGCCAGCGCGTCCAGCACCGGGCGGATCAGCGGGTGCTCCTCCGCGCCGCGCCGTACCGCCGCGAACACCCGCCGGAACGCCGCCGGGCCCGCGACCGGGCGGACCACCACGTCCTTGAGCTCTATGCCCCGCAGCGCCGAGCGCGGCACCAGGGCGACGCCCGCGCCCGCGCCGGCCAGGGCGACCACCGCGCGGAAGTCGTCGGACGAGTGCACGAGCCGGGGGTCGAAGCCGGCCAGCTCGCAGGCGAGGAGCACCATGTCGTGGCACGGGTTGCCGGGGTAGGGCGCGATCCAGTCGGCGTCCGCGAGCGCCGCCAGCCCCACCTCCGGCTCCTGCCCGAGCGGGTGCCCCGCGTGCAGCACCGCGTCGAACGGCTCGGCGTACAGCGGCACCCGGGCCAGCCGCCGGTCGCCCTCGCGCGGCGCGCCCCGGTACTCCACCGCCAGCGCCACGTCCGCCTCGCCGTCCAGGACCAGCGGCAGCGACTCGTCGCCCTCCGCGTCCTTCACCCGCACCCGGATGCCGGGGTGCGTCCCGGCCAGCCGTCCGATCGCGGGCGCCAGCACCTCGGCGATCCCGGTCGCGAAGGCGGCGACCGTCACCTCGCCGGTGTGCCCGCCCGCGTACGCCGCGAGCTCCGCCTCCGCCCGCTCCAACTGGGCGAGCACCTCGTTGGCGTGCTCCAGCAGGATCTCCCCGGCCGCCGTGAGCCGCACGCCCTTGCCGCTGCGGGTCAGCAGCACGTGCCCCGTCTCCTGCTCCAGCGCGGCGAGCTGCTGCGAGACGGCGGACGGGGTCAGGTACAGCGCGGCGGCCGCGGCGGTCACCGTACGGTGGTCCGCCGCGGCCCGCAGGACGCGCAGCCGGCGGGGGTCGATCACCCTGCCATTGTCACCCAGCCGGCCACCCGGCCATCGCCGCCCGCCCGGCCGGGCACCCCGCCGTCAGCCCGCCATCGCCGCCCGGGCGTCGACGAACGCCGCCACCGCGCGCTCCACGTCGCGCGTCGAGTGCGCCGCCGACAGCTGCACCCGGATGCGGGCCTGCCCCATGGGCACCACCGGGTACGAGAAGCCGATCACGTACACGCCCCGCTCCAGCAGCAGCTCCGCCATCCGCCCGGCCTCGGCCGCGTCACCGATCATCACCGGGGCGATCGCGTGGTCGCCGGGCAGGATCTCGAAGCCCGCCTCCGTCATCCTCGTACGGAACAGCTTGGTGTTGGCCACGAGCTTCTCCCGCAGGTCACCGGCCGACTCCAGCAGGTCCAGGACCTTCAGCGACGCGGCGGCGATCACCGGGGCGAGGGAGTTGGAGAACAGGTACGGGCGCGAACGCTGGCGCAGCAGCTCCACGATCTCCGCCCGCGCCGCCACGTAGCCGCCGGACGCGCCGCCCAGCGCCTTGCCGAGCGTTCCGGTGATGATGTCGACCCGGTCCATCACGCCGTGCAGTTCGGGCGTACCCCGGCCGCCGGGGCCGACGAAGCCGACCGCGTGGGAGTCGTCGACCATGACCATGGCGTCGTACCGGTCGGCGAGGTCGCAGATCTCCGGCAGCGGCGCGACGTAGCCGTCCATGGAGAAGACGCCGTCGGTGACGATCAGGCGCCGCCGGGCGTCCTGCGTCTCCTTGAGCTGCTTCTCCAGGTCGGCCATGTCACGGTTGGCGTACCGGTGGCGGCGCGCCTTGGACAGCCGGATGCCGTCGATGATGGAGGCGTGGTTGAGGGCGTCGGAGATCACCGCGTCCTCGGGGCCGAGGAGCGTCTCGAAGACACCGCCGTTCGCGTCGAAGCAGGAGGAGTAGAGGATCGTGTCCTCCTGCCCCAGGAACGCCGACAGTCGCTGCTCCAGCTCCTTGTGCACGTCCTGCGTACCGCAGATGAACCGCACGGACGCCATGCCGTAGCCCCAGCGGTCCAGCGCCTCCTTGGCGGCGGCGACGACCTCGGGGTGGTCGGCGAGCCCCAGGTAGTTGTTGGCGCAGAAGTTCAGCACGTCACCGGAGGGGACGGACACCGTCGCGCTCTGCGGGGTGCCGATGACCCGCTCCGGCTTGTAGAGACCGGCGTCGCGGATCTCGTCGAGGGTGGCGCGCAGTTCGTCGCGGACGGACGCGTACATGAGGGGTACTCCTTAAGGGGTCACTGCGAGGGGCGAACCGAGCCGGATGTCTAAACGGTCCAGTCGAGGATGATCTTGCCGCTGCGGGCGGTGGCCGCCTCGTCGAACGCGGCGTCGAAGTCCTGGTAGCCGTAGCTGCCGGTGATCACCGGGCCGAGGTCGAGACCGCCTTCCAGCAGCACCGTCATCGCGTACCACGTCTCGAACATCTCGCGGCCGTAGATGCCCTTGACCGTGATCATCGAGGTGACGATCTTCGACCAGTCGACGGCGAACTCCTCGGCGGGCAGGCCCAGCATCGCGATCCGGCCGCCGTGCGTCATGTTCGCGACCATGTCCCGCATGGCCTCCGGCCGGCCGGACATCTCCAGGCCGATGTCGAAGCCCTCACGCAGCCCGAGCTGCCGCTGCGCCTCACCGATCGTGCTCTCCGCGACGTTCACGGCGAGCGTCGCGCCCACCTTGCGGGCCAGCTCCAGCCGCGACTCGCTCACATCCGTGATCACCACGTTGCGGGCGCCCGCGTGCCGGGCGACCGCCGCCGCCATGATGCCGATCGGACCCGCGCCGGTGATCAGTACGTCCTCGCCGACGAGCGGGAAGGACAGCGCGGTGTGCACGGCGTTGCCGAACGGGTCGAAGATCGCCGCCACGTCCAGGTCCACCTTCGTGCGGTGCACCCACACGTTGGACGCGGGCAGCGCGACGTACTCGGCGAACGCGCCGTCCCGCCCGACGCCCAGGCCCACCGTGGCCCGGCACAGGTGGCGCCGCCCCGCCAGACAGTTGCGGCACCTGCCGCACACCAGGTGGCCCTCACCGCTGACCAGGTCGCCCACCGCGATGTCGGTGACGTCGGCGCCGACGTGCGCCACCTCGCCGACGAACTCGTGCCCCAGCACCAGCGGCGTCGACACCGCCTGCCGCGCCCAGCCGTCCCAGGAGCGGATGTGCAGGTCCGTACCGCAGATGCCGGTGCGCAGCACCCGGATCAGCACGTCGCCGGGCCCGGTCTCGGGCTCCGGCACATCCATGAGCCAGAGACCGGGCTCGGCCTTGTGCTTGACGAGTGCCTTCATCAGTGCGGCTCCAGGCGGGGAGGGAGATCGTGAACGCGCACCAATCTGCCGACCCGCGCCCGCCGCGTCCATCGAGGTTTTCTTAAGCGGGTCAACAGCGCAGCTTCACGCGCCGCGCCGGTTACGTTCGACGTATGACGACGGAGGTCTGGTACGCGTCCTACGGCTCCAACACGCACGTCGACCGCCTGGCTCACTACATCACCGGCGGCACGCCGCCGGGCGGGGCCCGCGTCTGTCCCGGCTGCCGCGACCGCCGCCTGCCGACCGCCTCCGTCCCGGTGGAACTCGAGGGCGCCCGGTACTTCGCCACGGAGTCCCCGGTGTGGACCGGTGGCCGCGCGTTCTACGACCCGTACGCCGGCGGTCGCGTCCTCGCCCGCGCGCACCGGATCACCGCCGAGCAGTTCGGCGACATCGTGGCCCAGGAGATGTACCGCGACCCCGGCCCGGACACCGGCCTCGACCTGACCGAGGTCCTGCGTGACGGCCGCGCGGTGCTGGGCGGCGGACGCTACGAGACCCTCGTCAGCCCCGGCACCCTCGACGGGCTGCCCCTGCTCACCTTCACGGCCCCCTGGCGGTTGTACGAGGTCGCGTGGAACAGTCCCTCCGCCGACTACCTCCGCCACCTCGCCGCCGGCCTCCTCGCGACGGGCGCCTGGGACGCGGACACCGTCGCCGCCCACCTCGCCTCCTGCCCGGGGGCGGCGGGCCACTGGACCCGGCCGCGGATCAGGGACCTGATCGCCGGCTGACGGCGGCACGCGGCAGCCTCCGCCGCAGGCCCGGTGGACGGCGTACGCCGATGAAGCCCCGAACCGTGGCTCGGTCATGCCACCTCCGGTCCTCTCAGCGGCTCAGCGGCCCGTCACCCGCCGTGCGGGAGCGGCGGGGCGATCCTGAGGCACGCGGACTGGATTTCCGCGCTTTCCACGACGAAGGTCGAGTCCTCGCGGACCCCGGCCGCGACGTCGGGGTCCGCCGTACCGTCGAGGAATTTCACGTGCACTCGGAAGGCGTCGGGCGGCGCGCAGGCAGAGGCCGCCCGACCCGGTCCCGCCCCCATTACCCCGGCGGTAATCGACCACCTCCCGCCCGACCGGCAGGCTTGCGGTACCGGTGACCCGGCCGGCGCACTCCGGCCGGGTCACCGGGTCCCCGACGCCCTGACGATGGAGGCATCGCCATGTCCCACGCCCTGCTCGCCGGCATCTCCCGCACCACCGAGCCGCACACCATGCTGCGTCGCTTCCTCGCCCTGGACGCCGTCGTCACCGGAGCGAACGGGCTGGCCTACTGCCTCGCCTCCGGGGCCCTCGGGCGGCTCCTCGGGGTGGACGCCACGCTGCTGCTCGGGCTCGGCGTCCTCCTCACCGCGTACGCCGCCGGCGTCGGGCACCTCGCCTCCAGGCGGCGGCCACCGGCGACGGGCGTCAAGGTCGTCGTCGACGCCAACCTGGCCTGGGCGGCGCTCAGCGTGGCCGCGCTCGCCGCATGGCTCTCGCCCACGGCGGCCGGGGCCGTGTGGATCCCGGTGCAGGCCGCGACCGTGGCCGGGTTCGCCGCCCTCCAGTGGTCCGCCCTGCGGGCGGCGGGCAGCCGGAGCGACCGCTGGCCGCACGGGTAGCCGCTCGGCTCCGTGCCGCCCTCCCAGCCGTGTTGGGCGGCGGTGTTCGGGCGCCACCCGCTCCATCACGCGTCTCCTGAGGAACGACCGCCTCCACTCGCATCATGCCTCCGGTCGGCCCTACCCGCTCGGCATGCTCTCCGGGGCGCAATGCCGGACACTCCTGTATAAGCTGGTGGATTTCCCTCGGTTCGTAGTGAGGTGTTCGTTGTGCTTGAGGTCCCGCTCTGGTTGTGGGGGGCGTTCGCCGTGACGGTGGTCGTGTCGCTGGCGGTGGACCTGCTGTCCCACCGCACCGCGCATGTCATCCACTTCAAGGAGGCAGCCGCTTGGAGCGGTCTGTGGGTGAGCCTCGCCCTGATCTTCGGCGCGGTTGTCTTCCTCGTCCTCGGCACCACTGCGGGTACCGAGTACACGACAGCCTGGTTGCTGGAGAAGAGCCTGTCGGTCGACAATCTGTTCGTCTTCGCCGTGATCTTCGCCTACTTCAAGGTGCCCCGCGCCTACCAGCACCGTGTGCTGTTCTTCGGCGTCATCGGCGCACTCGTCTTCCGCGGAATCTTCCTGTCCCTCGGCGTGGCCGTGGTCAGCCGCTTCACCGCAGTGCTGTTCGCCTTCGCGGCGGTTCTCTTCTACAGCACCTACAAGCTCCTCAGGGACGAGGAGGAGAGCTTCGACCCGGGCAGGAGTTTCGCCGTGCGGATGCTCCGCAAGATCGTCCCGGTGCGGGACGAGTACGCCGGAGCGAAGTTCTTCGTCAAGGAAGCCGGCAAGAGGATGGCGACTCCGCTGCTCGCGGTGGTGGCGGCCATCGAGGCCGCCGACCTGATCTTCGCTGTCGACAGTGTTCCCGCCGTCCTTGCGGTCAGCGACGACGCCTTCATCGTCTACACCAGCAATGCGTTCGCCATCCTCGGCCTGAGGGCCCTCTACTTCATGCTCGCCGGCCTCCTGGACCGCTTCCACTACCTGAGCAAGGGTCTTGCGATCATTCTCGCCTTCATCGGCGTCAAGCTCATCCTCCAGGCGTCCCACAAGATGATCAGCCCCGGCATCCCGGAAATCCCTTCACCGGTCAGCCTCGTGGTCATCGTCGTCGTCCTGACAGGTTCCGTGGTGCTCAGCCTCAGAAGGCCCGCCCCGGCAGGTGCTGTGGAACAGGCCGACGCGCAGGGGGCCGCCTCCGCGACCACCGGGCAGCCCGACCCTCCGCCCGCGGGGGATGAACCCGAGTTCCCCGCAGGTCCACCGGACAGGGACCCGGGCCCTTGATTTCTCCAAGCTTCCCGGCTGGGCGGCAGGGACTTCCCCGCGCACCAAAACAGGCATATCGTAAATATATGACAAAAAAGCAAAGGGTCGAAGCGTACGAGTGCCCGGCCTGCAAGCAATCCGTGCCGGTCACGGTCCACCGCCACAAGACCCTCGGCGTATTCGTTCCCGCGTGGGGCCCGGGTGCGTGCCAGAACCGCGACTGCCCCGACTTCCGGCTGGAACCCGGTCGCAAGCACTCCCCGGCCCAGTAACTGATCGCCAGGGCGGTGACGGGCCGCCGGCCTGGACGGTGGCGGTCGCCCCGGCAAGTCACGCCGGACGGCCCGCCGGAGGATTCCCGGCGGGTGGCCGCCGCGCCGGGTGTAGCCACGCACCGGGCGTCCCCGGAGCGGGCTGCCCCGCCACTGCGATACCGCCAGGTGGGGGAGCCCCGCGGTCTCCGGCCGGGGCTGTTCTCCGCCGCCCCATCGTCACGACCGCCCGCCGCCGGCACCTGAGATTCCCACGCCACTGGCCCCGGACCGACGTCATCACGGTGCCTCGTACGACTCGAAGCCCCCGAACCCGTGGGGCCGGCCCTAGGGATGCTGGTCACCCACTCCGGGCTGCCGTGGTGCTCGCGCCCATGCGGGTCGGCCCCGATGGATGCTGCGGGCCGAGGCCGCCTGTCCGGCGGTAGGTCACGCACAACCGGCAGCGAGGCCACTTGGACGGGGAAAACGCAACTTCGACATGGCCCGCACAGGCGGCTACTTTCACCTGGACTCCGGCGGTCACCCAAGGTCGAACACGCCCCAACGACCCTCCCCCATGGGTAAGCCACCGAACCGGGTCCGTACCGGGCACGCCCAGCCAGGGAGAGACGCATGCCCCATCTTGCTCTGTACACATTCGGCGTCCTGAAGTCACCTCTCGCCGATCCCGCACCTCTCACGCGCGAGTTCTACGACATTGGTGAGGCCGTCTACCGGGAGATCGGTCAGCACCCCGGATACCTCGCACATGCTGAAGCGGCAGACCCTGACCGGGGCGCGCTCTTCGAGGCGGACTGGGGTGCATGGGGAAAGTTCGCCGTACCGACTTGGTACGGCAAGGGCCATACCGTGGAAACCACCGCCCTGGCCGCGACCCTCTCACTCTGGACCGACCTGCGCCCCGCCTTCGACGCCATCTACACCGGTCTGCACCGTGAGGCGCTGAACAGACGTTACGACTGGTTCGAGAGGACAGGGCACCCGAATCACGTGTTCTGGTGGGTCCCCGACGGCGAGATACCCACCTGGAAGGACGGGGTTTCCAGGCTGGAGCACCTCCACGACCGCGGCTCCGCGCCGAACGCCTTCACCTTCCACCACTCGTTCGCCCCAGACGGAACTCCAGGCAGGGTCGAAGGCATCGGGCCGAAGAGCGACCGGGTTCGCTGACAAGGAAGTCCGCGCCCGGAGGAAGCGGCGCGGCGCTGCCGCAAGGTCTCGAAGCTCCGGTCGCGGTGCCGGCTTGGACACCTCCACCACGCCGGAGGTCTTCGCCATGATCAGGACCAGAGTCCGTCAACGACGCCCGTCATCAACACACCTGGAGCGACCGCAGGTACTTCACCGTCGCCGGGTCGGCCGGGAGGAGGGTCTCGATGGCCAGCTCGGCGACCGTCACGTCCATCGGCGTGTTGAACGTCGAGATGGACGACACGAACGACAGCACCTGCCCGTCGTGCTCGATCCGCAGCGGCAGGGCGAAGTACGGGTACGGATGCGGATCCTCCCGGTCCGCCTCCCCGGTGTCCGCCTGCCGGGGCAGCGGGTACGCCGCGACCTCCTCGTACACCCGCCGCAGCGGCTCCGAACGCGCGAGCGCGAGCTGACGCTCCATCTGGGCCAGCAGGTGCCCCCGCCACTCCCGCAGATTGCGGATCCTCGGCGCCAGGCCCTCCGGGTGCAGGGTGATGCGCATGACGTTCAGCGGCGGGGTCATCAGGTGCTCGGGCAGCCCGTCCAGCAGCGCCATGATGCCCCGGTTCGCGGACACCACCGTGTACGAGCCGTCCACGACGATCGCCGGATACGGGTCGTACCCGGCCAGCAGCTGCTCGATGCCCGTCCGCAGCGCCCCCAGCGACGGATCGTCCAGGGACGTCTCGGCGTACCGGGGGGCGTAACCGGCCGCCAGCAGCAGGGCGTTGCGCTCCCGCACCGGCACCTCCAGGTGCTCGGCCAGGCGCAGGACCATCTCCTCGCTCGGACGGGACCGCCCCGTCTCGACGAACGAGATGTGCCGGGCCGACGAGTCCGCGCGCAGCGCCAGTTCCAGCTGGCTCAGCCGCCGCCGCTCGCGCCAGGCCCGCAGCAGCGGCCCTACTCCCGTACCCGTCACGACAGTTGTCATACCGCAGACGGTAACCCACGTGTCGACCACGGACCCGGGCCGCCGGACCGTATCGTCACGGTCACGTCGTCATCGTCCGCACCGACCGGAGGGAGCCCGGGACATGCCCACCGAACCGCTGTCGCAGAAGGAGATCGAGGACCGGCTGCGCGAACTGCCCGGCTGGTCCCAGGAGGGCGACCGGATCGCCCGCACCTACCGCCTCGGCACCCACTTCGCCGCGACCGCCCTGGTCGTCCACGTCGCCCAGATCCAGGAGGAGCTGGACCACCACTCCGACCTCACCCTCGGCTACAACACCGTCGGCCTCACCGTGAACACCCACGACGCGGGCGGCGCGATCACGGAGAAGGACTTCACGCTCGCCTCCCGCGTCGAGGAGATCGCCTCCTCCCACGGCGCGCGCTGACGGCCTACGCGCGCGTGGCGCCGGTCCGCGGCGACCGCAGCGAGTCGGCCAGGTAGCCGTCGAGGTCGGGGCGGTCCGGTGCGAGCACGTGCCGCGCCCAGGCGTCCCGTTCGTGCGCGAGCGGCGGCAGCTCCCAGACGCAGCCGATCCAGGGCCGCTCCAGGGGCACGAAGCGCGTCGGGTCCCGGTCCGGGCAGCCGAGCGACGGCTGCCCGGCCACGGCGATGGAACAGTGCAGGACGTTGTCCCACACCCAGCTGTACGCGTTGAGGTACGCGCCGTCGTCGCCGCCCCGGTGCAGGACGGTGAACGACATGGGCGGAGTCGTCCCGTCCGCCTCCGGCAGCAGCTCCGGGAGGAGCGCGTAGGCCGCCTCCGCCACCTCGGGGGCGATGCCGGACGGGTCGGCGGTGACGTGGTAGCGCTTGACGCGGCGGCCCGCCACCTCGACCGGGGGCGCCACGGACAGCAGTTTCTCTGCGAAAGCCATGGCTGGACCCTACGAGCGCTTCACTGACACCCTGTGTCGGTGAAGTCCAGCCGGCTCCTGTCGATCCTGCTCCTGCTCCAGACCAGGGGCCGGATGACCGCCGCCCGGCTCGCCGCCGAACTGGAGGTCTCGGTCCGCACCGTCTACCGGGACGTCGAGGCCCTGCACGCGGCGGGTGTCCCGCTGTACGGTGACGCCGGTCACCGCGGCGGCTACGAGCTGCTCGCCGGCTACCGCACCCGCCTGACCGGCCTGTCCGCCGGCGAGGCCGAGGCGCTGTTCCTCACCGCACTCCCCGGCCCGGCCGCCGACCTCGGGCTCGGGCCCGCCGTGGCGGGCGCGCGCCTGAAGCTGCTGGCCGCCCTGCCGCCCGAACTGCGGGCACAGGCGGACCGGATGAGCCGCCGGTTCCACCTGGACGCGCCCGGCTGGTACGCGGAGGACGACGACGTACCGTTCCTGCCGGCCGTCGCCGACGCGGTGTGGCGCGGCCGGGTCCTCGCGGTCCGCTACCGCCGCTGGACCGAGCCGACCGACGTCGACCGCCGCCTGGAGCCGTACGGACTGGTCCTCAAGGCCGGCCGCTGGTACGTCGTGGCGGCGCGCCCCGGCGGCTCGGGGCCGCGCACCTACCGGGTCGACCGGATCCTCCGGCTCACCGTCACGGACGACGCGTTCGACGTACCCGGCGACTTCGACCTGGTCGCCCACTGGCGGGAGTACCAGCGGGACTTCCACGCCCGCCTGTACCGGGGCGAGGCCCTGGTCCGGCTCTCGCCGCGCGGGCTCACCCGGCTCACGGGCGCCGCCGCCCGGGCCGCGGCCGCCACCGGCACGCGCGAGCCGGACGGCTGGACGCGCGCCCGGGTGCCGGTGGAGTCGGCGGACCGGGCACACGACCAGTTCCTCGCCCTCGGCTCCGACGTGGAGGTCCTCGGCCCGCCTGAGCTGCGCGCCCGGCTGGCCGCCACGGCCCGCGCGCTCGCGGACCGGTACGCCGGCGCCGACGGGTGACCGAGCGGAGCGGCTTTTGCGGAAGTGGCAAGAAAGCTCGCGGTGACCGCGCCCGGCCGCCACCCTGGCGGCATGAGCCAACACCACCACGGTCACCACCACCATGACGACACCCACATGGACTGGTCCGAGATGCTGCCGCTGCTGGAGAACGGCGCGGAGCTGCAGAGCGCGCTGTACCGCCGGGCCGCGGTCTGGCTCGGCGAGCTGCTGCCGGCCGCCGGAGTGCGCCGGGTCCTCGACGTGGGCAGCGGACCGGGCGTACTGACCTGTCTGCTCGCCGAGGCGTTCCCGTACGCCGAGGTCGTCGCCGTCGACGCCACGCCCGAGCTGCTGGAGCGCACCCGGGAGCGCGCCCGTGCCGCCGGCCTCGGCGAGCGGGTCACCGTGCGCCGGGCCGGCCTCCCGGACGACATCGCCGGGCTCGGTGGCGCCGACCTCGTCTGGACGGCCGACTTCCTGCACCACCTGGGCGACCAGCGCGCCGCCGTGGCCGACCTGGCGGGGCTGCTGCGCCCCGGCGGCCTGCTGGCGGTCGTGGAGGGCGGGCTGCCGACGCGGCGCCTGCCGCGGCACGACGGCATCGGGCGCCCGGGGCTTGAGGCGCGGATGGACGCGGCGCACGCCGAGTGGTTCGCCGACATGCGGGCGGGGCTGCCCGGCGCCAAGGAGGACACCGACGACTGGCGGGCCCTGCTGTCCGACGCGGGCCTGGTGCCGAGCGGCACCCGCTCGTTCCTGCACGACGTGCCGGCGCCCGTCACGGACGCGGTGCGCGGGCAGATCGTGGCCGGGTTCGCCCGGCACCGCGAGGCGCTCGGGGACCGGCTCGCCGCCGAGGACCGGGCCACGCTCGACCGGCTGCTGGACCCGGCGGAACCGCTGGGCCTGCACCACCGGCCGGACCTGTACATGCTGACCGCCCGCACCGTGCACACGGCCCGCCGCGGCTGAGCGGCCGGGCCGTCACGGCAGGAGGGGTGTGGTGTCCCGGTACGGGTTGACCGGCTCGGGGACCCGCTCCACCGTCCGGGCGTCGACCGCCACCGAGGCCGTCGCCGTCCCCAGCCCGCCGCCGCCCCCGGGGTGCCACGTGCCCGTCACGGTCACCCACGTGTCGGCGGGGGGCGCGGGGGCGCCGTGCACGCGGACACGCAGCGACCGGGAGTCGGCCGCGCAGCAGCTGACGACGAGCCGGGTGAGGTACCAGGTGCCGGCGCGGTCCTTCGCGGGGGTGACGAACCCGGTCATCAGGACCGTCCGGCCGGCGAGGCTCCGGTCCCGGTCCTGCTGGACCCGGGCGATGAACCCCGACAGGGCGAGCGGGGCCGGGTCGGCGTCCGGCAGCGGGTCGAACTCCGCGACCCGGGCGACCGCGTTGCCGGTCTCGCGCGCCGCCGTGTACGAGCCGAGCGCGGGCGGGGCGTACAGCAGCAGGGCGAGGACGGGCAGGAACAGCACCCAGGCGACCCGCGGCCCGCTGCCGTGGTCGTGCCCGTGCCCGTGCCCGTGGCCGTCCCCGGGCTCGTCCCCGTCCCGGTGCGCGGGCCCGTGGCCGTCCCCGGGCCGGTCGTCCCCCTTCTCGCCGGCGTCGCGGCGGGGCACGAACGGCAGCCCGTCCCGTACCGCTCCGACCACACCGAGGACGAGCAGCAGTACGGCGGACGCGACCAGGAAGGGGCGCAGGCCCTCCTTCACGTACCGCAGGTAGACCTGGCTCAGCACCGAGATGTGCAGGACGGCGGCGCCGGTGAGCAGCAGCAGGACCGCCTGGACGTGCCGCCTCACAGCAGCCACCATCCCGTCAGGCACGCGCACGTCACCGCGACGACGGCGGTGGCGGCCGAGAAGCGCACCGCGAAGGGCCGCCCGAAGGTGCCGGCCTGGAGGGCGATCAGCTTCACGTCGACCATCGGCCCCACCACCATGAACGTCAGCCGCGCGGTGGCGGAGAAGCCGGTGAGCGAGGCGGCGACGAAGGCGTCGGCCTCCGAGCAGACGGCGAGGACGACGGCGAGCGCGGCGAGGAAGAGCACCGACAGCCACGGGGAGTCGGCGAAGGCGTCGAGCACGGAGCGGGGGACGAGCACGTTGAAGCAGGCCGCCGCCATGGCGCCGACGACGAGGAAGCCCCCGGCGTGCAGGAAGTCGTGCTGGAAGCCGATCCGGAACTCCTCCCAGCGGCTGTGCCCGGCCCGGTGGCCCGCGTGCCGCGCGGGCATCCTCAGCCACTCGGCCCGCCCCCACCTCAGCCAGAGCCAGCCCATGGTGGCCGCCGTCGCGAGGGACGCCACGAACCGGGCGGCCACCATGTCCGGCCGACCGGGGAAGGCGACCGCGGTGGACACCAGCACGACGGGGTTGACCGCGGGCGCGGAGAGCAGGAAGGCGAACGCCGCGGCCGGGGTGACCCCGCGTCTGATGAGGCTTCCGGCGACCGGCACGGAGGCGCATTCGCAGCCGGGGAGCACCACGCCCGCCGCACCGGCGACGGGCACGGCCAGGGCGGGGTTGCGGGGCAGCACCCGGCTGAACACCCGTGCCGGGACGAAGGCGTTGACGGCCCCGGAGACGACGGTGCCGAACAGCAGGAAGGGCAGCGCCTGCACGGTGAGCGCCACACAGACGGTCTGCCAGGCCCGGAAAGCGGGGTGGTCCAGCATGGGCACCGCGAGCGCGGCGACCAGGAGCAGCGACCCGGCCCCGGTGACGGCGACGGACGGCGGTATCGCGCCGGGTGGACGCGTTCCCGCCGGTACGGCTCGGTTCATGGGGCGACACCTTAGCCGCCGCGGCGAATGACAATCATTTCGGGTTGCGGGACGGTCGCCGTGGGTGTCCTCGCGACGTCGTCGGGGAGGGGTGGACGGTCGCCGGCGAGCAGTACCCTTATTGGGGCATATCAGACATAACTGAGGGGGTCGGGACCCATGTCGACAGGAACCCTCCTGGCGATCGTCATCCCCGTCGCGGTGATCCTGGTCGTCCTGGCCGTGGTCGCCCTCCTCGTCCTCCGGAGCCGCCGCCTGCGTGAGCGGTTCGGACCCGAGTACGAGAGGACGGTCGAGGACACCGGAAGCCGGCTCGCGGCCGAACGGGACCTGAGCGCTCGGGAGAAACGTCACGACGAGCTGGACATCCGACCGCTGCCGCATGAGGTGCGGGAGCGGTACACCCGCGAATGGAGCGACGTCCAAGGGGAGTTCGTGGACCGTCCGGAGGAGGCCGTGCGGGACGCGGACCTTCTGGTGACCTCCCTGATGCGGAAGCGCGGCTATCCGACCGAGGACCTCGACCAGCAGCTCAGGGACCTCTCGGTCGAGCACGGCCGCACGGTCGAGCACTACCGTGCCGCGCACGAGGTCAACGCCCTGAGCATGCGGCACCAGGCCACGACGGAGCAGCTGCGCGGAGCGATGGTGCACTACCGGGCCCTCTTCGACGAACTGCTCTCCGACGGGGGCCAGTCCCGTCACGCCCCGGCCTGAGCGCGCGCGGACACGGTGGAGGAGGAGACATGCGACACGAGGACATACCAGGACCGGGCGAAAGCGGCCTGTCCACCGAGGACATCACCCAGCCGGGCGGCACCGGCGCGGTCGCCGGCGAGCGGCCCGATCCGCCCGTCTTCCCCGGCGAGAGCACCATGACACCCGCCGGGACGGCGCCGGACGAGACGACGCCCGACGAGACCCCGGCCGCCGGGCCGGCCACCGAGCCGGGCCCGGGAGTGGCCGTTGCGGCGGAGGACGAGTCCCCGCGGCTCCTCACCGAGGAGGACGAGGAGGGCTTCCGGACCCGCTGGCAGGACGTCCAGACCCGGTTCGTCGACGACCCCCGCGAGGCCGTCCACCAGGCCGACACCCTCGTCGCGGACGTCATGCGGCAACTGGCCACCACGTTCGCCGACCACAAGAAGGGGCTGGAAGGGCAGTGGAACCGGGGCGAGGAGGTGGACACCGAGGACCTCCGCAAGG
The DNA here is from genome assembly GCF_056432045.1 of Streptomyces sp. NPDC045701. NCBI lineage: Bacteria > Bacillati > Actinomycetota > Actinomycetes > Kitasatosporales > Streptomycetaceae > Streptomyces > Streptomyces sp. NPDC045701. Next base: position 171,610 of record NZ_JBWKJV010000007.1, on the reverse strand, counting down.
CGCTCCGCCAGTACCGGTCCTTCTTCAACCGGCTGCTGACCACCTGACCGCCGAGGTGGCCGAGGGGCCGTGCGGACACCGTCCGCACGGCCCCTCGGCCCGCCGCCCCGTCCCGGGGCCGGTCAGCCGCCGAAGACGGCCGGGTCGGGACCCAGGCGCTTGCCCTCGTCGAGGGCGGCCAGGGCCGCGAGGTCGTCGGCGTCCAGCTCGAAGTCGAAGACGTCGATGTTCTCCTGGATCCGGGACGGCGTCACGGACTTCGGGATCACGATGTTGCCGAGCTGGAGGTGCCAGCGCAGCACCACCTGGGCCGGGGTCCGGCCGTGCTTGCGGGCGATCGCGACGATGGTCGGGACCTCCAGCAGGCCCCTGCCCTGGCCCAGCGGCGACCACGCCTCGGTCCGGATGTCGTGCCGGGCGTGGAACGCGCGGGACTCCGCCTGCTGGAGCTGCGGGTGGAGCTCGATCTGGTTGAGCACCGGGACGACGGAGGTCTCCGCCAGGAGGCGCTCCAGGTGCTCGGGCAGGAAGTTGGAGACGCCGATGGCCTTGGCGCGGCCGTCCGCGTGGATCTTCTCGAACGCCTTGTACGTCTCGGTGTACAGGTCCTTCGAGGGCACCGGCCAGTGGATCAGGTACAGGTCCACGTAGTCGAGGCCGAGACGGCCCAGCGACTCGTCGAACGCGCGCAGCGTCGCGTCGTGGCCCTGCTCGCTGTTCCAGAGCTTGGTGGTGACGAAGAGCTCGTCGCGGGCGATGCCGGAGGCGGCGATGGCCTCCCCGGTGCCCTTCTCGTTCCCGTAGATGGCTGCGGTGTCGATGCTGCGGTATCCGGCCTCCAGGGCCGTGCCCACCGCCTTCGCCGCCTCGTCGTCGGGCACCTGCCAGACACCGAAGCCGAGCTGCGGCATGGAGACGCCGTTGTTGAGGGTGATGGAGGGGACCTTGCTCACGAGCGGTCGATCCTTACGTCGTCGGTTGTTACCCACAGGTGCAACGATCACCTTCCGCAACCTGTTCCCGGTAACCGCGTGCCGCACCCCGGTCGGCGGCACAACACCTCGGCTCGGCGGCACGGAGCCCCGCCTCAGCGGTACAGCGCCTCGACCTCCGCCGCGTACGCCGTCTCGATCGCCTTGCGCTTCAGCTTCAGCGACGGCGTCAGCAGCCCGTGCTCCTCGGTGAACGGATGCGCGAGGATCCGGAACGTACGGATCGACTCGGCCTGCGACACGAGCGTGTTCGCCGCCACCACGGCCCGCCGTATCTCCGCCTCCAGCGCGGGGTCCCGCACCAGCTCGGCGGGCGGCAAGGGCGGGCGGTTCTGCACGGCCAGCCAGTGGTCGACCGCCTCCTGGTCGAGGGTCACCAGCGCCGCGATGTACGGCCGGTCGTTGCCGACCACGATGCACTGCGCCACCAGCGGGTGGGACCGCACCCGCTCCTCCAGGCCGGACGGCGGCACGCTCTTGCCGCCCGAGGTCACCAGCATCTCCTTCTTCCGCCCGGTGATGGTCAGGTACCCGTCCGCGTCGAGCGCGCCCAGGTCGCCGGTGGCCAGCCAGCCGTCGCGGAGCACGGTGGCGGTCGCGGCCGGGTTCCCCAGGTACCCGGAGAAGACGTGCGGGCCGCGCAGCCACACCTCGCCGTCCTCCGCGATGTGGACCGCCGTGCCCGGGATGGGCGGGCCGACCGTGCCGTACTTGGTCCGCTCCGGCGGGTTGGCGGTGGCCGCCGACGCCGACTCGGTCAGCCCGTACCCCTCGTACACGGTGACGCCCGCGCCCTCGAAGAACAGCCCGAGGCGCCGGGCCATCCCGGACCCGCCCGACATCGCGTGCCGCACGCGCCCGCCCAGGGCGTCGCGCACCTTCCCGTACACGACCTTGTCGAAGAACTGGTGCTGCACGCGCAGCGCCGCCGACGGGCCGGGGCCCAGCCCGAAGGCCTTCGCCTCCAGCGCCTCCGCGTAGCGCACCGCCACCTCGACGGCCTTGTCGAAGGGCCCGGCCTTCCCGTCCGCCTCCGCGCGGCGCCGCGCCGCCTGGAAGACCTTCTCGAAGATGTACGGGACGGCCAGCACGAACGTCGGCCGGAACGCGGCCAGGTCGGCCAGCAGCGGGCCGGCCGCCAGTTGCGGCTGGTGGCCGAACTTGACCCGCTTGCGGATCGCCGCGACCTCCACCATCCGCCCGAAGACGTGGGCCAGCGGCAGGAACAGCAGCGTCGACGCCTCGTCGCCGGGCTTGGAGTGGAACACCGGCTCCCAGCGGCTGACCAGGGTGTCCGCCTCGAACATGAAGTTCGCGTGCGTCAGCACGCACCCCTTGGGGCGGCCCGTCGTCCCCGAGGTGTAGATCACCGTGGCGATCGACTCGGGCGTCACCGCACGCCGGTGCCGCTGCACCACCTCCTCGTCGATCCGCGCCCCCGCCGCCATCAGCCCGGGGACCGCCCCGGCGTCCAGCTGCCACAGCCGTTTCAGCCGGGGCAGCCGGTCGACCACCGAGCCGATGGTCATGGCGTGGTCCTCGTGCTCCACCACGCACGCGGTCACCTCGGCGTCGTGCAGCATCCAGTGGACCTGGTCGGCGGAGGAGGTGGGGTAGACCGGGACGGACTGCGCGCCGACCGTCCACAGGGCGAAGTCGAACAGCGTCCACTCGTAACGGGTGCGCGCCATGATGGCGACCCGGTCGCCGAACCGCACGCCGTCCGCCAGCAGCCCCTTGGCGAGCGCCAGCACCTCGTCCCGGAACTCCGCCGCCGTCACATCGGCCCACCGGCCGTCCGCGTCCTTGCGCCCCAGCGCGACGCGGTCCGGATCGTCCCTGGCGTGCTCGAATACGGAATCGGCCAGTCCGCCGACCAGGGGAGCCGTCGCCACGGGTGGGACAGAGAACTCGCGCAATGGCCTGCTCCTTGGGGGGTGCTCCGCACGGCGGAGGGTGACGGTACCCCAGACGGGACCCGCGCGGGAGGCCCTTCGGGAACCCCCGTCCACCGGGCATCACCACTGGTCAGAAGCGGAGTGCCCGGCCATCGGGGTGGGTGCGCCCGGACTACTGACTGCCGGGTAAGTAGCGGCTGCCGGAATCTCCACGGAATCTGTACGCCCCGCTCACGCCCGGCCGCCGTCACGCCCCGGAGGCGGGTCGCCTGATCCACGACGGCCACCGCCGGTATGACGGCCAGGGCCGTCGCCACGACGGAGGATGTCGGCCCGTCGTCCGCGCCCCGGCGCCGCCCGCCGGACGTGCGGGCCCCCGCCGCGCCGACGGGCGCCCGGCCGTCGTCCGGCCCTTGCGCGCCCGGGGGCTCACCGGATCGCCCGCGCGACGCAGCCCGCGACTTCATCCAGGACGTTACGGGAGGCGCGCAGGGGTGCACGGGCCCAGCCGCCGGGAAATGGCGACAAGACGATCTGCCGGCCGAATGGCGCTTCCAGGAGGGCGACGTGGTCCGGTACCGGACCAAGCCCGTCACCCCGGCCGCCGTCCCACGCCGCCTCCGGCCGGTGCCCGCGGCCCGCTCGCGCACCCCGCCGCCCCGCCATGATCACCCGGCTCGGTACCGTGAGGCCATGCCCTCACTCGACGCCCCGGAGGCCGCCCGGTGAACCGCGGCTGGATACGCCCCGGCGCCGCCCGCCCCTGCTCCCTGGTGGTCTGCCGGGGCTGCTGCTGCGGTGACGCCCGCAAGCACCCCGGTACCGACCACGCCGGCCAGCTGGCCCGCATCCGGGAGGCCGCCGCGGCCTCCGGCGGCCGGCTCGCCGTCCGGACCAGCGACTGCCTCGGGCCGTGCGGCCAGGCCAACGTGGTGGTCGTCCAGCCCTCCACCGAGGCCCGGCGGCGCGGCGCCCGGGCCGCGTGGATCGGCTGGGCGCTCGACGACGACTGTCTCGACGACATCCTGGCGTGGGCGGAGGCCGGCGGGCCGGGCGTCGCGGAACCCCCGGCCACGCTGGCGCTCCAGATGATCGACCCGCCGAGGAAGTAGCGGTACGGCGAGGGCGCCCCCGTCGGCCGCACCGTCCCGTACGCCGGGTGGAGGCCGGTCGGGGACGTCAGCCCCGGAGGTCCGCCGCCTCCAGGGCGACGCGGTGCTCGCCCGCGTACACGTTCATGTTCGCGCCGCGCAGGAAGCCGACCAGCGTCAGGCCCGCCTCGGCGGCCAGGTCCACGGCGAGCGACGACGGCGCCGACACCGCCGCCAGCACCGGGATGCCCGCCATCACCGCCTTCTGTGCCAGCTCGAACGACGCCCGGCCCGACACCAGAAGGATCGCCCGGTCCAGCGGCAGCAGGTCCTCCCGCAGCGCGCGGCCGACCAGCTTGTCCACCGCGTTGTGCCGGCCGACGTCCTCCCGCACGTCCAGCAGCTCGCCGTCCTCCGAGAACAGCGCCGCCGCGTGCAGCCCGCCGGTCCGGTCGAAGACCCGCTGCGCCGCCCGCAACCGGTCGGGGAGGTCCGCGAGGAGCCCGGGCCCGACGCGCAGCGGGGGAGTGTCGGCGATCGGGAAGCGGGCGGTGGTCCGCACGGCGTCGAGGCTGGCCTTGCCGCACAGCCCGCACGACGAGGTGGTGTAGACGTTCCGCTCCAGGGTGATGTCCGGGACGGGCACGCCGGGAGCGAGCTGGACGTCGACCACGTTGTACGTGTTGGTCCCGTCGTCCTTGGCGCCGGCGCAGTACACGATGTTCCGCACGTCGGCGGCGGAGCCCAGGACGCCCTCGCTGACGAGGAAGCCGGCCGCCAGCGCGAAGTCGTCCCCCGGCGTGCGCATGGTGATCGCCAGGGGCCTGCCGTTCAGCCGGATCTCCAGCGGCTCCTCGGCGACCAGGGTGTCGGGGCGGGTCGAGACGGCCCCGTCCCGGATGCGGATGACGCGGCGGCGTTCGGTGACCCGTCCCATGCTGATCAGTCCCGGTTCTGCACGTGGTGGTGGCCGCGGCGGCCTTGAGCGCGGCGGTTGCCGCGGGGTCACCGGGTCGTCGTGCGGCGAGGTGACCCCGACGGTCCATTGTCCGTCACGGGCGGGGGCGCGGTCGCGGCCGGCTCCGCGCCGGGCGGGAGCGGGCGCTCGGGGGCCGTGCCCGGCGCCGGTCACGCGGCCGGAGCCGGCCGGTCCGGCGGGGCGGACGGCGCACCGGCGGGCTTCGCCCCGGTTTTCGCGCGGCGGGGCGGCTGGGAAGGGGGATGTTGCGGACTCTCCAAGAGGTTGGCGCAAATCCTGTTGGTTCAGTTGACCGGTTACTCACCGGTCGCTGACGAGACTGAGGAGCTCCTGCCCCGGCCGGAGACCGGCCGGGGCATTCGCAGCACTTCACACAAGGGGGTCCCGGGCATGACGGGCACTCGTATCGCCGCGCTCGGGCACTACCAGCCCGCCAAGATCCTGACCAACGCCGACCTGGCCGAGCTGGTCGACACCAGCGACGAGTGGATCACCAGCCGGGTCGGCATCCGGACCCGCCACATCGCGGGCCCCGACGAGCCCGTCGACGAGATGGCCGCCCACGCGGGCGCCAAGGCGCTGGCCGCCGCCGGGCTCACCCCGGCCGACGTCGACCTGGTCCTGGTCGCCACGTCCACGGCGATCGACCGCTCCCCGAACACCGCGGCCCGGGTGGCCGCCCGGCTCGGCATGGGGGCACCCGCCACCATGGACCTCAACGTCGTGTGCGCCGGGTTCACCCACGCGCTGGCCACGGCCGACCACGCCGTACGGGCGGGTTCGGCGGCCCGCGCGCTGGTGATCGGCGCCGACCAGATGACCGCGGTCACCGACTGGACGGACCGGACCACCTGTGTCCTGGTCGGCGACGGCGCGGGCGCCGCGGTCGTGGAGGCGGCACCCGGCGAGGCGGGCATCGGCCCGGTGCTGTGGGGTTCCGTCCCGGAGATGGGTCACGCCGTCCGTATCGAGGGCACTCCGCCGCGGTTCGCCCAGGAGGGCCAGGCGGTGTACCGCTGGGCCACCACCCGGCTGCCGCCCATCGCCCGGAAGGTGTGCGAGCGGGCGGGCGTCGCGCCCGAGGACCTGGCGGCGGTGGTGCTGCACCAGGCGAACCTGCGGATCATCGAGCCGGTCGCGCGGCGGATCGGCGCGGTGAACGCGGTGATCGCCCGCGATGTCACCGAGTCCGGCAACACCTCGGCCGCGTCCATCCCCATGGCGTTGAGCAAGCTGGTCGAACGTGGCGAGGTCGCGTCGGGCGCGCCCGCGCTGTTGTTCGGTTTCGGCGGCAACCTCTCCTACGCAGGCCAGGTCGTCCGCGTCCCGTGACGGGGTGACGGGGTGACGGGGTGACGCGTGCCGGGGCGGCCCTGTGGCGCCCGCTCTGCCCGGTGCGGGTGCGCCGTCCACCGCACTCGCCCCGCGGCTCGGACGCCGCCCCCCGCGCGGGCGCCCCGCCCCGTATCCGCAGCGACACGCCTCCGTCGGCAGGGGTGATCCGGCTTTGTCCTGGCTGTGGAGAAAGTTGACGTCGATTGGCGCGCAACTTCTTCCCCCTGCGGCAAAGCGCTGCTACGTTCCCCTCCGAAGCAGCACACCGAGGCCGGACTCGACGGCGGGGAGGGACGCGTGAGACGTATGACGGCTCGACCCGCCAACGCGCACCAGGCCCGGCTGTTGCGGCTGTTGCGCGACGGGGGGCCCAACTCCCGCGCGCAGCTGGGCGATCAGGTCGACCTGTCCCGGTCCAAGCTGGCTGTCGAGGTGGACCGGCTCCTGGACACCGGGCTCGTGGTGGCGGACGGTCTCGCCGCGTCGCGCGGCGGCCGGCGGTCGCACAACATCCGCCTCGCGCCCGGCCTCCGGTTCCTGGGCGTGGACATCGGCGCCACCTCGATCGACGTCGCCGTCACCAACGCCGAGCTGGAGGTGCTGGGCCACCTCAACCAGCCCATGGACGTCCGCGAGGGCCCGGTCGCCGTGTTCGAGCAGGTGCTCGCCATGGCGGCCAAGCTCAGGGCGTCCGGTCTGGCCGAGGGCTTCGACGGCGCCGGGATCGGCGTACCCGGCCCGGTCCGCTTCCCCGAGGGCGTACCGGTCGCGCCGCCGATCATGCCCGGCTGGGACGGATTCCCGGTCCGGGAGGCGCTCAGCCAGGAGCTGGGCTGCCCGGTCATGGTGGACAACGACGTGAACCTGATGGCGATGGGGGAGCAGCACGCGGGCGTCGCCCGCTCCGCGCGCGACTACCTCTGCGTCAAGATCGGCACCGGCATCGGCTGCGGAATCGTCGTCGGGGGCGAGGTCTACCGCGGTACGACGGGCAGCGCCGGCGACATCGGCCACATCCAGGTCGTCCCGGACGGCCGCCCGTGCGCCTGCGGCAACAGGGGCTGTCTGGAAGCCCACTTCAGCGGCGCGGCGCTCGCCCGGGACGCCGAGGACGCGGCGCGCGCCGGCCGGTCCGAGGAGCTGGCCCGCCGCCTGGAGGCGGCCGGGAGGCTCACCGCCCTGGACGTCGCCGCCGGCGCCGCCGCCGGTGACGCCACCTCGCTCGCACTGATCCGCGAGGGCGGCAACCATGTGGGCCAGGTCATCGCCGGGCTCGTCAGCTTCTTCAACCCCGGCCTGGTGGTGATCGGCGGCGGGGTGACCGGCCTCGGCCACAACCTGCTCGCCGCCGTCCGCACCCAGGTCTACCGCACGTCCCTGCCCCTGGCCACCGGAAACCTGCCCATCGTCCTGGGCGAGCTGGGTGCCGTCGCGGGGGTCACCGGCGCCGCCCGGCTCATCAGCGACCACCTGTTCTCACCGGCCTGACCACAGGCGCGGCACCCGCACGGCCACGTACCGACCCCGTACGCACCACCCCGTACGCAACGCCACCGCACACCTGGTCCTCCGCCCTGCCCGCTCACCGGCACCGCACCCGCCCGCCGAGGGGATTCGTCATGGCAACACCGGAACCACCCCTGCTCACCATGTCCGGCATCACCAAGTCGTTCCCCGGCGTACGCGCTCTCGACGGCGTCGACCTGGAGGTCCGGCCCGGTGAGGTCCACTGCCTCCTCGGCCAGAACGGCGCCGGGAAGTCCACCCTCATCAAGGTCCTCGCCGGCGCCCACCAGCCCGACGGCGGCACGATCACCTGGCGCGGCGAGCGGGTCGCGCTCAAGTCGCCCATCGCCGCGATGCGCCTGGGCATCGCGACCATCTACCAGGAACTCGACCTGGTGGAGGGCCTGTCCGTGGCCGAGAACGTCTTCCTCGGCCACGAGCCCACCACCGCCGGCTTCGTCGTACGCGGCCGGGCCGCCCGCGCCGCCACCGCCGCCCTGCTGCGCCGCCTGGGCCACCCGGAGATCGACCCGGCCCGACCGGTCGGTGACCTGCCGGCGGCCCAGCGGCAGATCGTCTCCATGGCTCGCGCGCTCTCCCACGACGTACGCCTCATCGTGATGGACGAGCCGTCCGCCGCCCTCGACCCCGACGAGACCGCCAACCTCTTCCGGATCGTCCGCGGCCTCACCGCCGACGGGGTCGCCGTCGTCCACATCTCCCACCGCCTGGAGGAGATCCGGCGCATCGGCGACCGCGTGACCGTACTCAAGGACGGACGTGCCGTCGCCGGGGGGCTGTCCGCCGAGGACACCCCGACCCGCGACATCGTTGCCATGATGACCGGCCGGAACGTCGGGTACGTCTTCCCCGAACGCCCCTCGGCCCCGCCGCCCCGCACCCGGACGCCGGTCCTGAGGACCGAAGGGCTCACCCGCGAGGGCGAGTTCGCACCGGTGGACCTGGAACTGCGGCCCGGGGAGATCGTGGGGCTCGCCGGACTCGTCGGCTCCGGACGCTCCGAGATCCTGGAGACGATCTTCGGCGCGCGCCGCCCCACCGCCGGCCGCGTCCTCGTCGACGGCCGCCCCCTGCGCCCCGGCAGCGTCCGCGCCGCCGTCCGCGCCGGGCTCGGCCTCGCCCCCGAGGAACGCAAGGCGCAGGGCCTGCTGATGCTCGAATCCGTCACACGCAACGTCTCCGTGTCGTCCCTGTCCCGCTTCTCGCGCGGCGGCTGGATCGACCGCGCCGCCGAACGCGACGCCGCCCGCACCGCCACCCGCGAGCTGTCGCTGCGCCCCGACGACCCCGACGCCCGCGTCCGTACCCTCTCCGGCGGCAACCAGCAGAAGGCGGTGCTCGCCCGCTGGCTGCTGCGCGGCTGCCGCGTCCTCCTCCTCGACGAGCCGACCCGCGGTGTGGACGTCGGCGCCCGCGCCGAGCTGTACGCCGTGATCCGCCGCCTCGCCGACGACGGGCTCGCCGTCCTGCTGGTCTCCAGCGAGGTGCCCGAGGTCCTGGGCCTCGCCGACCGGGTGCTGGTGCTGCGGGAGGGGGAGGTCGTGCACACGGCGCCCGCCCCGGAGCTCGACGAACACCGCGTACTCGACCTGGTGATGGAAGGGAGCCCGACGTCATGACCCAGCCCGCTCCGGTCACGACCGCCGAACCACCCGTGGGCAAGGCCGGCGGCCGCCCGCCCCTGGGGCTGCGGGCCGACGTCCGCAACCTCTCCCTCCTGGGCGTCCTCGCCGTGCTGATCGCGGTCGGTGGCATCACCAAGCCCGACCAGTTCCTCGACACCTCCAACCTCCAGCTGGTCCTCACCCAGGCGTCCGTCATCGGCGTCGTCACCGTCGGCATGACGTTCGTCATCACCAGCGGCGGCATCGACCTGTCGGTCGGCGCGATCGTCGCCCTCGCGTCCGTGTGGGCGACCACCGTCGCCACCCAGGAGTACGGCTTCGCCGGCATCCTGTTCACCGCCGTGGTGGTGGGCCTGGGCTGCGGCCTGGTGAACGGCGTCCTCATCGCGTACGGGGGGATGGTCCCCTTCATCGCGACGCTGGCCATGCTCGCCTCGGCACGCGGGCTCGCCCTCCAGATCACCGACGGCCGGACCCAGATCGTCACCGTCCAGTCCGTCCTGGACCTCGGCGTCCCCGACGCGTACGTGCTCGGCGTACCGCCGCTCGTGCTGGTCTTCGCCGCCGTGACCGTGATCGGCTGGCTGCTGCTGAACCGCACCACCTTCGGCCGGCGCACCGTCGCCGTCGGCGGCAACGCGGAGGCGGCGCGGCTCGCCGGGATCGACGTACGCCGCCAGCGCCTCTACCTGTACCTGCTGTCCGGCCTGTGCTGCGGCATCGCGGCGTTCCTGCTGATCGTCCTGGCCGGCTCGGGCCAGAACACCAACGGCAACCTGTACGAACTCGACGCCATCGCCGCCGCGATCATCGGCGGCACCCTCCTCAGCGGCGGGCGCGGCACCATCGTCGGCTCGGTGCTCGGCGTGCTCGTCTTCACCACGATCACCAACATCTTCGCCCTGAACAACCTGCAGAGCGACGTCCAGCAGATAGCGAAGGGCGCGATCATCGTCGCCGCCGTCCTGGTCCAGCGCCGCACCGCGCGCGGCCCCGGCGAGGCCTGACACCCCGCCACGCCCGCTCCCGTGCCACCGCCCCAACGGAAAGGGTCGAACCGTCATGCCACCAACGAGCCGCAGAGGACTGCTGTTCGGCACCGCCGCCGTCTCCGCAGGCGCCCTGCTCACCGCCTGCACCAGCAACGAACCCAAGAACGCCGCGCCCGCCGCCGGCAACGCGCCCGCCGCCGACGACAAGCCCGGCTCGCCCGTCACCATCGGCTTCGCCGGACCGCAGGCCGACCACGGCTGGCTCAACGCCATCAACCAGAACGCCAAGCGGCGGGCGGAGAAGTACTCCGAGGTGACCCTGGAGATCACCGAGGGGTCCAACGACACCGCCGCCCAGATCGGCCAGATCCAGACCCTCATCAACAAGAAGGTCGACGTCCTGGTGGTCCTGCCCGCCGACGGCAAGGCCCTCACCCAGGTGGGACTCCAGGCCATGAGGGCGGGCATCCCGGTGATCAACCTCGACCGGGTCTTCGCCTCCCCGCAGGCGTACCGCTGCTGGATCGGCGGCGACAACTACGGCATGGGCCTCAACGCCGGCCGCTACATCGGCGAACAGCTCAAGGACAAGCCCGGCGCCAAGGTCGTCGAACTGGCCGGCCTCGACAACCTGGAGCTGACCAAGCAGCGCACCCAGGGTTTCGACGACGCCCTGAAGAACTACCCCAACATCACCAAGGTGGCACGCCAGGCCGCCGAGTTCACCGTCGAGTCGGGCCAGGCCAAGATGGCCCAACTCCTCCAGGCGCAGCAGCGGTTCGACGCCCTGTGGAACCACGACGACGACCAGGGAGTGGGCGCCCTGCGCGCCATCCAGCAGGCGGGCCGCGACGACTTCCTGATGGTCGGCGGGGCGGGCGCCAAGTCGGCGATGGACGCCATCAAGGCGGACGACAGCGTGCTGAAGGCCACCGTGCTCTATCCGCCGACCATGGCCGCCTCCGCCATCGACCTGGCCCGCGCGCTGGGCCAGAAGAAGGGCGTCGGCGGCATGTCCGAGCTGGAGATCCCCGCCTCGATCACCCTCTACTCGGCCGTCGTCACCAAGGACAACGTCGACGACTACCTGCCCACGGGCTTCAACTGACCCGGCTTCGCGCCCCCACCGAGCAACCGACGAGGAGGAACCGAATGGCCGGGAAGGAACACAACGGCGGCCGCGCCCCGGGCCGGACCCTGGGGATCGGCATGGTCGGGTACGCGTTCATGGGCGCCGCCCACTCACAGGGCTGGCGCACCGTGGGCCGCGTCTTCGACCTGCCGCTGCGGCCGGTGCTCGCCGCCGTCTGCGGACGCGACGCAACCGCCGTGCGGGCGGCCGCGGACAGACACGGCTGGGCGGCCACCGAGACCGACTGGCGGGCCCTCGTCGCGCGCGACGACGTCGACGTGGTGGACATCTGCACCCCCGGCGACAGCCACGCGGAGATCGCCATCAGCGCCCTGGAGGCGGGCAAGCACGTCCTGTGCGAGAAGCCCCTGGCCAACACCGTCGCCGAGGCGGAGGCCATGGTCGCCGCCGCCGACCGGGCCCGCGCCCGGGGCCGGGCCGCCATGGTCGGCTTCAACTACCGGCGCGTGCCCGCCATGGCGTACGCCCGGGAGCTGGTCGCCGACGGACGGCTGGGCGCGCTGCGCCACGTCCGGGTCACCTACCTGCAGGACTGGCTGGTCGACCGGGACTTCCCGCTGACCTGGCGGCTGGAGCGCGAGCACGCCGGGTCGGGCGCGCTCGGCGACCTGGGCGCGCACATCGTGGACCTTGCGCAGTACCTGGCGGGGGAGCCGATCGTGGGGGTGTCGGCGCTGACCGAGACCTTCGTGCGCGAGCGCCCACTGCTCGCCGGCGCGTCGTCCGGGCTCTCGGCGTCGGGGGGCGCCGAGCGCGGGCCGGTGACGGTGGACGACGCGGCGGTGTTCACCGGGCGGCTGGCGTCGGGGGCGCTGGTGTCGTTCGAGGCGACGAGGATGGCGGCGGGCCGCAAGAACGCGCTGCGGCTGGAGATCAACGGCGAGCGCGGCTCGCTCGCCTTCGACCTGGAGCGGCTGAACGAGCTGTCGTTCTACGACGGGGGCGACCCCGCGCGGTCGGCCGGCTTCCGGCGCATCCTGGTCACCGAGCCCGACCACCCCTACCTGGAGGCGTGGTGGCCGCCCGGGCACGCCCTGGGCTACGAGCACACGTTCGCCCACCAGGCCCGCGACCTGATCCACGCCATCGCCTCGGGCACCGAGCCGGCGCCGTCCTTCGCGGACGGGCTGCGGGTGCAGCGGGTGCTCGCGGCGGTGGAGGAGAGTGCCGAGAAGAACGCCGTCTACACCCCCGTGACGCCGTAGGAGGTCCGCCGTGCCACGCCCCTTCACCCTTTTCACCGGCCAGTGGGCCGACCTGCCTCTGGAGGAGGTCTGCCGCCTCGCCCGCGACTTCGGTTACGACGGCCTCGAACTCGCCTGCTGGGGCGACCACTTCGAGGTCGACAAGGCGCTGTCCGACCCGTCCTACCTGGACGGCCGGCGGGCGCTGCTCGACAAGTACGGCCTGACGTGCTGGGCGGTCTCCAACCACCTGGTCGGCCAGGCCGTCTGCGACCACCTCATCGACGAGCGGCACCAGGCGATCGTGCCGGGGCGGATCTGGGGCGACGGGGACCCCGAGGGCGTACGGCGGCGGGCCGCGCGGGAGCTCGCGGACACCGCGCGGGCGGCCGCCGCCTTCGGCGTACGGACGGTCGTCGGGTTCACCGGGTCGTCCATCTGGCACCTGGTGGCGATGTTCCCGCCGGTGCCGGAGCGGATGATCGAGCGCGGCTACCAGGACTTCGCCGAGCGGTGGAACCCGATCCTGGACGTCTTCGACGCGGAGGGCGTGCGGTTCGCCCACGAGGTCCACCCCGGCGAGATCGCGTACGACTACTGGACCACGCGGCGGGCCCTGGAGGCGGTGGACGGACGCCCTGCCTTCGGCCTCAACTTCGACCCGAGCCACTTCGTGTGGCAGGACCTCGATCCGGTCGGCTTCCTCTACGACTTCCGGGACCGGATCTACCACGTCGACTGCAAGGAGGCGCGGCGGCGGCTCGACGGCCGCAACGGCCGGCTCGGCTCCCACCTGCCGTGGGGCGACCCGCGGCGCGGCTGGGACTTCGTGTCCGCCGGGCACGGTGACGTGCCGTGGGAGGACGTCTTCCGGATGCTGCGCTCGATCGGGTACGACGGGCCCGTCTCGGTGGAGTGGGAGGACGCGGGGATGGACCGGCTGACCGGTGCTCCGGAAGCGCTTGCCACGCTGAAGCGGTACGACTTCGACCCGCCCACGGCCTCCTTCGACGCCGCGTTCGGAGGTGCCGACTAAGCGGTGACAGCAGGTGGACGGCCCGGTGGCGCACCCGCCACCGGGCGGTCCACCCTGCCCGGCGACGGCTTTGTCCACCGCCGGGAAGAAGTGGAACCGAGGTCGTGCACAAGGGCTTTCGGCTCCGGACCAACCCGGCTAACGTCCCTCTCGTACCACCCTGAGGTGTACAGGTCAGCAACACCCGGCTCGGCCCCCTTCCGACCGACGACCAGCGTGACGGCGCACGCCGGTCCCCGGACAACCCGGCGCGGCACCCCCGGCAAACCGTGGGAGCCGCCCCATCGAGGCACCAGGCAACTCGCCCGTACCCCGGCCTTCTCCGGAGGACATTCGTGCACAGGAAAACGCTCGGAGCACACAAGGCACGCAAGGCACTCGCCCTCCTCACCGGCGGCCTGCTCGCCGCGACGTCGTTCGCCCTCGGCGCCCCACCGGGCATGGCGGCCGAGACACCCGCCGCCGCGGCGGAGGAGCAGTTCCAGCAGGTCACTCTCGCCAAGGGCGGCGAGGAGGTCGGCGAACCGATGTCGCTGGCCGTGATGCCCGACCGCAGCGTGCTGCACACCTCGCGGAGCGGGGAACTGCGGCGTACCGACGCCGCCGGAAACACCCGGGTCATCGGCACCGTCCCGGTCTACTCCCACGACGAGGAGGGTCTGCAGGGCGTCGCCCTCGACCCGGACTTCGCGCGCAACCGCGCCGTCTTCCTGTACTACGCGCCCCCGCTGGACACCCCCGCCGGGGACGCGCCCAACGACGGCACGCCCGCCGACTTCGCGCGGTACGACGGTGTCAACCGGCTCTCGCGGTTCACCCTGAAGCCGGACGGCACCCTGGACAACGCCAGCGAGAAGAAGGTCATCGACATCCCCGCGACGCGCGGCATCTGCTGCCACGTCGGCGGCGACATCGACTTCGACGCGCAGGGCAACCTGTACCTGTCGACCGGCGACGACTCCAACCCGTTCGCCTCCGACGGCTTCACCCCGATCGACGAACGGCCCACCCGCAACCCCGCCTACGACGCGCGCCGCACCTCGGGCAACACCAACGACCTGCGCGGCAAGATCCTCCGCATCAAGGTCGCCGACGACGGCTCGTACACCGTGCCCGACGGCAACCTCTTCACCCCCGGCACCGCGAAGACCCGCCCCGAGATCTACGCGATGGGATTCCGCAACCCCTTCCGCTTCAGCGTCGACAAGAAGACGGGCGTGCTGTACGTCGGCGACTACGGGCCCGACGCCGGCGCCGCCGACCCCGCCCGCGGCCCGGCCGGCCAGGTCGAGTTCGCCCGCGTGACCAAGCCGGGCAACTTCGGTTGGCCCTTCTGCACCGGCGACAACGACCCGTACGTCGACCACGACTTCGCCACCAGGACCTCCGGCGCCCCCTTCGACTGCGCGGCGCCGAAGAACGACTCGCCGCACAACACCGGCCTGGTCGACCTCCCGCCGGCCGAGCCGGCGTGGATCCCCTACGACGACGGGTCGCTGCCCGAGTTCGGCTCCGGGTCCGAGTCACCGATGGGCGGACCGGTCTACCACTACGACCCCGCCAACACGTCCCCCGTCAAGTTCCCGGAGGCGTACGACGGGGACTTCTTCGCCGGTGAGTTCGGGCGCCGCTGGATCAAACGCATCGAGCACGACGCCGACGGGACGGTGCGGTCGATTAACCCGGTGCCGTGGACCGGCACCCAGGTGATGGACATGGCCTTCGGCCCGGACGGCGCGCTGTACGTCCTCGACTACGGCACCGCCTGGTTCGGCGGCGACGAGAACGCCGGCCTCTACCGCGTCGAGAACGCCACCGGGGGCTTCTCGCCGGTCGCCGAGGCATCGGCCAACAGGACGTCCGGCAAGGCACCGCTGCGGGTCGCCTTCTCCTCGGCGGGCACGGCCGACGCCGACGGCGACGCCCTCACCTACAGCTGGGACTTCGGCGACGGCACCGGCACGTCGACGGCGGCGAACCCCACGTACACGTACCGGAGGAACGGCACGTACACCGCGACCGTGACCGCCACCGACCCCACCGGACGGACCGGCTCGGCCAGCGTCCACGTGGTCGTCGGCAACACGGCCCCCAAGGTGACGCTCGACCTGCCGCAGGAAGGCGCCCTGTTCGACTTCGGCGACGAGATCCCCTTCAAGGTGACCGTCACCGACCCCGAGGACGGCACGATCGACTGCGCCAAGGTCAAGGTCACCTACATCCTCGGCCACGACAGCCACGGCCACCCGGTCACCTCCGCCAACGGCTGCACCGGCACCATCAAGACCTCGGCGGACGGCGGCCACGACCCCAACGCCAACATCTTCGGGGTGTTCGACGCCGAGTACACCGACGGCGGAGGCGGCGGCCAGGCCGCGCTGACCAGCCACGACCAGGCACAGCTCCAGCCCCGGCACCGCCAGGCCGAGCACTTCTCCGCCCAGTCCGGCATCCGCACCCACGACAAGGGCACCGCGCACGGCGGCAGGACCGTCGGCGACATCCACAACGGCGACTGGATCTCCTTCACGCCCTACCACCTCTCCGGGTCCACCAAGCTCACCGCCCGGATCTCCTCGGGCGGCGCGGGCGGCTTCCTGGAGGTACGCGCCGGATCGGCGACCGGCACCCTCCTCGGGTCCGCCCCGGTGCCGGTGACCGGCGGCTGGGAGACCTTCCAGGACGTCGACGTCCCGCTGCGGGCCGTGCCGAAGCGGACCACGCAACTGTTCCTGGTGTTCAAGGGCGGGGCGGGAGCCCTCTACGACATCGACGACTTCGAGCTGTCGGACGCGCCGGTGGACCGCACCGCCAAGCGGGTCCTGGTCTTCTCCAGGACCGCCGGCTACCGGCACAACTCCATCCCGGCCGGCATCGCCGCCCTGAAGGAGCTGGGGGCGTCCAGCAACATCACGGTCGACGCCACGGAGACCGCCGCCCAGTTCACCACCAGCAACCTCGCCCGCTACGACGCGGTGGTGTTCCTGTCCACCACCGGTGACGTCCTGGACGCCGAGCAGCAGAAGGCGTTCGAGCACTACGTCGCCACCGGCGGCGGGTACGTCGGGGTGCACGCCGCCGCCGACACCGAGTACGACTGGGAGTTCTACGGCGGCCTCGTCGGCGCCCACTTCGCCTCGCACCCGCACATCCAGCCCGCCACCGTCCGCGCCGAGGACCACCGGCACCCCGCCACCGCACACCTCCCCGCGGCCGGCTGGGAACGCACCGACGAGTGGTACAACTACCGCACCAACCCGCGCGGCCAGGCCCGCGTCCTCGCCACCCTCGACGAGACCACCTATCAGGGCGGCACCATGAAGGGCGACCACCCCATCGCCTGGTGCCAGGGCTACCAGGGCGGGCGCGCCTTCTACACCGGCGGCGGCCACACGGCCGCGTCCTACGCCGAACCCGCCTTCCGCCAACACCTGCTGGGCGGCCTGCGGTACGCCACCGGACAGGTGAAGGCGGACTGCGCCCCGCGGACCGGACACCGCCCCCTGTTCAACGGGCACACCCTGGAGGGCTGGAAGCAGGCCGGGCCGGGGAGGTTCACCGTCGTGGACGGTGAGCTGCGCACCGAGGGCGGTATGGGGATGCTCTGGTACCAGGCGAAGGAGCTCTCGTCGTACTCGCTGAAGCTGGACTGGAAGATGACGGACGACGACAACTCCGGCGTGTTCGTCGGGTTCCCGGCGTCCGACGACCCCTGGTCGGCCGTGAACAAGGGCTACGAGATCCAGATCGACGCCACGGACGCGGCCGAACGCACGACCGGCGCCGTCTACGGCTTCGCGTCGGCGAACCTCAAGGCCCGCGACCGGGTCCTGCGGCCCCCCGGCCAGTGGAACAGCTACGAGATCAAGGTCCAGGGGGAGCGGCTCCAGGTGTTCCTCAACGGTGTGAAGATCAACGACTTCACCAACACCGACCCGGTCCGCAGCCTGAAGGACGGCTACATCGGCATCCAGAACCACGGCGCCGACGACCAGGTGTCCTTCCGCGACATCCAGCTCAAGGAGCTGCCCTCGTCCCCATAGGGGCCGCTCCGGTCAAGCCGGCGGCGGGCGGGGAGGCGCCGTACCCCCCGCCCGCCGTCTTCGACGCACCACACCCAGGGAGGCTGGCCATGCTCGAAGAACGTCGTGTCGGAGACGTCGGTGTCTGGTTCGTCGGGGCCCGCGGCTCCGTCGCCACCACCGCCGTGGCGGGGTGCGCGGCCGTCGCCGCCGGGCTGCACCCCCCGACGGGCATGGTCACCGAGACCCCGCCGTTCGCCGCGTCCGGCCTCCCCTCCCTCTCCTCGCTCGTCTTCGGCGGGCACGACACGGCGGCCTGCCCCCTGCCCAAGCGGGCGGAGGAGCTCACCGCGGCCGGCGTCCTCCCGCACGGCCTGGCCGACGCCGTACGCGGGGAACTGACCGCCGCGGACGGCGCCGTCCGCCCAGGCGGCCCCTCCGCCGGCGACACCCGCACCGACGACGAACTCATCGCGTCCTTCGCCTCCGACATCACCGACTTCACCCGCCGCCACGGCCTCACCCGTACCGTCGTCATCAACGTGGCCTCCACGGAACCCACCCCGGCACCGGACGCCCCACGCGCCGCGCCCAGCTCCCTCTACGCGGCCGCCGCACTGCGCGCCGGCTGTCCGTACGTCAACTTCACCCCCTCCACCGGGCTGCGCACCACGGCCCTCACCGACGCCTTCGCCGCCCGGGGACTTCCCCACGCGGGCCGCGACGGCAAGACGGGCCAGACGCTGCTCCGCTCCGTCCTCGCCCCGATGTTCGTGCAGCGCGCCCTGTCCGTACGGGCGTGGTCGGGCACCAACCTGCTGGGCGGCGGGGACGGGGCCGCGCTGGCCGACCCGGCCGCGGCGGCCGCGAAGAACGCCGGCAAGGAACGGGTCCTCACCGACACGCTGGGCCACGCCCCGGAGGGCGAGGTCCACATCGACGACGTACCGTCCCTCGGCGACTGGAAGACCGCCTGGGACCACATCGCCTTCGACGGGTTCCTCGGGTCGCGCATGGTCCTCCAGACCATCTGGCAGGGCTGCGACTCGGCTCTCGCCGCCCCCCTGGTCCTGGATCTCGCCCGCCTCGTCGCCCGCGCCCACGAGGCCGGCGTCTCCGGGCCCGTCCCCGAACTCGGCTTCTACTTCAAGGACCCCGACGGCGGGCCGGCGGCCCTGTCCGACCAGTACGCCGCGCTCCTGTCCTTCGCCGCCAGGCTCCGGGACGCCCGGTGACCCGCCCCGGCGGGCGCCCGCGCGGGGCGCGGCGGCGGGCCTGGGCGGAACTGCTGCGGGTGTCCGCCCTGTTCTCGGTGCCCGGCGACGCGCTCGCGGGCGCCTCCGCCGCGGGCGTACGTCCCGACCGGCGCACCGCGCTGGCCGTCGGCTCCTCCCTGTGCCTGTACGAGGCGGGCATGGCGCTGAACGACTGGGCGGACCGCGACGAGGACGCCGTCGACCGCCCGCACCGCCCCATCCCGTCGGGCCGCGTCACCCCGCGCGCCGCCCTGGCCGCGTCGGCCGCCCTCACCGCCACGGGCCTGGCGCTCGCCGCCCGCGCCGGCCGCGCCCCCCTGGCGGTGGCGACCGCGCTGGCCGCCACGGTGTGGGCGTACGACCTCCGCCTGAAGGACACCCGCGCGGCCCCCGCCGCCATGGCAACGGCCCGCGCCCTGGACCTCCTGCTCGGCGCGACGGCCACGGCCGGCACGGCCACACCCGCCGCCCCCGCGCGGCGCGCGACCGCCCGCGAAAAAGGGACGCACCGGGGCTCCCCGGCCGCCGCGCCCGCCGGACGGCGCGGGCCCGGCCGCCGCGTCCCGGCCCTGGCCGCCCTGCCGTCCGCCGCCCTGCTCGGCGCGCACACCTACGCGGTCACCGCCGTGTCCCGCCACGAGGTCCACGGCGGCTCGACCGCCGCCCCGCTCGCAGCACTCGCGGCCACCGCCCTGCTCGGCGCCATGGCGTCCCGCCCACCGGGAGGGGCGAGCGGCCGCCACACCCGCACGGCGACCCTCACCGCGGCGGCCTACCTCCGCACCGCCGGCGTCCCCCTGCTCCATGCGGCGCTCAACCCGTCGCCACCCCTCACCCGGCGTGCCGTCGGCGGTGGCATCCGCGCCATGATCCCCCTCCAGGCCACGCTCGCCGCCCGGGGCGGAGCCACCATCACGG
Source organism: Streptomyces sp. NPDC045701 (assembly GCF_056432045.1). Lineage (NCBI taxonomy): Bacteria > Bacillati > Actinomycetota > Actinomycetes > Kitasatosporales > Streptomycetaceae > Streptomyces > Streptomyces sp. NPDC045701. The sequence continues at coordinate 151,602 of NZ_JBWKJV010000007.1, read as the reverse complement.
GGCCGGCCCTCATGGGACTCGCCCCGCTCGCCCGCGCCCTCGCCCGGAAGGTGAGCCCCACATGACCGAGCCCGCCACCGGCGCGTCCCGCACGACCGCCCGCACCATCCCCCTCCGCTTCGGCTACGGCACCAACGGCCTCACCGACCTCCGCCTGGAGGACGCCCTCGTCCTCCTCGCCGACCTCGGGTACGACGGCGTCGGCCTGACCCTCGACCACATGCACCTCGACCCCCTCGCGCCGGACCTGGCCGCCCGCACCTCGCGGGTCGCCCGGCGCCTCGGCGACCTCGGTCTGGGCGTGACCGTCGAGACCGGCGCCCGCTACGTCCTCGACCCGCGCCGCAAGCACCTCCCGTCCCTCCTCGATCCCGACCCCGACGGCCGGGCAGCCCGCACCCGCCTCCTGCTCCGCGCCGTGCGGGTCGCCGCGGACCTCGGCGCCCACGCCGTGCACTGCTTCAGCGGCATCACCCCCCACGACATCCCGCCCACCGACACCACCACCGCCTGGAAACGGCTCGGGGAGTCACTCGCACCCGTCCTGGACGCGGCGGCCACCGCCCGCGTCCCGCTCGCCGTCGAACCCGAACCCGGCCACCTCATCGCCACCCTCGCCGACTTCCACCACCTCCGCCGCCTCCTCGGCGACCCCGCCCCCGGCCTCCTCGGCCTCACCCTCGACATCGGCCACTGCCAGTGCCTGGAACCGGCCGCCCCGGCCGACTGCGTCCGCGACGCCGCCCCCTGGCTGCACCACGTCCAGATCGAGGACATGCGGCGCGGCGTCCACGAACACCTGCCCTTCGGCGACGGAGAGATCGACTTCCCGCCCGTCCTCCAGGCGCTCGCCGCCACCGGATACCAGGGCCTGACGGTCGTCGAACTGCCCCGCCACTCCCACGCGGGACCCGAACTCGCCCGGCGGTCCATCGACTTCCTCAGCCGGCTCACCGGCAGCAAGGGGGCAACGGCACCATGACGACGATCCGCGAGGAACTGGACGACCGGCTCGACGGCGCCGCCCGCGCCTGGCTGGACGAGGCCCTCACCGAGGCCGCGCACGCCACCGGGGCCGCACCCCCCACGACCCCCGGCGCCGTGCCCCCCTGGGAACTGCGGTTCGCCTCCGCGGGCCGCCACTGCGGCCCGGAGCACGCCGACTCCGTACGCACCCTCCTCCTCCACGAGGCCCGCGCCGACACGGACACCCTCACCCGCCTCTACCGGCACGGCACCGCCGCCGAACGGCGCGCCGTCCTGCTCGCCCTCCCCGCCCTCGTACCGGGCCCGGACGCCCTGCCCCTGGTCGAGGACGCCCTGCGCACCAACGACACCCGGCTGGTCGCCGCCGCCGTCGGCCCCTACGCCGCCACCCACCTGGACCCGCACTCCTGGCGCCACGCCGTCCTCAAGTGCCTCTTCACTGGCGTCCCCCTCGACGCCGTCACCGGCCTTTCCCGGCGCGCCGGCGGCGACACCGAACTGGCGCGGATGCTGGCCGACTACGCCGCCGAACGCTCCGCCGCCGGCCGCCCCGCCCCCGCCGGCCTCCACCGCGTCCTCGCCCTGACCGTCCTCCCGCAGGAGTCCTGATGCGCATCTTCGACCCGCACATCCACATGACCTCCCGCACCACGGACGACTACGAGGCCATGTACGACGCCGGGGTCCGCGCCCTCGTCGAACCCTCCTTCTGGCTCGGCCAGCCCCGTACCTCGCCCGCCAGCTTCTTCGACTACTTCGACGCGCTGCTCGGCTGGGAACCCTTCCGCGCCGCCCAGTACGGCATCGCCCACCACTGTGCGCTGGCCCTCAACCCCAAGGAGGCCAACGACCCCCGCTGCACCCCCGTCCTCGACGCGCTGCCCCGCTATCTCGTCAAGGACTCCGTCGTCGCCGTCGGCGAGATCGGCTACGACTCCATGACCCCCGCCGAGGACACCGCCCTGGCCGCCCAGCTCCAGCTTGCCGCCGACCACGGCCTGCCGGCCCTCGTCCACACCCCCCACCGCGACAAGCTCGCCGGGCTGCGCCGCACCGTCGACGTCCTCCGCGAGTCCCACCTCCCCCCGGAGCGGGTGCTGCTCGACCACCTGAACGAGACCACCGTGAAGGAAGCCGCCGACAGCGGCGCCTGGCTCGGCTTCTCCATCTACCCCGACACCAAGATGGACGAGGACCGCATGGTCGCCGTCCTCAAGGACCACGGGACCGAACGCGTCCTGGTCAACTCGGCCGCCGACTGGGGGAGGAGCGACCCCCTCAAGACCCGCGGGGTCGGCGACGCCATGCTCGCCGCCGGCTTCACCGACGACGACGTCGACCGGGTCCTGTGGCGCAACCCCGTCGCCTTCTACGGCCTCAGCGGACGCCTGCACCTCGACCTCCCCTCCCCGGGCGCCCTCCACGAGGGCAACTCCATCCTCCGCGGCGGGGAATGAGAGGGGCGGGCCATGCGCTTCCGCCACCCGGACGGCTCGACCGTCCACCTCGCCTACTGCACCAACGTCCACCCCGCCGAAACGCTCGACGGCGTCCTCGCACAGCTGCGCGACCACGGCGAACCGGTCCGCAGACGCCTCGGTCGCGACCGCCTCGGCATCGGCCTCTGGCTCGCCAGGGCCGCCGCGCACGCCCTGACCGACGATCCGGCCGCCCTGCGCCGACTGCGCGCCGAACTCGACCGCCGGGGCCTGGAAGTCGTCACCCTCAACGGCTTCCCCTACGAGGGCTTCGGTGCCGAAGAGGTCAAATACCGTGTCTACCAGCCGGACTGGACCCGCCCGGAACGCCTGGCCCACACCACCGACCTGGCCCGCCTCCTCGCCGCGCTGCTGCCCGACGACATCACCGAGGGCTCGATCTCCACCCTGCCCCTCGCCTGGCGCACCTCCTTCGACACCGCCGCCGCCGCTCGCGCCCGCACCGCGCTGCTCACCCTCGCCGACCGCCTGGACGCCCTCGAAGAACTGACCGGCAAATCGCTGCGCATCGCCCTCGAACCCGAACCCGGCTGCACGATCGAGACCACAGCCGACGCGATCGGCCCGCTCACCGAGGTGTCCCACCCCCGCATCGGCATCTGCGTCGACACCTGTCACCTCGCCACCTCCTTCGAAGACCCCCACACGGCGGTCGAAGCCCTGGTGGCCGCCCGCGTCCCCATCCCCAAGGCCCAGCTCTCCGCCGCGCTCCATGCCGAACACCCCCACCTCCCCGAAGTCCGCGCGGCGCTCGCCGCGTTCGCCGAACCGCGCTTCCTCCACCAGACCCGCACCAGCACCGCCGCCGGCCTGCGCGGCACCGACGACCTCACCGAGGCACTCGACGGCGAGACGCTCCCCGACGGCGGCCCCTGGCGTGCCCACTTCCACGTCCCCCTGCACAGCCCGCCCGCCGCGCCCCTCACCTCCACCCTCCCCGTGCTCCGCGACGCCCTGGCCCGGCTCGTCGGCGGACCGGCCCCCCACACCCGCCACCTCGAAGTCGAGACCTACACCTGGCAGGCCCTCCCTCCCGGCCTGCGGCCCCGAACCCGCGGCAGGCTCGCCGACGGCATCGCCGCCGAACTCACCCTGGCCCGCGACCTCCTCACCGACCTCGGCCTCAAGGAACTGCCATGAACCGGCCCACCCCCCTCCTGGTCCTGGACGTCGTCGGCCTCACCCCCCAGCTCCTGGACCACATGCCCCGCCTCAAGCGTCTCGCCGGGTCCGGCTCCCGGGCCCCGCTCGGTACCGTCCTGCCCGCCGTGACCTGCGCCGCCCAGTCCACCTTCCTCACCGGCGCCCTCCCCGCCGAGCACGGCATCGTCGGCAACGGCTGGTACTTCCGCGAACTCGGCGACGTCCTGCTGTGGCGCCAGCACAACGGACTGGTCGCCGGCGACAAACTCTGGGACGCCGCCCGCCGAGCCCACCCCGGCTACACCGTCGCCAACATCTGCTGGTGGTACGCCATGGGCGCCGACACCGACCTCACCGTCACCCCCCGCCCCGTCTACTACGCCGACGGCCGCAAGGAACCCGACTGCTACACCCGGCCCCCGGCCCTGCACGACGAACTCACCGAGAAGTACGGCACCTTCCCCCTCTTCCACTTCTGGGGCCCCGGCGCCGGCATCGTCTCCAGCCGGTGGATCGTCGACGCCACCCGCCACATCATCCGCACCCGCACCCCAGACCTCGCCCTGAGCTACCTCCCGCACCTCGACTACGACCTCCAGCGCTACGGCCCGGACGACCCCCGCTCCCACCGGGCCGCCACCGAACTCGACACCGTGATGGCCCCCCTCCTCGACGACGCGGAGGCCGAGGGCCGGACCGTCGTCGCGCTCTCCGAATACGGCATCACCCGCGTGAACCGGCACGTCGACATCAACCGCGCCCTGCGCCGCGCCGGCCTGCTCGAGGTCCACACCCAGGACGGCATGGAGTACCTCGACCCCATGGCCTCCCGCGCCTTCGCCGTCGCCGACCACCAGATCGCCCACGTCTACGTACGGCACCCCGAGAACCCCGACAACCTGGCCGCCGCCCGCGAAGCCCTCGCCGCTCTGCCCGGCATCGAGACACTCCTCGACGACGAGGGCAAGAAGGCCCACGGACTGGACCACCCCCGGTCCGGCGAGCTGGTCGCCCTCGCCGAACCGGACGCCTGGTTCACGTACTACTACTGGCTCGACGAGGCCCGCGCGCCCGACTTCGCCCCGCTCGTCGAGATCCACCGCAAGCCCGGCTACGACCCCGTCGAGCTGTTCATGGACCCCCACGACCCCTACGTCCGCGTCAAGGCGGCCACGGCGCTCGCCCGCAAGAAGCTGGGCCTGCGCTACCGCATGGCGGTCGTGCCCCTCGACCCCTCACCTGTCCGCGGCAGCCACGGCCGCCTCCCCGCGAGCGACGACGAAGGTCCGCTCATCCTGTGCTCCACCCCCCGTGCTCTACCCGGCCGCGTCGCGGCCACCGATGTGAAGACCCTGCTGCTGCGACTCGCCGGTCTCCACTGACCCGACCTCAGTGAAGCAGACGCCACCGACAACGAGGAGTTATCCACATGCCGCGCACCACCAGGACCACCGACCCCGAACTCGCGCACAGGCTCAGCAGACGCGGCATGCTCGGCGTCGCCGCCGGTGCTACCGCCGCACTGCTCGCCGGCACCGGCACCGCCTCGGCCGCCGGCACCGGCACCGGCACCGGCACCGGCACCGGCACCGGGCAGGGACGAGGCCGCCCCGTCCTGCCGCCCGGCCGCCTCGGCATCCAGCTGTACTCCCTGCGCGACAAGGTCTCCACCCTCGGCTTCGCCAAGGTCTTCGAGGAACTGCGGCGCTTCGGCTACGACGAGGTCGAGTACGCCGGATACACCCAGGGCTCCGCCGGCCCCCTCACCCTCGCCCAGCTGAGGCGGATCACCCGCGACAACGGCCTGCGCGCCATCGGCAGCCACGTCGGCCACTACTCCTCCGACCCCGGCGCCTACACCTTCGCCCAGAACCTCACCCAGGTGCTCGACGACGCCCAGGCCCTCGGCCTGCGGCACATCGGCACCGCCTCCGGCCCCTGGCGCTACGGAGCCACCGTGGACGGCTGGAAGCGCTGCGCCGAGGAGTTCAACCACTACGGCGCCGAGGCGAAGAAGCGCGGCATGAAGTTCTACCAGCACAACCACGCCGAGGAGTTCTCCTTCGCCACCGACCGGCCCGACGTCCGGCTCTACGACGTCCTGCTCGCGGAGACCGACCCCGACCTCGTCTACCTGGAGATGGACATCTACTGGGCGTACGCCGGCCAGTACCGCTTCAGCCGGCGCGCCGACGGCACGCCCGCCCCCTTCGACCCCCTCGCCTACGTGCTGAAGCAGCCCGACCGGTACCCGCTCTTCCACGTCAAGGACGGCGAACGCGACGACTCCGCCCGCGACGGCTACCGGATGGTGGACGTCGGGGACGGGGACATCGACTACCAGCGCTTCATGTCGGCGGTCGGCCGCACCCGCGGCGGCCGGCGCGACCACCACTGGCAGGCCGAGCACGACAACCCGGTCGAGTCCCTCGCCTTCGCCCGCAAGGCGAGCGCGCACCTGCACTCGCTGCGCGAGAAGGACTGCTGAGCGGACGTACCGCTCCACGTCCCGGCCGACCGGCCGCGGGTCCGCCTCGATGCGGCGGGCCCGCGGCCGCCCCGGCAGCCGTCCCGACGCCGGCCCCACCCGCTAACCGATGCCCTGCCGGTCGGGCCGCAGAGCGAACGCCCGGTCGGAGGACTGCGGCACCGCCAGCTCCACCGCCTGCCGCAGGAGCGCGCGATGGCGCATCAGCGGTTCCCGCCGTTCCGCGGGCGCGAGCAGGAGCAGGTCGTCGATGCCCGCGAGCATCCGCCGCGTCACCTGTGGGCTCTGCGCCGAACAGGCCCGCAGTTCGGTGAATGCCAGGTCCGTCAGGTCGTCCCAGCCCGGTACGTCGCGGACCAGCCGTACCGCACCCCGCCGGTCGCGGTGCCGCAGGGTGCCCAGGGGGCGCGGCGCGACGGCCGCCAGGAACTGCACGATCCGGTCGAGGCACTGGACGGCCGTCGTCGGATCGTTCACCGCCGGAGACATCGCCCGCAGCGCGATGTCCACCAGTTGCCGCAGCCCGAACGACACATCCTGGTGGAACGTCCGATCCACCCCCACCGACACCGAGGAACGCAACGCCGCCGGGGCCGGCGCGCGGCCGCCGTGCACGGCCAGCACCGGCGTACCGGGCACCACGTAGTCGCCGATGCGCGGGATCAGCCGCAGCACCGCGCCCTGCCGCCGCGCCAGCCGTACCAGCCGCGCCACGTCCACGTCCCGCAGCACCCCGGCCCGCCCCCGGTGCGCCACCCGGCCCGACTCGGGTGGCAGCGGCGCCTCCTCCGGCCCGCCGGCCGGCTGCCGCCCCAGCACGTGCAGCGCCTCCCGCGTGATCAGGTCGATCACCGGCCCCACCTGCATGAGGCGCAGAGTGGTCGTCACGTACGCGATGAACAGCAGCAGGCTCAGCCCCACCAGCAGCAGCGTGACCACCGACTGCACCAGCGGCACCGTCGTGACCCGCTCCGGCTCCGTCGTGCTCTCGTACGACGTCAGCACCAGCAGCGAGAACAGGAACGTCGACAGGAACACGGTCAGCGTCAGCTTGCTGATCCTGCTCCGGACGAAGATCCGCACCACCCGGGGCGTGAGCTGCCCGGCGGCCAATTGCACCGCCACCAGGGAGATGCTGAAGACGACGCCGATGAAGGTCATCATGGCCGAGCTGACCGTGGTGACGATCGCCTTGGCGTCCTCGGCGATGGCGGTGAGATCCCCGATCTCGGCGTACGCCCGCCGGTCCCGCAGATGGTCGACGATCGCGGTGTCGGCCGTCGCCGCCGCCGTCCACAGCACGAGAGACACCGCCAGACCCATGGTCGGCGCGAACCAGAAGGTGTCCCTCAGGTGCTCGCGCAGCGCCGACAGCATGCGGGGCCTGCGGTACTCCGGCACAAAGCTCACCTTCGCACGCTATCCCCGCGCCACCCCCACCGTGAGTACGGCCGTGGAAACGCTGCGTATGTGTCGCGCCGGGGTCTCCGCGCGAACCCCGCCCGGCCGCCTGACCACGGGATATACGGGTGAAGGGCCGCTCGAACCCCTGGTAGAGTTATCCATGTCGCCGCGGGGAGGACCCGCCCGGCGACAGACACCTTGTCCGGGTGGCGGAATGGCAGACGCGCTAGCTTGAGGTGCTAGTGCCCTTTATCGGGCGTGGGGGTTCAAGTCCCCCCTCGGACACCACGTGGGACGTCCACGAGATCGTCCCGAAGCGTTCACGAATCACCGGTCGAGTCATGTGACTCACCGGTAATTCGTCGTTTCCGCGGTCTCGAGCCTTGTGATCGACTCGACGAGGAGGCGGGGCCGTGGCGGTCCAGGTACTGAGCCTCTCTCCTGCGGAAACAGGCGCGTAGCGATCCTGACATGCGGCCGCTTAGCCGGCCAATCGAGGAGCGCGTGCGACTGGCCGCCGAGGTCGGCACACCCGCGGGGGCGGAACCGTTGCACCGGAGGAGGCGGTCGCCATCCTTACGAGCGCTCCTGGACGCGACCGTGCGGGACACGCGTTGCCTGCACGTCCCGAGCCTCGTCCCGGTAGAGCTGGTGCAGGAGACAAAAGGGCGGGACGGGGTCGTCGTGCGGACGGCGATGAGCCGGGGCCGGGGCGTCGTGGAGATGTTCACCTCGGAGACGTCCCCTGCTGGCCGGCAGGTCCAGGAAGGTCAGTACCGGCTGGTCTACCCGACGGGTTGTGCCCGCGGCCCCGGCCCGACGCGGCGGGAGGCCCGCGCCACAGTGACTACTTTTGCTTCGACCGGGCGCGTACCCGGCTGCGCGACACGGGTCCCGAGCGACCTGCAACCGCCCCGAATGCTCCGCTGTCCTTCGGCGGGTTCGCGTCCGATTCGTCTACCGGAGCATCTCCGCGCAGGACCTGACGATCAAACAGGTCGTCACGGCTCGGAAGCACCTCCGCGCGGTGGGCTTTGAGCTGGCACACGGACGCGTGGGCAAGGGACATGTGCGGCCGAGTGCCGATTGAAAGGGGATGGCGGACTCCCGGTCTCTGCAAAGCCCCATACCGGACATGAGGCCCTCAGTTGTCGCCGATACAGCAGCAGACGGTGAATCTCTTGTCCATCTGTGAGGTGGCTCTGGCTCCCATGGAACCGCTGCCGGACGGAAGGGAGTTGCGCCGGATCACTGCCGCGGAGCTCCATTTCTCCGACATCATCGGGGCATGCAAAAGCTTGAGGCGCACGAGATGCCCCTGCACAAGGTGTTCAGCAGCGACTACGACTTCCAGATCCCCGACTACCAGCGCCCGTACGCCTGGCAGGAGGAGCAGGCGTCCCAGTTGCTGACCGACCTGCAGGAGGCTTTGGACCGCGGTGCGGACGAGCCGTACTTCCTCGGGTCCGTCGTACTCGTCAAGGGCGGCGGGGCCCCCAAGGCGGAAGTCATCGACGGCCAGCAGCGGCTCACCACCCTCACCATCCTCTTGTCGGTCCTGCGCGACCTCACCGAGGACGCGGAACTGCGGGGTGATCTCGACCGGCTGGTGATGGAGCCGGGCGCCAAGATCCGTGGCCTCGCCCCGCAGCCACGGCTCACCCTGCGATACCGCGACAAAGACTTCTTCGAGAAGTACGTGCAGACGAAGGGCGCGGTGGACACGCTGCTGGCGCTCAAGGAGGACAGCCTGCGGACCGACGCGCAGAAGGCCATCCTCCGCAACGCGCGGGTCTTGCACAGCAGCCTCGCCGCGCAGACCGAGCAGCGCCGGCTGGAACTGGCTCAGATGCTGGCCGAGCGGACTTTCCTGGTCGTCGTCAGCACTCCCGACCTCGACAGTGCCCACCGGATCTTCAGCGTCATGAACTCCCGCGGCCTGGACCTGTCGCCCACCGACATCTTCAAGTCGCAGATCATCGGTGACCTTGACGCGGAGGCGTCCGAGGCGTGCGCCACCACCTGGGAGGACGCGGAGGAGATGCTGGGGCGCGACGACTTCGCGGAGCTCTTCCTCCATCTGCGGTTGATCTTCGCCAAGAAGCGGGCGGAGCAGGAGCTGCTCAAGGAGTTCCCGGAGCAGGTGCTGAGCCAATACCTCCCGGACAGGGCTGAGGCCTTCGTCCATGACGTCGTTCGGCCATATGCCGAGGCCTACGCTCAGATCAAGGAGGCCCGTTATGAGTCGGCTTCGGGCGCGGAGGCGGTCAACGCCTGGTTCAGGAGGCTCCATCAGATCGACAACTACGACTGGCGACCGGCCGCTCTCTGGGCGCTGCGCCACCATGAGAGCGACCCGGCATGGCTCGACGCGTTCCTGCGGGCTTTGGAGCGCCTGTCGGCCAGCATGTTCATCCGACGCGTCTACACGACACCTCGCGTCATGCGCTATGCCGAGTTGCTCCGGCAGCTCGACGAGGGCCAGGGCCTCGACTCCCCGGCCCTCGAACTGAGGGATGACGAGAAGGCGGACACCCTTACCTTGCTCGACGGCGATCTCTATCTCGTCCGCAGGATCCGCAAGTACGTTCTGCTTCGCCTCGACGAGCTGCTGGCCCGAGGGCAGGGGGTGACGTACGACCACCCGCTCATCACGGTGGAACACGTTCTGCCGCAGAGCCCGAATGACGACTCGCAGTGGGTCGAGCTGTTCGATGAGGAGCAGCGCGCTCAGTGGACGCACCGCCTGGGAAACCTGGTTCTACTGAACCGCGCCAAGAACTCTGCGGCCCAGAACTACGACTTCGCCGCCAAGAGGGCCAAGTACTTCACCGGACGCGGGGGAGTGGTCCCCTTCGCGCTGACGAGCCAGGTGCTCCAGCACGCCGAGTGGACCCCCGAGTCGCTCAAGGCCAGGCAGGAGGAGCTGCTGGGCGTGCTCGCCGAGGAGTGGCGTCTCTGAGTGCGGGCCGAGGACCCTATACCTCGGTTTCATACCGAAAAACTTTATGAAATTCCGCTAAGTCCTATGGTCTGCTGCGTACTCTCGGGAAGTGATCTTGCGACTCGCGGGACCCTCGACAGCAATCAGCCCAGTTGCGGCTGGTCAAAGGATCTCGTGAACGACCCACCACGGACCACGTGAGGCCCCTGATCCATCAGGGGCCTTTTGCGTTGCGCCGCGGCCCAGCGCCTCCGGCACCGCCGGTCACCACGGCCGCAACGGCGGGATGCGCCCTCCGGGGCGTAGGAGGGTCCGGACGGCGGCGGCCGCCGGGACGACGACGCTGTCGTCCCGGCGGCCGCCGTTCGGCGAGCGGGTCGGCTACCACTCGGCGCCGATGGCCCCGCCCTTGTTCCAGCCGCCGGCGGCGATCTTCGAGCCGCCGGCCGACTCAAGGGCGGCGAACTTGCCCTTGTCCCACTCGACGGCGTGGAACTTGCCGTGGTCGTCGTTCTCGTAGCCGTCGGCGGCGGCGGGGACGGTGCCGAGCGCCAGGGCAGCGGCGACGAGAGCCGTGCAGGCAAAGGCCTTCCTGAGCATGTGTTCCTCCGTGGACGCGCCGCCCGGTCCGTCCGGGCGGGGTTCGGAGGGAGGGGTTCCCTCGATCGCGGGGACCGGCGCGCCCCTCGGGGTGGATCCCACCCTTTCGAGGGGTGCCCGGTCAGCGCATTTGGCGGCGCACCAGGTCGTACAGGTGACCGTCCGGGTCGGCGAGGAGCGTGGCGGGAGGGCCTTCCTCGACGACACGGCCGGCCGACATGACGATCACCCGGTCGGCGTCCATGACCGTCGACAGCCGGTGGGCGATCACCAGCCGGGTGGCGTCGAGGCGGCGCGTGGAGTCGATGACGACGCGCTGCGTCTCGTTGTCCAGCGCGCTGGTCGCCTCGTCCAGGAACAGGATCCGGGGCCGGCGGATCAGGGCCTGGGCGATCATGAGCCGCTGGCGCTGGCCGCCGGAGATCGCCCCGCCGCCGGCGATCATCGTGTGCAGGCCCATCGGCATCCGCCTGATGTCCTCCGCCAGGCCGGCCATCTCCGCGGCGGTCCACACCTCCTCCTGGGAGAAGGACTCGGCCCCGCTGATGCAGTCCAGGATGGAGCCGGTCAGGGGCTGGGCGTTCTGCAGGACGACACCGCACTGGCGCCGCACCGCCGCCTGGTCGAGAGCGGTCAGGTCCTGGCCGTCGTACAGGACGCTGCCCGAGACCGGCCGGTCGAAGCCGATGAGCAGGCGCAGCAGCGTCGACTTGCCGCAGCCGCTCGGGCCGACCACCGCCACGAACTCGCCCGGACGGATGTCGAGCGACACGTCGTCGAGGACCAGGGGCGCGTCGTCGGAGTAGCGGAAGGAGAGGTTGCGCGCCTCCACGGCGCCCGACAGGACACCGGGCGCGGTGGTCGAACCGCGGACCTCGGGCGCCTCCTCCAGGACCGGCTTGACCTGCTCGTACAGGGGCAGCGCCGCGGCGGCCGACACCAGGGCGCCGGTGACCTGCGTGACGGACGTCAGCAGCATCGTCACCGACGTGCTGAACGTCAGGAACCCGCCGGCCGTCATGCTGCCGCGCGCCGGTCCCGCCAGCAGCATGAACATGATGAGCGAGCAGAGCGGCAGGTACACCGCGTCCAGGACGGTGGTGACGACGCGGATCCGGCCCGCCTGGCGCTGGAGCTCGCGGGAGCGGGCGAACTGGCGCGCCCACGCCGCGTACGCGAAGCTCTCCGCCGCCGCCACCCGCAGTTTCGGCAGTCCCCGCAGGGTCTGGAAGGCCTGGTTGTTGAGCTTGTTGTTCAGCTCGACCAGCCGCCGCTGCCAGCGCACCTGCCACAGCCCGAGCCCCAGGAAGACGACCGCGATGACCAGCAGCATGGCCATCGCCGTCAGCGCCAGCGGGACGCTGTAACAGAGCAGCAGCACCACGTTGACCACGCCGACCGTGCTCGCCTGCACGGCCACCGGGCCGACGCCGGTCAGTACCCGGCGGATCGCGCTGATGCCCATGGCGGCGCTCGCCAGCTCCCCGGTGGAGCGTTCGGCGAAGAACTTCGTCGGCAGCCGCAGCAGCCGGTCCCACACGGCGGGCTGGAGGATGCTCTCGACGCGGCCCTCCATCCGCAGCACCGTCAGGTTCTGCATCAGCATGAACGCGGCCGAGACCACGCCCGCCACCATCACGGCCAGCGCCATCTGCGCGATCGGGCCCGTCCGCCCGGCCGGCACGTACGCGCCGAGGATCCGCCCCGTCGCGACCGGCACCAGCGCGCCCAGGCCCACCGTCACCAGCCCGGCGAGGGCCAGCCTGCGGGCGTCGCCCCCGGCGCCCCGCAGGCTGAAGCGCATCAGCCGCGCCGGCGTCATCGGCCGCTCGGGCAACGGCCGGTAGAACATCACCGCCCGGGGCTCCAGCTCGGCGGCCTTCTCCCCGTCGATCCGCAACCGCAGGCCCGACGCCGGGTTCACCGCCTCGTACCGGCCGCGCCGCCACAGCAGCGCCACCGGGGCGCCGGACTTCGCCCAGTGCCCCACCAGGGGGCCCGAGTCGGTCCGCCACCAGCGCCCCTCCAGCCGTACCGACCGGGTACGGACCCGGGAGGCGAGCGCGATCCGCTCCACCGCGCCGGTCCGCTCGTCGGCGACGCCGCCCGCCGACGGCTCGGCCAGGGTGATCCCGGCCGCCCGGGCGACGTGCCGGCACACCGCGAAGGTGGCGTCGTCGGACGCCGCGGGCGTCTTCTTCCGGCCCGTGCGCCCCGGCCGGCCGATCGACGCCAGCAGCGCCTGGTCGGCCCGCGTGCGGACCGCCTCACCCGCCCTGAGGCCGGCCGCCGCCCGGTCCTCGTGCGCCCGCTCCAGCTGCTCGATCCAGCGGTCCACGGCGGCCAGCAGCCGGTACTGCTGGTTCACCATCCGCTGCCACAGCGCGGCGTCGACGAGCAGATCGCCCGCCGCCTCCACGCCGTACACGGCCGGGTACGCCGCGCCGTAACGGACGCTGCCGGGCGGAACCGGCATCCACAGCATGTCGTCGGCGGCCACGGTCCCGTCGCCCGGGGCGCGCCCGTCGCCGAGCGGCGCCTCGAACAGCACGCCCAGGCTGCGGGCGGTGCCCAGCGCCACGGCGTGCTCCACGGGCGCCCCCGCGCCGTACGGGTCGTAGGTGCCGTGGCTGCCGTAGGGGTCGTGCGAGTGGCACGGGTCGTGCGGGGCGTACGGGTCCTGGTCGGCGTACAGCTCGCGCAGCGCGATCCGGCGCAGCACGCAGTCCTGCGTCGGGCGGCCCACCAGCGTGTGCTGCGGTCCCTCGACGGGGCCGAGGAGCAGGCTCCCCGTCTCCAGGCGGCCCAGGAAGTGCCAGTGGCCCTGCTCGGCGGCGTCGACGGCGAACAGGTCGAGCCCGCCGGCCACGACCAGCCACAGCACGTGCGGCCCGTCGAGCGGCACGTTCCGCAGACCCGCGCACGCGACGGGGTGGCCCAGGGTGCCCAGGGCGTGGACCACCGGGTCGGCGGCCACCCCGGGATGACCGGATCGCGGGTGAGCGGCCTCCTGGTGGACGGACTCGGGACGCACGGACATGTCAGCGCTCCTCGACCAGCTCGGCGTACGCCCCTCGGGCGGCGAGCAGGTCCTCGTGGCGGCCCCGCTCGACGACCGTGCCGTGGTCCAGGACCACGATCTCGTCGCTGTCGCGGACCGTGGACAGCCGGTGGGCGATCACCACGCACGCGCAGCCGCGCCGCCGCAGGTTGTCGATGATGACCTGCTCGGTGCGGGCGTCCAGAGCGCTGGTCACCTCGTCCAGCACGAGGACGCTCGGTCGCCGCACCAGGGCGCGGGCGATCTCCAGCCGCTGGCGCTGCCCGCCCGAGAAGTTGCGGCCGTCCTGTTCCACGCGGCTGTGGATGCCCCCGGGGCGCCGGGCGACGACGTCGTCGTACACGGCCGCGTCCCTGAGGGCCGCGACGACCGCGTCGTCCGAAATGGAGGGGTCCCACAGGGCGACGTTGTCCCGCACGGTGCCCTCGAAGAGGAACACGTCCTGGTCGACGAAGGACACGGAGGCGGCCAGCGCGCCGCGCGGGATGTCCTCCAGGCGTCGGCCGTCGATGCGGATCGTCCCCTCCCAGGGGGCGTACAGGCCCGAGATCAGCCGGGACACGGTCGACTTGCCGCTGCCGGAGCCGCCGACCAGCGTGACCTGCCGGCCGGGGCGCAGGGTCAGCGAGAAGCCGCTCAGCAGCGGAGCGTCCAGCGGGCTGTAGCCGAAGGTGATGTTCTCCAGCTCCACGTGGCCCTTGAGGCGGCGGGTGTCGGCGTCCGGCTCCACGCGCGCGTAGAGGGCGTCCACGGGGAAGTTCTCGACGTCCTTCAGCCGGGCCACGTCGGCGGCGAAGTCCTGGATGCGGCCGGCCACCCCGTTCAGGCGGGTGATGGGCGCGGTGAACCGCGTCACCAGGGCCTGGAAGGCGACGAGCAGACCGATGGAGAGGTGGCCCTCCACCGCCCGCAGGCCACCGATCCAGAGGATCAGCGCGCTGTTGAGGGTGGCCAGGGTGGGTGCGACGACCGCCAGGGCGGCGCTGGGCACGCCGAGGCGTTGCTGCACCTCCAGCGTGGTGGCGTGCTGGCCCGCCCAGCGGCGGAAGTAGCCGTCCTCGCCGCCGGTCGCCTTCATGGTCTCGATCAGCTGGAGACCCGTGTAGGAGGTGTTGGTCAGCCGCGCGCTGTCGGCCCGCAGCTTCTGGGTGTGCGTCGACCGCAGCCGGATCACCGTCCGCATGGCGACGACGTTGAGCAGCGCCATCAGCACACCCACCAGTGTCAGTTGGGGGTCGTACGTCC
The DNA here is from genome assembly GCF_056432045.1 of Streptomyces sp. NPDC045701. Classification (NCBI taxonomy): domain Bacteria; kingdom Bacillati; phylum Actinomycetota; class Actinomycetes; order Kitasatosporales; family Streptomycetaceae; genus Streptomyces; species Streptomyces sp. NPDC045701. The sequence continues at coordinate 136,231 of NZ_JBWKJV010000007.1, read as the reverse complement.
ACAGCAGCAGCGCGTAGAGGACGACCACGACCCCGTCCACCCCGGCGGCGGCGAGGTCCCTCGCCAGTGTCTCGGCCACCGCGTCGTTGGACTGGAGCCGCTGCACCAGGTCGGCGGGGCTGCGCTGGGCGAAGAACGTCACCGGCAGCCGCATCAGGTGCCGGAGGAAGCGGGCGCTGCCGAGGGTGGAGGCGATGATGCGCCCCCGCAGCAGGTTCGCCTGCTGCAGCCCGGTCAGCACGGCGGTCAGGGCGACCATCGCCGCCATCGCCGCGAACAGCGGTCCCAGCACCGAGGTCTGGCCGCCGATCAGGAACATGTCGATGTACGTACGGCTCAGCGCGGGCAGCACCGCGCCCACCGCGACGAGCAGAAGGCTGGCGAGCAGCGCCGCGAGCAGCGTGCCCGTCGTGCCGCGCAGCCGGGCGGGCACGGCGCTCAGGAAACCGGGCCTGCGACCGCCCGCGCGGAAGCCGGGGCCGGGCTCGAAGACCAGCGCGACACCGGTGAAGCTGGTGTCGAACTCCTCCGGCGGGACGAAACGGCGGCCCTTGGCGGGGTCGTTGACGTACACGCCGCGGCGGCCGAAGCGGCGCCCCGTCCCGTCGTAGACGACGTAGTGGTTGAACTCCCAGAACAGGATGGCCGGAACCGGCACCCCGGCGAGCGCCTCGGGCTCCATCTGCATGCCCTTGGCCTCCAGGCCGTAGGTCCGGGCGGCCTTCAGCACGTTGCTGGCGCGGGAGCCGTCGCGGGAGACCCCGCACGCGATGCGCAGCTCCTCCAGCGGCACGTGCCGTCCATGGTGGGCGAGCACCATGGAGAGGCAGGCGGCCCCGCACTCCACGGCCTCCATCTGGAGCACGGTGGGCGTGCGGACGGTACGGGGCCGCTTGGCAGCGGCGGGCCGCCCGGCCCTCGCCCCGCGCCGTGGAGCCTGCCCGGCGCGGCGCCGGCCGCCCGGCGCGCTCACGGCAGCAGCCATTCGGCCGGGTGCTGCGAGGCCAGGTGCACGGAGGCGCTCACCGGGGTCATGGAGTCGAGCGCGTACGCCGGGCCGCCGGACGTCGACCAGGCGTACCCGGTCCGCGTCGAGGCCGACCGTTCCAGCTCGACCAGGACCGCCACGGGCTGGCCGGCGCGGGAGAACTGCTCGCCCAACTGGCTGTTGCCGAGGAACGCGCCGATGCGCTGGCGGCTCTGGGGGGTGCGGCCGACGGATGTCACCCGGCCGCGCAGGACGCCGTACGTCTGTGCCGGCACCGACGGGACGGTGAGGTCGACGGCGGCGCCCACGGGTACGGTCGCGCCGCGCTCCGCGGGGACGTAGACTGTCGCCGTGAGAGGGGCGTCCTTCGTGGCGACCCGCTCGACGGACGCCACGTCGGAGCCGGTGGTGACCACGGAGCCGATCGTCGCGACGAGTGTCGTCATCCGGCCCGCGGCGATGGTGCGCACCATGGACGGACCCTGGGCGGTGCGGACCTCCAGCAGCGGCGCGTCGGAGGGCAGGTGGTCCCCCTCCTCGGCGAGCACGCGGGTGACCTGGCCGGCGACGGGGCTCTGGAGGACGTAACTGCCCCTGCCATGGGTGAGGATGCCGGGCGCGGTGAGCGTGGAGGACACCGTTCCGGTGACGGCCCATACGGCCGCGGCCGTCATGGCGACGACGGTGACGGCCAGCACGAGAAGGCCCTGCGGGCGGGCGAGTCGCACCGGCAGGTCCATTTCCTCGGGCGATTGCAGCTTGGAAAGGGCCTTTTGGCGGAACTGCACGTAACTCTTCCCTCAACTGCGCATGTCCGGATCAGGAGGTGAACCGAGCGGTGCGCCCCGGAACGGTGAAGTCCCGGGGCCCGCCCGTACCGTCTCAGAGACCGGCGACCAGGCCGGTGACGGCCGAGGTGTTCAGGCCCGCGAAGGACTCGACGGCGCCGACGGTCGTGGCGGCGACGGTGGAAACCGGGGCGACCGAGTCGAGGGTGGCCGTCGCGCTGCCGACGACACCGCTGGCGACGGCGCTGTGCAGGCCACCGGACACGGCGTCCAGGTCGGCGTCGGAGATTTCCTGGGTCTGGATCTGGGGGTTCATGCTGTTCCCTTCGCGCGAATAACTCGAAATGACTGCGGTGCGAGCCTTTGTGCGACCGCCGCAGTGCGAAGGATCAAAGCACGCGGGCAGGTTGCCCAGCCAATCCGCCGGGTACCCGCAACGGCGTTGACGGGGTGCTGAATTGCGTCGATGTGCAGACGAATCCATGGCTTGGTGGCAGCTTCTTCACACGGCCGCCCGGCCGCCATTCCGGTGCCGTGGCCGCCGACATTTCGGAACGGGACATTCCGGTATCAACGGCCGGGTGATCCCGCCAAGGTCATGACGAGACGCGGGAGGCCGTGTGACGCCTGTACATTCGGTGTGCAGATTCGCTGACATTGCCTCAAAAAGGATGTGCGGGCCGGACGGGGGCGGCCGCTCTCCCGGCGCCGGCCCCGTCCGTGACGGCGCCGTCCCTCCGCCGGCCCGCCTTCACAGCGAGCGGCCCACCACGTACGGCAGCAGCGTGAGGAGCCGGCCGGCCGGCTCCGGGGCCAACGGGACCCCGCGCAGGCAGGCCCGCGCCCGGTCCAGACGGCCACGGGCCTCCGCCATGGCCGCCTCCCGGCCGCCCGCCTCCTCGACGAGCCCGGCCGCCCGCGCCGACGCGGTCCCGTCCAGGGGGCCGGGCCCGGAGAGGAGCGCCGCCAGCTCCCGGGACGCCGGCGTACCCGTCGCGAGGGCCGCCAGCACCGGCAGGGTCTTCTTGCGGCGCCGCAGGTCGCCGTGGACCGGCTTGCCCGTCGTCGCCGGGTCGCCCCACAGGCCCAGGACGTCGTCGACCGCCTGGAACGCCACACCGAGCTGCCGCCCCGCCGTGGCCAGCGCGTCCACGGTCGCCCCCGGCGCGCCCGCCAGCAGGGCGCCCAGCGCCGCCGCGCAACCCAGCAGGGCGCCCGTCTTGTGCTCGGCCATGCGGAGGTAGGCGTCGACCGGGACGGCGCCGGGTCCCGTCCACGGCCGCTCCTCGAACAGCAGGTCCTCGGCCTGTCCGTCCACCACGTCCGCCATGTCCCCGGACAGGCGCCGCACGGCCGCCCCTCCGTGCGGGCCGGGCGAGCCGGCGAGGACCTCGAAGGCCAGCGCGAACAGCGCGTCCCCCGCCAGGACGGCGGGCCCCGTCCCGTACGCCTTCCACGCCGCGGGGCGCTGCCTGCGGGTCTCGTCACCGTCCATGATGTCGTCGTGGAGCAGGGAGAAGGTGTGCACCAGCTCCACGGCCACGGCACCGTCGACGGCCGCCTCCGCCGGCGCGCCCGCCGCCTCCGCGCACAGGACGGCCAGCGCCTGGCGCACGCCCTTGCCGGACGACCCGGCACGGGGCGCGCCGCCGCGCTCCCACCATCCGAAGGCGTACCCGGCCATCTCGGCCGGCCACGCGTGCATCCCGCCGACCCGCGCCCGCAGCGCGGGCTCCACCATGGCGCGGCACCGCGCCAGCACCGACTCCACGGCGTCGGCGTCATCCGGTACGGGATGCTCCCGCACACCCTCGCCGCCGGTGCCCTCCGCCACGGCCGCGTGCCCGCCACCGCCCGACTCCTGCCCGGTGCCCGGCTCCCGCCCGGCCTGCGGTCCCGCCGTGCCGGCCGGCCCCGCCGAGGCCCCCGGCGAGCCCGAGGCCCCCGACGTGCCCGGCGCGCTGCCCGGGGCGGCCGGTGCCGGGGGGTCCTGCGCGGCGCCGGTGGGGGATGGCGGCGGGGCGGGGCGGCTGTGGGGCGGGCGTGTCATCAGCGGGACTCCTCGAAGGACAGGCCGAGCTCGGCGAGGGCCTTGTCCACCATGGCGCGGGCGTGACGCAGACCCATGCCGTCCAGGATGCCGCCCAGCTCCGCCAGCTCGGCGGCGGTCCGTGCCGGGTCCGCGCCGAGCCGGGCGCGGGCCTTGACCGAGCCCAGGCGGGACAGGGCCTCCCCGCGCGGCTCGCCCATCGCGCGGAACTCGCCGAGCGCCTGCTCGTACGTCTCCAGCGCCTCCGCGTACCGCCCCGCCCGGTACAGCACGTTCGCGCGCATCTTGTGGTTGTAGGCCAGCGCGCTCGACAGGTTCATCTCGCGGCAGCCCGCCTCCGCCCGGCCGAGCAGCTCCAGCGCGCGGGCGGTGTCCCCGTCCCGTACGGAGACGATGTCCGCCAGCCCGCGCAGCGCCCAGGCGTGACCGCGCCGGTCGTCCGCGGCGGCCGCTATGCCGGCGGCCTCCTCGAACAGGCGGAACGCCGTGTCGTACCGGCCGCCGTTGCGGTGCATCTGGGCGATGCCCTCCAGCGCCCACACGGTGTGCCGCGCCTCGCCCCGCTCGCGCGCCGCCGCGAGCAGTTCGTCGTGCAGCGCGCCGACCGCCTCGTAGTCGCCCCGTATACGGCCCGTCTCCGCGAGCCCGGCCAGCGAATAGCCGTGGGCCACCACGTCACCGCCCCGTTTGCCCAGGTCGGCGGCGTACCGCAGGAGGCGGAAGGCGAGAGCGAGGGCGCCGCGCTGCCGGGCAAGCGTGCCGCCGCTCCACAGCGCCCAGGCCATGGCCGGCACGTCCCGGGCCGTGCGGGCCGTGCGGTAGCTCGTCTTCCACGCCCGGTCCGCCGCCTCGACGTGGCCGAGCCGCCGGTTCGCCTCCGCCACCGCGAGCGCGGCCCGCGCCATCTCGTGCGCGTCCCCCGCGCGCCGGGCGGCGACCAGCTGCCCGGTCGCCGCCTCCAGCACGTCCGTGAGCGAGGAGTTCACCGACAGCGCGCTGAGCGCACCCTGGTACTCCGGCGCGAATGCCTTGCTGAACATAAATGCCTCTCCACGAGGGGCGGCCACGGACGGTACGGCGTGCGACCCATCGACGCGGCCCCCCTCTCTCTCGTCCTGTTCGGCTGACTGCGCGCGCTTCGGCAGGGAAGAGGATCAAGAGACGGGAGAGGTTCCCTTTCCGAGGGGCGGATGGTGACGGCTCGCCGCGTACGCCGCCCGTGGCCGGGAACCCGCCGAGGTCCGGAGCACCACCAGGAGGACCGCCCATGACCGCACCGGCCCCCGCCCACCGGCTGAACGCCCCGCGCGCGGTGGTGTGCGACACCGACGGCGTGATCACCGACACGGCCCGGACGCACGCCACCGCCTGGAAGGCGGCCTTCGACGCCCACCTGCGAACCCTGGGGGACCCGGCGGCCCGCAGGCCCTTCGACGCCACCGAGGACTATCTCCGGTACGTCGACGGCAGGTCCCGCCTCGACGGCGCGGCGGCCTTCCTCACCGCCCGGGGACTGCGCCCGTCCCCCGCCGAGATCCGGGCCGTGGCCGCCGAGAAGGAACGGCTGTTCACCGAACTGATCAGGAAGCGGGGCGTACGCGCCCACCCGGGCACCGTGCGGCTGCTGGGCGCCCTGCACGGGGCGGGCGTCCCGCTGGCCGCCGTGTCCGCCTCCCGGCACGCCCGCGAGGTCCTCGCCGCCGCGCACCTCCTGGAGCTCTTCGACACGGTCGTCGACGGCGTCGACGCGGCCCGGCTGCGGCTCCCCGGCAAGCCCGATCCCGCGCTCTTCCTGGAGGCGGCCCGCCGGCTCGGCGTACCACCCGCCGACTGCGCGGTCCTGGAGGACGCCCTGGCGGGCGTCGAGGCCGGGCGGCGCGGCGGCTTCGGCCTGGTCGTCGGCGTCGACCGCGCGGCGGGCCCCGGAACGGCGGGCGCGCTGCGCCGCGCGGGCGCCGACACCGTCGTACGCGACCCGGCGGACCTGCTCGCCGCCCCCGGCGCGGGGGTGCCGTCGTGACGGCCTGGACCTGGGAGTACGAGGGGTACCACCCCGCGCAGGAGAGCCTCCGGGAATCCCTGTGCACGCTCGGCAACGGCTACTTCGCCACCCGCGGCGCCGCCCCCGAGTGCCCGGCCGACGGCGTCCACTACCCCGGCACGTACGTGGCGGGCTGCTACAACCGCCTCACCTCCGACGTCGCCGGCCGTACCGTCGAGAACGAGGACATGGTCAACCTGCCGAACTGGCTGCCGCTGCGCTACCGCGTCGACGACTCCGAGACCCCCGGCGCCTGGCTGGGACCCGGCAGCGACGAGCTGACCGACCACCGCCAGACGCTCGACCTGCGGGCGGGCACGCTGGAACGCCTCATCCGGTACGAGGACGACGACGGCCGCCGCCTCATGGTGCGCCAGACCCGGGTCGTCCACATGGCGTCCCCGCACCTCGCGGCACTGCGCACCGAGTTCACGGCCGAGAACTGGGCCGGCACGCTGGACGTCGAGGCCGAACTAGACGGCGACGTCACCAACGCCGGGGTGGCCCGCTACCGGCAGCTCGCCTCCCGCCACCTCACCCATGTGCACACCGGTGACGCCGCCGCCGACACGGTGTGGCTGCGCTGCCGCACCCGCACCTCCGACATCCGCGTCGGCATGGCCGCCCGCACCACCACCACCGGCGCCGAGGGTGCCCGGCTCACGGTCCACCACGCCGGCCGCCGGGCCACCCAGCGCCTGCGGCTGCCCCTCAGGCCCGGCAGCCCGGTCGTCGTCGACAAGACCGTCGCCCTGCACACCTCACGGGACGCGGCGATCAGTGACCCCCTGCACGCCGCCGTCGACCGGGTGCGCCGCGCCCCCGGCTTCGACGCGCTGCTGCTGTCCCACCGCGCCGCGTGGCGGCAGCTGTGGCGCCGGGCCGCCCTGGAGGTGCCGAACCAGGCCGGCCGCATCCTGCGCCTGCACCTGTTCCACGTCCTGCAGACCCTCTCCCCGCACACCGCCGACCTCGACGTCGGCGTCCCGGCCCGGGGTCTGCACGGCGAGGCCTACCGCGGCCACATCTTCTGGGACGAGCTGTTCGTCCTGCCCTACCTCAACCTGCACTTTCCCGAGGTGTCCAGGGCCCTGCTCACCTACCGCCACCGGCGGCTCGAACAGGCCCGGTTCACCGCCCGCGACGCGGGCTGCACCGGCGCGATGTACCCCTGGCAGAGCGGCAGCGACGGCCGCGAGGAGACCCAGCTGCTCCACCTCAACCCCCGCTCGGGACGCTGGCTGCCGGACCACTCCCACCTCCAGCACCACGTCGGCTCGGCCATCGCCTACAACGTGTGGCAGTACTGCGAAGCCAGCGGCGACACCGAGTTCCTGCACACCAAGGGCGCGGAGATGCTGCTCCAGATCGCCCGCTTCTGGGCCTGCCGCGCCGCCTGGGACCCGGGCCTCGGCCGCTACCGGATCAGGGGCGTCCTCGGCCCCGACGAGTACCACGACGCCTACCCGGGCGCCGACCGGCCCGGGCTCGACGACAACGCGTACACCAACGTCACGGCCGCCTGGGTGCTCTCCCGCACCCTGGAGCTGCTGCGCGACCTGCCCGAGCCGCGCCGCCGGGAGCTCGCCGAGCGCACCGAGCTCGACCACGCCGAGCTGGAACTCTGGGAGGACGTCTCGCGGCGGCTGCACGTCCCGTTCCACGGGGGCGTCATCAGCCAGTTCGAGGGCTTCGGCGACCTCGCGGAACTCGACTGGGAGGGCTGGCGCCGCCGCTACGGCGACATCCGCCGGCTCGACCGGATCCTGGAGGCCGAGGGCGACTCCGTCAACCGCTACCAGGCGTCCAAGCAGGCCGACGTCCTGATGCTCGGCTACCTCTTCTCACCCGCCGAGCTGCGGGCGCTGCTGCGCCGCCTGGGCCACGACCTGGACGACGAGACCTGGCACCGGACCGTGGACTACTACCTGAACCGCACCAGCCACGGCTCGACGCTCAGCGGCCTGGTCCACGGCTGGGTGCTGGCGCGTGTCCGGCGCTCCGAGGCGTGGCGGTTCTGCCAGGAGGCGCTCATCGGGGACATCGCCGACGTCCAGGGCGGCACCACCGGCGAGGGCATCCACCTGGGCGCGATGGCGGGCACCCTCGACCTCGTGCAGCGTGGCCTGACCGGCCTGGAGACGCGTGGCGGAGTCCTGCGGCTCGACCCGGTGCCGCTGCCCGAGCTGTCGGAATACGACTTCACCCTCCGCTACCGGGGCCACTGGGGCGTACGGCTGCGCATGACACCCGGCCACCTGCGCATCGCCGTGCCCGGCTCCGGCAGCGAACCGATCGCCGTCGAGCCGGCCGGGGGCGTGCCCGTGGCGGTCGAGCCGGGGGAGGTGTGCGAGCTGCGGTTCGCCGACCAGGCGGACGGCACCGGCCAGGGAGCCGACGGGGCCGCCGGGGGCCCTACGCGTGGGTGAACGGCACCTCGATGCGCCGGCCGCTGACCCGCACCGGTGTCACGGCCACCCACCGGGCCCCCTCACCGCCTGCCGCCCACGGGGTGCCGTACGCCTGCTCGTCCAGGCCGCGCACGGCGTCGGGGTCCGTGACCGTGTGCGGCGCGCCGACGACCAGGACGCTCCAGCCCCGGCACAGCGCGTCGTCGATGTGGTCCACCTCGAAGGCCACCCGGCCGTCCCCGGCCGCCGGCGCCAACGCGTCCGGCGCCACCCGGAAGGCGACCTCTCCGTCTGCGACCAGATAGTTCACCGGAAGGATGGCGGGGCCCTCGCGCGTCGTCACGGCCACGTGTCCCACCCCGTGCGTGCCCAGCAGGGTGCGGCACTCCTCCAGGTCCAGGTCGACGAGCTGCGGGTGGAGCGGGGCGCGGCCGGCGCCGGGGGGCAGGTCGGCGGTGCCGCCCGTGAGTTCCACGACGGTGGTCTCCAGAGCGTCCGCCAGCCGCAGCAGGAAGCCGATCCCGGGCGTCGCCGGCTGCTCCTCCAGATACTGGATGTACCCGGGCGCCGAACCCGACCGGACGGCCACCTCCTCGCGGCTCAGACCGAGCTGCTCCCGGCGCGCGGCCACGCGCCGGCCGATGTCCCCCCGGCAGGGGCCGTGCGCCCGGCCATCGGCGGCACGGCCCCCCAACAGCGATTCCTCGGGCATGGGAGGCACCGTCCTTCCAGGTGCGCGCTGCGGCGGGGCTGCCTATCTGCCCACGGTACGCCTCGGCGCCCTTCCGCACCCGTGCCCGGACGGGTCCGACGTGTCAGACCCGGTCCGCCGCGATCAGCGGGTAGTGGAAGCCGCCCTCCTCGTACGTGGTGAGGAGGGGCTCCTCGATGCCCGTGGCGAGCGCGGACGTGGCGCGCGGTTACCAGTACGGGACGGTCCGCGCGGTCGGCCGGGCGGCGGCCGTGCCCGGCCCCGTCGGTCCGGTCGGGAGCCGGGGGCGTACCTCGACGTTCTCGAGGATGCCGATCGCGTCCGGCACCATGACCGCGGCCGAGTAGTAGGTGCTGACGAGGTAGGAGATGATCGCCTTCTCGTCGATACCCATGAAGCGGACGTCGAGGCCGGGCTCGTACTCGTCGGGCAGCCCGGTCTGGTACAGGCCGATGACGCCCTCGTTGTCCTCGCCGGTGCGCATCGCGATGATCGACGACGTGTGGTGCTCGGTGATGGGGATCTTGCCGCACGGCAGGATGGGAATGCCGCGCCAGGCGGGGATCTGCGGTTCCGGCGAAGCGGGGCGCGTCCTGACTGCCATGGGCTGATGTCCCTTTCGTACGCTGATCCGTGCGGCGGGGCGGCCGTCGGACCGGCGTGCGACCCCACCAGGCGTCGTCACGCGTAGTGAATATCCGTCACGCGAAGTGAAAGGGGATCGGCGCGCGTGCGCACGTGTCGTGCCGTAGCGCACCGCACACGTACGCGCCCCGTTGCCCGCGCCGCCGCGCGCCCCCGTCGCCGGGCCGTGGCTCACCCGTACAGGAGCGGCGAAACGTTCACTCCGGCTGCGTATGGCGGCGCCCCGCCGCCGCGTTGCCCGCCCGTGCCGCCCGGCGCCCGGTCAGTCCGGCGTGACGAGAACGACCTCAAGCGTCCGGGGGCCGTGCACCCCTTCCACCCGGTCGAGTTCGATGTCACTGGTGGCCGACGGGCCGGAGATCCAGGTCGACGGCCGCACCGGGTCCAGCCGCGGCAGCGCCCGCGGCAGCGAGGCGACCACCTGCCCGGGTGCGCGCACGACGCAGATGTGCAGGTCCGGTACGAGGGTCAGGGCGCGCCGCCCCTGGCCCTCCGTCGCGTCCAGGACGATCGTCCCGGTCTCGGCGATCGCCAGGGCGCAGCCGGTGACGACGGCGTCGGTGGCGTCGAGTTCGTACGCGGTCAGCGGGCGCTCCGCCGTGTCGTGCCGCACTTCGGCCTCCGTCGCCGACAGCCACGCCGCCGGCAGGCCGGGCGGCACGGCGACGGAGGCGGCCCCGCGCCCGGCCAGCAACCGGGCGATCAGCGACGGCAGTTCCGCCTCGCCCGCACGGTGGACGTGGGCCCGGTACTCGGCCAGGTTGCGGTGCAGCAGGTCCAGCAGGGCGGCAGGGTCCTCGGGGGAGTGGCTCGCGCGGTAGTCCCGGACCGGCTCGGGCGCGTCCGGCGCGCCGGCGACGGCCGCGCGGACACGGGCGAGGATCCGCTCGCGGGCGCTCATGCGCGGTTCTCCCTCCACCAGTCGCGGAACGACCGCTCCGGCAGCTCGGGCAGGTCACGGCCGTCGGTCCACGCCCCGGCGCCCGGCGGGCGGGACGGGAGCACCCCGCGGGACGCGGAAGCGACGCGCTCACCCGCCGCGAGGGCGTTGGGATGGTCCAGCAGCCAGGTGGCGGCCCGGACGGCCGCCCGCTCCAGGCGGTGACCCCGGCCGCCCCGCCCGGCGACCCGGCCGCGCAGGTGGACCAGCACCTCGGGGATGTCGATCGCGACCGGGCACACCTCGTAGCACGCCCCGCACAGCGACGACGCGTACGGCAGGGAGGCGTCGACGTCGCTCGCCGTGCCGCGCAGTTGCGGGGTCAGGATCGCGCCGATCGGCCCCGGGTAGACCGAACCGTAGGCGTGCCCGCCGGCCCGCTCGTACACCGGGCAGACGTTGAGGCACGCCGAGCAGCGGATGCAGCGCAGCGCCTGGCGGCCCACCTCGTCGGCGAGCGCGGCGGTGCGTCCGTTGTCCAGCAGGACCAGGTGGAACGCGGTGGGCCCGTCGGCGTCCGCCGTCCCGGTCCACATGCTGGTGTACGGGTTCATCCGCTCCGCCGTCGACGAGCGGGGCAGCGTCTGCAGGAACACCTCCAGGTCGCGCCAGGTGGGCACCACCTTCTCGATCCCGACCACCGAGATCAGCGTCTCCGGCAGGGTCAGGCACATCCGCCCGTTCCCCTCGGACTCGACCACGATCAGTGTGCCGGTCTCCGCGACCATGAAGTTCGCCCCCGAGACGCCCACCTTCGCCCGCAGGAACTTCTCCCGCAGGTGCAGCCGGGCCGCCTCGGCCAGATCGGTGGGCGCGTCGGTCAGGCCGTCCGGCGCCGGCCGCCCCCAGTCGGCCATCCGGTCGCGGAACACGTCCCGGATCTCCCCGCGGTTGCGGTGGATCGCCGGGACGAGGATGTGCGAGGGCCGGTCCTCGCCCAGCTGGACGATCAGCTCGGCCAGGTCCGTCTCGTACGCGGCGATGCCCTCGGCCTCCAGGGCCTCGTTCAGGCCGATCTCCTGCGTGGTCATCGACTTGACCTTGACGACCTCCCGCTCGCCGGTCGCCCGCACCAGCCCGGTCACGATCCGGTTGGCCTCGGCGGCGTCCTCCGCCCAGTGGACCGTGCCGCCCGCCGCCGTGACGGCCTCCTCCAGCCGCAGCAGGTGGGTGTCCAGCCGGCGCAGCGTCCGGTCCTTGATCCGCCTGCCCGCCTCCCGTAGCTGCGCCCAGTCGTCCAGCTCCGCCACCGCCCGCGCCCGCTTGTCGCGGATCGTGTGCGTGGCGTGGCGCAGGTTCGCCCGCAGGCCCGGGTCGGCCACCGCCCGCGCGGCGGCCTCCGGGAAGGCGGGCATGCCCAGGAACGTCCCACTCATCGCGGCGGTTCCTCCCCCGTACCGGCCAGGATCTCGGCGATGTGCACCGGCCGCAGCCGTTCGCCCTCGCGCCGCAGGACGCCGCCGATGTGCATCAGACACGAGTTGTCCGCCCCGCACAGCACCTCGGCCCCCGTCCCCACCGCGGCACGCGCCTTGTCACGACCCATCGCCACCGACACCGCCGGGTTCTTCACCGCGAACGTGCCGCCGAAGCCGCAGCACTCCTCCGCGCCGGGCAGCTCGACCAGCTCCAGGCCCCTCACCGCCTCCAGCAGCCGGCGCGGCCGGTCACCGAGCCCCAGCAGCCGCAGACCGTGGCACGACGGGTGGTACGTCACCCGGTGCGGGAAGTACGCCCCCACGTCGGTCACGCCCAGCACGTCGACCAGGAACTCCGTCAGTTCGTACGTCCTGGGCCCGAGCCCCGCCCCGCCCAGCCGGCCGTAGTGGTCGCGCACCATGGCCGCGCACGAACCGGAGGGGGTGACGACGTACTCGTACCCCTCGAAGGCCCGTGCCGTGCGACGGACCAGGACCTCGGCCTCCCGGCGGTAGCCGGTGTTGAACTGCGGCTGACCGCAGCACGTCTGGGCCGCGGGGAAGTCCACCTCGACGCCCAGGCGTTCGAGGAGTCTCACCGTGGCGATCCCGGTCGCGGGATACACCGCGTCGTTGACGCAGGTGACGAACAGCGCGACGCGCATCGAGGCGGCTCCTTCCTCCGGGGCGCCCGCCGGGGACACGGGGCGTCCGCGTCCCAGCGTAGGTGTGGCGGCACCCGCCCGTGCGGGGGAGGGACGGCTCAGTCGCCGAGGAGTCGCCACGCGGTGAGGGCGAGGGAGGCGCGGGTCAGTCCCGCGGGTTCGGTCAGCTCGATGCCCAGGGTTCTGGCGATCTGGTCGAGCCGGCGGGCCACGCTGCTGTGGTGCAGGTGGAGCAGGTCGGCGGCCCGGCGCAGCGAGCCGGTGGCGCAGTAGGCGTCCAGGGTGTCGAGGTCCTCGGGGCTGCCCGCGATCCGGGCGACCGCCGCCACATCGGTGTTGTCCCGCAGGGCCGCGTCGGGCACCTGGGCGAGCAGGGCGAGGGCCCCCAGCGTGTCGTAGCGGACGACCGGCCGGCGCGCGGTGGTGAAGCGCAGCGCGGCACGGGCCTCCCGCCAGGCCCGGTCGGGGCTCTCCGCGGCGCCGATGCCCGCCCGTACGCCGGCCGGGAGCCGCGCCGCGTCCACGGTGGTCGCCAGGACGACGCCCACGTCGGCGAGGAGCGCCGCCTTCACCGGGCGGTCCGGGCAGAGCAGGCCGCCGACCCGGTCGAGCGGAAGCCGTGAGCGTACGGCGACGACGCGGACGGGCAGGCCGGCGGCGAACCCCAGGAGCCGCAGCGCGCGGGCCCTGGCCGCCTCGTCGCTGTCGCAGCCGACCACCAGCTCGACCAGGGCCGGGTCGGCCATGGTGGTGCGGGCCGGGCCGTACCGCTCGACGACCCCGGCCGCGGCGATGGCGAGCCGCTCCAGCAGCACGTCGTCGAGCGGGACGGCCGGCCCGGGCCGCTCCAGCCACACGGTGCCGATCTCCTCCTCGTCGAGGGTGATCGGGGTGGTGGTGGACGCGGGGGACGGCGGGGTGGTCGCGTCCGTACCGTCGGGGGACACGCGGATCGTCCGGCCCGTGCCGTGCAGCCGGATCCCGGTCACGCACTCGGCCAGGCCCGCCGACGCCCGGGCGAGCGCCGGAAGATCCACCCGCCGGCGCATGAGCGTGTCGTAGAACGTGATCACCCGGATGGCCCCCTCGGCGAGCGCGTCCAGTCCCGACAGCCGTACGGCGAGTGCCTCCATGGCAGGAGCATAGGCGCCGGCCGGGGGCCGCCGTGGGGGCCGCCCGCCGCGACGGCCCGACCCCGGACGAGATCGGCGCCGCCCTGCTCCAGGCCGCCGCGACTGCGGCGTCCCGGCGGCCGACGCCGCCTTCGCGGTGGCCCGCCGGGTCCTCGCGGAACCGGACGAGGCGGACGGCACCGCGACCCGTGAGGGGCCCTGACCGGCGAACCACCGGGGCGGGAGCCCCTCTCCGGGCGGCGGACGGGCCGGCGTCTCAACCGCCGCCGGACCCCGTGCCGGCCACCGCCGCCAGCGCGGTGGCCACCTCGGTCTCGGTGGCCGCCTTGGTGATGCCGAGGCCGGTGAGGATCCCCTCGCCGTCCTCGAACTCCAGCAGGGCGAGCAGGAGGTGCTCCGTGCCGACGTAGTTGTGGCCCAGGCGCAGGGCCTCGCGGAAGGTCAGCTCCAGCACCTTCTTCGCCCGGGCGTCGAAGGGGACGAGGTCGGGGGCGGCGTCCGCCTTCGGCGGCAGCGCGGCGGCGGCCTCCTGCCGGACCGTGTCCAGGAGCACTCCCTGCGCGGTGATGGCCTTCGCCGCGATCCCCTCCGGTTCGTGCAGCAGTCCCAGCACCAGGTGCTCGGTGCGGATCTCGTCGTTCTCCGCCGCGCGGGCCTCGTTCTGCGCGGCCATCACGACGTTGCGGGCGCGCGGGGTGAAGCGGCCGAAGCCCTGGGCGGGATCGAGGTCCGAGGACTCGCCGGCCTTCGGTACGAAGCGCTTCTGGGCGGCCTGCCTGGTGACGCCCATGCTCCTGCCGATGTCGGTCCAGGAGGCGCCCGACCGCCTGGCCTGGTCCACGAAGTGGCCGATCAGGTGGTCGGCCAGTTCGCCGAGGTGGTCCGCGGCGATCACGGCGTCGGAGAGCTGGTCGAGCGCGTCGGTGTGGGCCTTCTTGATGGCCTCGATGAGGTCGTCGAGGCGGACTGTGTGCGTCATGCCGACCGGTTTCGTCATGTGTCAACCGTAGGTTGACATTGCCCTCGCGTCAACCCCGAGTTGACACACGGGACGTCGCCGGGCCCTTCGCGACTCCGGACGCGTGTCGTCGACTTGGGCGCCCGCCCGCTCGCCATTGACGCCGACCGCGGCCGAACCTACGGTCCCGTTCGGGGTGGCGGGTCATGATCGACGACCACTCTCGCGGGCGGCGTCCTGAGCGCCGTGCTGGAACCCATGTCCTGCAACGTCATCCGGCTGGCGGCGCCGGGGAGGGGCCCCGGCCCACAGATGGGGGTGTCAGGCCGGATCAGTGAGCCCGGCAAGATCGGCAGGACACCCCCTGGCTCCGGGCCCCGTCGCCTACCGGAGCGGATCCGGCGGCAGCAGTTCGCCGCCGGCCGGCAGCCCGTCCAGGCCGCGGGCGTCGACGACCACCAGCTCGTACGGGTGCCGACGGCCCCGCTGCCACTGCCCGCCGGCCAGCCGCACCGTGGCGATGTGCGGCACGGGGCCGGACGTCCAGTCCAGCGGGCCCGCGACGGTCTCCAGCCGGGTCGCCCCGAGCGCGGCCGCCACGGAGGCGGGGTCGGTCGGGTCGCCGGCCGTGGCCAGGGCGTGCGCGGCCACTTCGACCAGGGCGTACGCCAGGCCCAGCGGCTGGAGCCACTGGTTGCCCGTGGCCCGCTCGTACCCCTCGGCCAGCTCGGCGGCGGTCGTGCCGTCGAGGGACGAGCGGTACGGGTGGGCCGGGGTCCAGTACACGAGCGTCGCGACGTTCGCCTGGGGCGGCTCCTCGGCTCCCGTGGCCGCCACCCCGGCCCCGGCATCCGCCGACCCGGTCGTCGAGGGCGGATAGGCCAGCCACCGCGAGCAGGTGATCAGCCGGGGCCGCAGCCCCCGCGCCGCCGCCTCCCGGCGGAACACCCCAAGATCCGCGCCGGTCGCCGCGCTCGTGACGACGTCCGCGCCGGCCTCCTGGAACGCCGTCACATGCCCGCCCAGGCCGGTGGCCGGCTCCCGGTAACCGGCCGGGTCCACCAGGCGGTGGCCACGCGCGCGTGCCGCCGGCAGGAAACCGTGCGTCCCATGGCGCGACCAGGTGCCCTGCGGGCCGTCGTTCCACAGGCAGCCCACCGTCCGCTCCGTACCGCCGACCGCCTCCCACAGGTCGGCGAACGTCTCGGCGATGTCGTCGAGCCCCCAGCAGAAGTGGTAGGTCCAGCGCCGCCGCGCGCCGCCGTAGTAGTACACCTGCCAGGGGAAGGTGCTCGACAGGCACGGGACGCCGGCCTCCTCGCACGCGTCGGCCACCGCCGGCAGCACCTCCGTGCCCGCCAGCGTCAGCACGATCCGCGCCCCCTCCACCTCCACCAGCTCCCGCACGGCCCGCCGGGCGCCCTCGGCGGTGGACCGGCTGTCCCGGCCCACCAGGCGCAGCCGCCCGCGCAGTACCGGCGCCAGCAGGTCCATGACGTAGGCCAGCGGATCCCCCAGCCCCGCCAGCCGGCCCGTGCGCGCGACGACCACGCCCACGGTCGGCACCCGCGCGGGCGGCGCGCCCGTGGCGGGCGCGCCCGCCGTCGTCGACCGTTCGTCCTCACCGTTCGTCTGCTCCATGCCCCGGACAACGCCTCAGCGCGCCAGGTGTCACGCGTGAGGCGCCGCCCGGCATCCCTCGGCCCGTCCGGCGTCAGGCGACGGTGAGGACCAGCTTGCCGGCCGTCCGGCCGGTCTCGCCCAGCTCGTGCGCCCTGGC
This sequence comes from Streptomyces sp. NPDC045701, assembly GCF_056432045.1. Taxonomy (NCBI): domain Bacteria; kingdom Bacillati; phylum Actinomycetota; class Actinomycetes; order Kitasatosporales; family Streptomycetaceae; genus Streptomyces; species Streptomyces sp. NPDC045701. Next base: position 119,702 of record NZ_JBWKJV010000007.1, on the reverse strand, counting down.
GGCCTCCGCGAGCGGGAAGGTGCCCGCGATCGCCGCGCGGAGCCGGCCCTCCTCCACGAGCCGGGCGATCGCGTTCATGCCCGCGTGGTCCGCCTCGACGAGCAGCAGCTCGGTGCGTACGCCGTGCTCGCGTGCCCGGGCGGCCAGCTCCTCGCCGCCCATCGGGAGGATGGACACCAGCAGGCCGCCCCGGCGGAGCGTGCGCAGCGAGCGCGTGCGGTAATCGTCGTCGCCGATGGTGTCGAGGACGACGTCGACGTCGGCGACCTGCTCGGCGAAGTCCTGCTCGCGGTAGTCGATCAGCTCGTCGGCGCCCAGATCGCGGAGGAACGCGTGCTTGCCCGCGCTGGCCGTGCCGATCACGTACGCCCCGCGTGCCTTGGCGATCTGGACCGCCAGGTGTCCCACGCCGCCGGCCGCCGCGTGGATCAGCACGCGCTGCCCGGCCTCGACGCGGGCGGTGTCGACCAGGGCCTGATGAGCGGTCAGCGCGGCCAGCGGCAGGGCGCCGGCCTGGACGTGGTCGATGCCGGCCGGCTTGCGGGCGAAGGCGCGCGCCGGGCCGGTGACGTACTCGGCGTGGGAACCGGCGCCGTGCGGGTAGGGCAGCATCCCGAAGACCTCGTCGCCGGGCTTGAACAGAGTGACGCCCATGCCGACCGCCTCCACCGTTCCGGAGACGTCCCAGCCCAGGACGTACGGCGGATCGCCCAGGAACATCCGGCCGCCGCGGTGCTTCCAGTCGGTCGGGTTGACCCCCGCCGCGTGGACGCGGACCAGGATGTGGCTCGGGCCCGGCTCGGGGCGCCGCAGTTCGACCTCCTTGAGGACCTCGGGGCCGCCGAGGACGTCCTGGCTGATCGCGCGCATCGTTGTCGTGTTCGTCATGCGTTCCACTGTGCCGGGGGTGGCCCGCGGGAGAAATGGCAAGATGGCCAACATCCGATAGGATCGTGCCATGCATCGTGTGGTCGTCCTCGCCCTCGACGGCGTCTATCCCTTCGAACTGGGCATCCCCAACCGGGTCTTCGGCTCCGCCGACGGCCGGTACGAGGTGCTCACCTGCTCCGCCGACGGCCGGCCGGTGCGTACCGGCTCCGACTTCTCGATCGCCGTCGAGCACGGCCCCGAGGCGCTGGCCACCGCCGACACCGTGGTCATCCCGCCCTTCGACATCGGGCTCGCCACCGCCGACCTGCCCCGACCGGTCGCCGACGCGCTCACCCTGATCCGCCCGGGGACCCGCACCGTCTCCATCTGCACGGGCGCCTTCCTGCTGGCGGCGGCGGGCCTGCTGGACGGCCGCACCGCCACCACGCACTGGTCGCTGGTGCCGCTCTTCCGCGAGCTCTTCCCGCACGTGACGCTCGACCCCGATGTCCTCTTCGTCGACACCGGCGACGTCCTGACCTCCGCCGGTGCCGGATCGGGTGTGGACGTCTGCCTGCACATCGTGCGCGAGGACCACGGCAGCGAGGTGGCCAACCAGGTGGCGCGCAGGTGCGTGGTGCCGCCCTGGCGGGACGGCGGCCAGGCCCAGTACATCGAGCAGCCGGTGCCCGAGACGTCGGACAACGGGACGGGCGCCACCCGGCACTGGGCACTGGAGAACCTGCACCTGCCGCTCACGCTCGCCGACCTCGCGCGGCACGCCCGCATGAGCAGCCGCACCTTCGCCCGCCGGTTCGGCGAGGAGGTGGGCACGAGCCCCGGCCGGTGGCTCATCCAGCAGCGCGTCGCCCGGGCCCGGCACCTGCTGGAGTCCACCGACCTGCCGGTGGACCGCATCGCGGGCGAGGTCGGCTTCGCGACGGCCACCTCCCTGCGACAGCACCTGCACGCCGCGATCGGCGTCTCCCCCCTGGCCTACCGCCGCACCTTCCAGGCCGCCGACCGGACCCTCACCCGGACACCCGCGTGACGGTCACCCGGACACCCGCGTGACGGTCACCCGGACACCCGCGTGACGGTCACCCGGACACCCGCGTGACCGTCACCGCCGGGGTGAACGCGATCCGGGTGAGCGTTCCGCCGTCCGCCCACCGCACCTCGACCAGCTCGCCGTCCGCCCGCTCCACGGCCGCCGCGCCCGCGAGCGGCGCCGCGTCCGGGGCCGCCGTCAGGGACGCCAGCGCCACCAGCACGGCCGTGCCGCCCGCGGCGGGCGGCACGGCGGTCAGCCGGGGGAGCACCGCCCAGCGGGTGAACGCCGTGCCCTGAGGGGCGCGCAGTTCCTCGGCGTCCGCCGCCTCCCACCCGTACAGCCCGAGCAGCTGCGAGGTGAGCGGCTCGTCCGGGCCGGTCGCCCACCCCGACAGGCGCACCCGCGCCCCGCGCTCCAGGCCCAGCAGGCGGTGCACCCGCAGCTCGTACCGGCCGCGGGCCACCGTCACGCTCTGCACCCGCAGCCCCGGCACCGTCGGCGGCCCGGCCGGGAACACCGGCCGGTGCCAGGACGCGGCCCAGCCCCAGCCGTCCCCGTGCCCCGCGCCCAGCGGCCGGATCCGGCAGCGCACCGACGCCACCCCGCCGACCTCGACGGCCAGGTGGTTGTCGGGCGGGTTGGCCGCGGAGGTCGGCCCGGTACGGGTGGAGTAGGCGAGCCGCCCGTACAGCACGTCGTGCCCCCCGGCGGTGTCCCCGGCGAACGGCGGCACGGCGTCGCTGCCGTGGTTGTGCAGCCGGGCGACGCCGTCCGCGCCGGTCGTCTGGACCAGCAGCCCCGGCGCGGGCAGCGCCCGCACCCGGTCGCCGCGCTCGGCGGGCGCCTCCTCCTCCCGCACCGTCCACAGCGGGTCGTCCGCCGGGACGAGCAGCGCCACGAACGCCTTCGAGGCCCAGTAGGGCGAGGCGGGGCCCGAGTACGACTGGAGCGTCGCTTCGTGCGGACCGTGCCAGCCGGGCGTCAGCAGCCCGTCGCGCGCGTCGACCGCGCCCCGGTCGAGGAAGTACCGCAGGCAGCCGCTCAGCAGCCGCCGCGAGACCCCGGGCGCCAGCGGGGTGTGACCGGTCAGCGCGCCGAGCCCCACCGCGGCACCGGCCGCGAACCGGTACGTCAGCGACCGCCCGAAGTGCACCGGCGCCCCGTCGCCGCCGAACAGCAGCGCGTACCCCTCCAGGTGCTCGCGCAGCCGGGGCCCGTACGCGCCCAGGAGGGCACGGTCGCCCGCGAGGTGGGCGTGCATCAGCGGGTAGAGGTGCAGGGCCCAGCCGTTGTAGTGGTCGAACGCCCGGCCGTCGCCGTCCGCGTACCAGCCGTCGCCCTGGTACCAGCCCTCCAGCAGCTCCAGGCCCCGCCCGATCGCCCGTGCCGTCTCGGTGTCGCCGCGCCCCACGGACTCCAGGAACCCGGCGACGGTGAGCGGGAAGAGGTACCAGTTGTTCGGGGCGGGGGTGTGCCGCAGCGCGCCCCGCAGCCACTGCTCGGCCCGGTCCCGCACGCCGCCGTCGAGGCGGTCCCACAGCCAGGGGCGGGTCAGCCGCAGCCCCAGCGCCACGGACGCCGACTCGACCATCGGCTGGCCCCCGGCGTGGTGGTCGCGGACGGCCGGCCACGACTCGGCGTCCTCGCGGCCCGGCGTACGCGTCCCGGCGGCCAGCCCGTCCGCGTACCGGCCGAGCAGCCCGTACGGGTCCGCCCCGCCGGCGCCCGCGACCCGGAACGCGGCGGCGAGGAACGTCCGCGCGACCCCCTCCAGCCCGTCGGAGCGGACCCCCGAGACGGACGGCCGCCCCGGCAGGTCCAGCAGCGCGCCCCCGGGCGTCGCCCAGCGCCAGGCGGCCCGCACCAGGCCGTCGGCCGCCGCCTCCCAGTGGGCGCGGGTGAACCCGGTGCACGGGCTCGCCACCCGGTCGTCGGGCGGCAGTCGCAGGTACTCGCTCATGCGGGGCGCACCGGCCTTTCACGTCGCACGGGAGGGCGGAACCGCCGCCCCCGCTCCCGGCTTGCCCACCGGCGGCGGCACCTGGTGACGGGGCGTTCCGCGGGGCGGAGCGGCTCCCGGGCATGGTGATCGGCCGACGGGGACCCGGTCAAACGATCGAACGATCAGCCGGTGCTCGCGGCGAGTTCGGCGATCGCGTCCGGTCCGACCCGGCAACAGCCGCCGATCAGCCGTGCGCCGGCCTGCCGCCAGTCGGCGACGCGCCCGGCCGAGAACGTCGAACGGCCCCGCCAGGCACGGGCTCCGGCATCCCACCGCTCCCCGCTGTTCGGGTACACCACCACCGGCTTGCCCGTGACGCGCGCCGCCACCGCGACCGCGTGACCGGCGTCCTCGGGCGTGCAGCAGTTCACCCCGACTGCGACGATCTCCTCCGACCCGGCGGCGACCGCGAAGGCCTCCTCCAGCGGCTGGCCCGCGCGCGTCCGGTCGCCGGAGACGCTGTACGACAGCCACGCCGGTACGCCCAGCCCGCGCACCGCGCGCACCAGGGCCCGGCCCTCGTCCGCGTCCGGCACAGTCTCCAGCGCCAGGGCGTCCGGGCGGGCGGCGGCCAGGACCTCCAGCCGCGGGCGGTGGAACCGTTCCAGTTCGGCGACGGTCAGCCCGTAGCGGCCCCGGTACTCCGAACCGTCGGCGAGCATCGCGCCGTACGGTCCGGCGGAGGCGGCCACCCACAGCGGTCGTCCCGGCGCCTTCGCCTCGGCGCGCCGGGCGGCCTCCCGTGCCAGCTCCACGCCGAGGGCGAGGAGTCCGGCCGCCCGGTCGTGCCCGATGCCTCGGCGGGCGAAGCCCTCGAAGGTGGCCTGGTAGGTCGCCGTCGTCGCCACGCTCGCGCCGGCCTGGTAGTAGGCGAGGTGCGCGGCCACGATCGCCTCGGGCCGGTCGGCGAGCAGCCGTGCCGACCACAGGCCGTCGCCCAGGTCGTGCCCGGCGGTCTCCAGCTGGTTGGACAGCCCGCCGTCGAGGACGACGGGGGAGGCCGAGGACGTCAGCGTCTCGGCGAACACGGGGGCTGCGGCGCTGGTCATGGGGTGAAGCTAGCCCAGGACGCCGGGGCATGCGGAACGGATCACCGGGTAGCAGGGCTCCACGCGGACAACCGGCGCTTGGCGTCAGGAAGGAGACCGGCCGTGCTGATGGCTCACCCCGCCGTCCTGAACAACCTGGTCGAGCAGTACGACACCCTCAAGCTGCTGCATGCCGAGGCGGGTGGCCCCGAGGTCCGGGGGCGCATGGCCGAGATCGCCCGCACCCTGTGCGTCGCCACGGGCACCGGGGACGTCGACACCGCCCTGGTCGCCGCCCGCCACCGCCTTCCCGGCGCCCGCCCGGAGGACGACTCGCTGCTGACGATGTCCTGACCTCGCGCCCGCCCGGGCGCCCGTCGCGCCCGGACCGTGCCGGGCTCGCCCCGCACGCGCGGGCGGTCGGCGGGTGGCGCCGGGAGTGGCGCTCAGCTGCCGTCCGGGCGCCGCGCGGGGGCGGCGCACGCGCCCGTACCGCCGGGCAGCCACCGGCGGTTGTCCGCGACCAGCCGGTACACGGCGTGGGCGGCCCACCGCACCGGCGGCACCAGAAGGAGCGCCCCCAGCGGTGCCCAGCCCCGGCCCGAGCGCAGCAGGATCTTCGCCACCGCTCGGGCGCCGCCGTACACCGCGCCGAGCGGGGTCACCCACAGCGCCTCGTGGCCGGCCCGCTCGGCTGTCACCCCCAGCGAGGCCAGGTCCGCCCGCTGCCGCGGCACGACGACGCAGTCGGGGCGCAGCCGGTGTTCGACGAACCTCACGCAGGCCGTGCAGAAGCCGCAGTCACCGTCGTAGACGAGCACAGGTCGAGTCCGCATCCGTCCATGATGCCGAACCCGCCGGTGGCACAGCCCCGGCGTCCCGGCCGCCACCCCGCGGCACGGCGGCCGCGCGTATCGCGCGCGACCCGTTGACCTTCCCGTGCCACGCCCTTACCGTTTCGCCGTTCGGTATCGCAGATGACGTTCGGGATGCCGAACGGGCGGCCGGTAGGCGGCCGTTGGACCACCCGGCACCGGGACGGAAGGGCAGACACCCGCATGAGCCACGACCCGACATACCCCACCCGCCGACTGCTCCTCCAGGGGGCCCTGGCCGCAGGCGCGCTCGGCGCCGTGCCGGGGGTCGCGAGCGCCGCCCCCGCACAGCGCGCGTACAGCAATCCCCTCGTGCGCAACCGCGCCGACCCGCACATCCACCGCCACACCGACCGCACCTACTACTTCACCGCCACCGCCCCCGAGTACGACCGCATCATCCTGCGCCGCTCCCGCACGCTCCGCGGACTGGCGACCGCCGAGGAGGCGGTCGTCTGGCGGAAGCACGACAGCGGTGACATGGGCGCCCACATCTGGGCGCCGGAGATCCACCACATCGACGGGAAGTGGTACATCTACTTCGCCGCCGCCCCCGCGGACGACATATGGAAGATCCGCATGTGGGTGCTGGAGAACGCAGGCGAGGACCCCTTCAAGGGAACCTGGACCGAGAAGGGGCGGATCGTCACCGCCTGGGACACCTTCTCGCTCGACGCCACCACCTTCACCCACCGCGGCTCCCGCTACCTCGCCTGGGCGCAGCACGAGCCCGGCACGGACAACAACACCGCCGTCTTCCTCTCCCGGATGGCCGGCCCCTGGACGCTCACCGGCCCCCAGGTCCGCCTCACCACACCCGAGTACGACTGGGAGTGCGTCGGCTTCAAGGTGAACGAGGGCGCCTCGTTCATCCGGCGCGGCGGCCGCGTCTTCATGACGTACTCCGCGAGCGCCACCGACAGCAACTACTGCATGGGCCTGCTCACCGCCGACGCCACCAGTGACCTGATGGACCCGCGCTCCTGGACCAAGTCGCCCCGGCCGGTCTTCGCCAGCGACGACACCACCCGTCAGTACGGCCCCGGGCACAACTGCTTCACCGTCGCCGAGGACGGCCGCACCGACGTCCTCGTCTACCACGCCCGCCCGTACAAGGAGATCAGCGGCGACCCGCTGAACGACCCCAACCGCCACACCCGTATCCAGCGGCTCGGCTGGAAGCCGGACGGCACCCCGGACTTCGGTGTACCGGTCGCGGACGGCCCCGGATCCGGCGCATGACCGGGCGCGCCCGCGCCGACATCCCGCCGGGGCGGGCGCACCCCGTGCACGCAGCACGCCGGCGCCGTCCGGCACCGGCCTTCCCGGCCCTACTCCGGTACGACGCCCAGCTGCCGCATCAGACCCATGTCGTCCACGTTCCACCAGCTCTCCGCGATCCTGCCGCCCTCGCAGCGGAAGGTCGCGTGACCGGTGCCGGTCACCTCCCGGCCGGTGGCCTCCAGGCCCTGGTACGCCGCGACGTGCCGTCCCTCGAACGACATCCGCAGGCACACCGTGTCACCCTCGGCGACGAGCCCCTCGATGGTGCACGTCGGCCGGAACGCCTCCATGATCTCCCGGTTCGCCGCCTTGGCGGCCTCCAGGTCCATGTCGTAGGACGGCTGGGACGGGTCGTGCTCCCGGTAGCCCGGGGTGCACAGCTCGTCGGCCGCGTCGCTGTCGGCCCTGTTGATCACTTCGTCGACGAACTTCCGCACGACCAGCTTGTTGAGCTGTTCGTCCCGGACGACGTCGAGATCGGTGAAGGTGGGTTCGCCGTCACAGAGAGCCGTCATCTCCCGGAAGATGCGGTCGGTCTCGGGCAGCTTCGAGTTCTCCATCGCCTCCTCGTACGAGGGGAACTCCACGATCTCCAGCACATGCGTGGAGTCCGAGCGGTCCCGGCCCATCATCGCGTGGGTGGCCGTCCGCCTGCCCCGGGTCGCCTCGGCCCAGCTGTCCAGCAGCCGGTTCATCTCCTCGACCCGGTCCGTCTTGCAGTCGATGATCTGGACGAATGTCATGACGCCTCCCGACATCGGAAACGACTGCGCTGCTCACAGCCTATGCCGGTCGGCCGGACCTGGCAGACGGCCGCCGCCCGTCCGCCCCGGGTCAGCGCGAGGGCGCGGCGAGCCCGTTGAGGGCCGTCGCCAGCTGGGCGCGGGAGCGGACGTCGAGCTTCTGGTAGATGCGGGTCAGCCGCGCCTCCACCGTCTTCACGCTCAGGTACAGCCGGGCGGCGGCCTCCTGGTTGCTCGCCCCCTCCCCGACGAGCCGGGCGAGCCGCAGCTCGGCCTCGGTCAGCCGGGCCAGGGCGCTCCCGGCGGCCGGGGCGGCCGCGGAGTCCGCCGGGGACGGGCTCTCCGCCGTCAGGCCGAGCCACGGCACGGCACCCGCCCGCTCGAAGACGGCGGCCGCGGCCTGCATCGCGGCCTGCGCGGCCGACCGCCTGCGGCGCCGCCGCTCCACCCGTGCCAGGGCGATCAGGCAGCGCCCCTGCTCCAGGACCAGCCCGTGCCCGGCGAACCGGTCGGCCGTCTCCACGAGCAGGTCGACCGCCTCGTCGGTCTTCCCGCCCGCCGCCAGGCACAGCGCGTACACCCGGTCGCACCCCAGCAGCACCGTCGTACGCCCCAGCCGCTCCGCGACCGGGCCGACGTCGGCGAGCAGCGCCCGCGCCTCCTCCGGGGCGTCACCCGCGAGCAGCGCCTCCGCCAGCTCCTCGTGCCAGCGCAGCATGGAGGGGTCGACCGCGCACTGGGCGCTCTCACCGTCCCGTACCCGGCGCAGCGTCTCCAGGGCCCCCGCCACGTCGCCGGTGACCAGCTGGACCCGGCCGAGCGCGTAGAGGCTGCGGGAGAGGAAGACGTGGTCGCCCTCCTCCTCCGACGCCCGGACGCTGCGCCGCGCGTACCCGGCCGCCCGCGCGAAGCTGCCGCCCGCCGTCTCGGCCAGCGCCAGCGCGTACCAGGCGGGCCCCGGGGACAGGCCGGCCTCCAGCGTCAGGGCGAGCGACCGGCCGGCGTGCGCCAGGGCCGCCGCGCACTGGCCGCGCCGGGCCTCGACCTCGGCGAGCGTACGGAACAGCTCGATCGCGTCCTCGACCGGCCCGCGACGCTCGACCAGCGGGAGCAGCGCGTACAGCTGGTCGCGGGCCTCGGCGAGCCGGTCGTCGAACAGGGCGTGACGGATCGTCAGGATCTGGGCCGTGTTGCGGACGCCCAGCGGCCGGTCCGTCATCTCCAGCGCGCGCGCCTCGGCCAGGGTCCGCTCCGCGTCCGGCGAGCCGAGCACCCGGTCCATCCGGGCCTGCTGGGTGAGCGCGTGCGCGGCGGTGTGCCGGTCGCCGACCGACATCGCCAGGGCCGCCGACTCGACCGCCGCCGTCCGCGACCGCACGGGGTCGCCGTCCGCCAGGACGTACTTCACCGCCAGCCGCAGCTGCACGGCCGCCCGCAGCGCCGGGTCGCCCTCGGAGTCCTCCATGGCGTGCACGTAGATCTCGTCCAGGTCGGTCAGGCCCTGCCCCGCCGTGTCCAGCACCGCCAGCCGCACCCGGACCCGGTCGGCGGGCGTCGCGTCCCGCGCCAGCAGGTCCGCCGCCGCGCGCATCGCGAGGTCCGCGCGGGCGGCCCGCGCCGCCTCCTCGGCGGCGTCCACCAGCCGCTCCAGCCGGCGGCGCCCCAGCCCCGCGGGCGTCGTCTCGGCGGCGAGCAGCGCCAGCTCGGCGGCGAGCGCGCTGTTGCCGCGCCGGCGCGCCGTGTCGGCCGCCGCCGCGACCTCGGCGGCCAGGTCCTCGTCCGGCACGTCGTTGGCCAGGGCCCGGTGCCGTACCGCCTCCACCGGGTCGTCGGCCACCGCGGCGAGCGCCGCGTGGCCCCGGCTGCGCTCGGTCCAGCAGGTGTCGTGCACCAGCGTGGAGGGCAGCAGCCCGGCCGTGAAGGCGACCGTCCCGTCCTCGGTGAGCGATATCAGCCCGGCGCGCTCCGCGGCGGCCAGCTCCGCCTCCGCCGTCGGGCGGCCCGCGCGGCGCAGCAGCGCGGTGGTCGGGCGCAGCGCCAGGGCGGCCAGCAGCAGCGTGGCCCGTACCGGGGCGGAGGCGGGCGCGAGCATCCGGCGCGCCACGTCCCGGGCGCGTCCCGACAGCGGCAGCGCCTCGGCGTGGTGCACCGGCGTCCTGGAGTCGGCCAGCGAGCGGCCCACGGCGAGCGCGAGGCGCGGGTTGCCGCCGCTGGCGCGGTGGATGCGCCCCGCGAGCCGGGACGGCAGCCGGTGGTGGACCAGGAGCTCGGCCATCTCGTCGGCCTGGAGCGGCGGGACCAGCAGGACGTCCGCCTCGGAGGCCACCCACAGCGGCATGGGCGCGCCGCCGCTGTCGGCCCCGCCCGCGGCGTAGGGGGCCGGTGTCTCGACGGCGACGACCCGCAGCGCGGGCGGCGCGAGGTGCAGGGCGAAGCGGAGCAGGTCCGCGCTGTCGGCGTCGATGCGCTGGGCGTCGTCGACGACCAGCAGCACGGGGGACCGCTCGGCCAGGCTCCGCAGGACACCGGCGACGGCCAGCCGCAGCGCGATGGGGTCCCAGCCGCTCTCCAGCGCGGCGGCCTCCCGGCAGAGCACCGCCAGGGCGTCCCGCTGCGGACCCGGCAGGCCGTCCAGCGCGAAGGCGGGCACCGAGGCGATCAGCGCGGCCGCCGCGGCGCCGGGCATGTCGTGGTCGGCGGGCTGCGGGGCGAGCCACACCACCGTCTCGCCGCGCGCCGTGGCCTGGTCGGCGGCCGCCTGGGCGACCTCCGTCTTGCCGACGCCGGGGGGCCCGGTGAGCAGGGCGCGCCCCCGGCCGAACAGGACGCGTTCGAGCCGGGCCAGCAGTTCGGCACGCCCGACGGGCGCGGCCCGGTCGCCCTGCCCAGGGACGTACGGCGCGGAGGGGTACGGCGTCGACCTCACCTGCGACCACCACCCTCCGGCGCGCGGACCCCCTGCCCACGAACCCCCTGTCCGTGATCTGTCTCGCGAGCGCAGCATACGAACTCGGCCACGGGAGTCCAGGTGCCCTGTCCGGTATGTGGACGAACACACAAGCGGGCGTGCCCGCGGCGAATTGCCACGAGCACGCCCCTGACCTGTGAAGACGTGGGTACCGCGGGTCTGTCAGAAGGTCAGGCCCCACGAGTCGATGTAGCCGGTGTCACCCGACGCCACGTCCCTGACCTGGAGCTTCCAGGTGCCGTTCGCGGTCTCGGCGGAGGCGTCGACGGTGTACGTGGCGAGCACGTTGTCGGCCGAGTCGTTGCTGCTGGAGTTCTTCAGCCGGTACGCGGTGCCGTCCGGGGCCACCAGGTCGACGACCAGGTCGCCGCGCCAGGTGTGCTTGATGTCCACGTCGACCTTGAGGGCGGCGGGGGCGTTGCCGGTGCGGCCGGTGACGGAGATCGGGGACGTCACGGTGGCGTTGTCCGAGATCGTCACGTCCGTGCTGTTGGTGAACGCCGTTCCGGTACCGGGGGTGGTGGTACCGGTCACGGCGTTCACGGTCTTGGTGGCGTCCGCGATGCCGGTGCCGCAGCCGCCGGTGCAGGTGCCGGGCAGCGGGCGGGCGTTTGTCTTGATCGCGGACTCGATCTCGGCCGGGGTCAGCGTCGACTTGGCCGCCTTCAGCAGGGCGGCGAGGCCGGCGATGTGGGGGGCGGCCATCGAGGTGCCCTGGTAGGGCTTGTAGTTCTCCACCGACTGGGTGGTGGTGCCCGAGTTCAGCGTGGAGAGGATGCCGTTCTCGGGGGTGGTGACGGTGCCGGGCGTGTCGGTGGCGCGGCGGGTCTCACCGCCGGGGGCCGAGACGTCGACGATGGTGCCGTAGTTCGAGTAGTACGAACGGTTGCCCTCACGGCTGGTGGACGCCACGTTGATGACGCCCGCGCAGTTGGCGGGGGTGAAGCCGGACGCGTTGGCGTTGCTGTTGCCGGCCGCGACGACGACGGTGGTGCCGCGTGCGACGGCGCCGTCGATGGCGTTCTTGTAGACGGTCGGGCAGGTGGAGCTGGCGCCGCCGAGGCTCATGTTGATGACCTTGGCGGGGTTCGGGTTCGCCGGGATGCCCGGGACGCTGCCGCCGGAGGCCCAGGTGATCGCGTCGGCGATGTCGGAGGACGCGCCGCCGCACTTGCCGAGCACGCGGACGTGCTGGACCTTCGCGCCGTACGCGATGCCCGCGACGCCCTTGGCGTTGTGCGTGGTCGCCGCGATGGTGCCGGCGACGTGGGTGCCGTGCCACGACGAGTTGCTCGCCTTGGAGCCGGTTCCGCACTCGCCGTCCGTGGCGTTCCAGTCGCCCTCGTCCTTGGGGTCGGCGTCGCGGCCGTTGCCGTCCCGGGCGTCGGTGGAGCTGGAGATGAAGTCGTAGCCCGCGACGGTGTTCCCGGTGAGGTCGCTGTGCGTGGCGGCGCCGGTGTCGATGACGGCGACGGTGACGCCGCTGCCGGTGGTCTTGTCCCAGGCGCCGGGCACGTTCATGCCGCCCGTGGTCTCGAAGAGGTCCCACTGCTTGGCGTACTCGGTGTCGTTCGGCGTCACGGCCATCGCGTAGGCGCGGATGTCGGCCTCCACGGAGGCGACCTGCGGGTCGGCGCGGAAGGCGTCCATGACCTCCGTGACGTCCTGCTTGGTGGCGTCCGCGCCGAGGTCGACCAGCGCGGCGCCGCTCGCCAGGCGGCGCTCGAAGCTGAGCTTCTCGCCCGTCTCCGCGCCCTTGGCCGCGGCGTCGCTCTTGGCCGCGGTGTTGGACGTGGCCTCGGCGGTGCGGGACTTGTAGGTGACGATGACCTTGTCCACGGGGGCGCTGGGCAGCGCGGCAGCGGACATGGCCTGCGAGGCCGGGGCCGCCGGCTTCGGGGTGGGGGTGGCCTCGTGGGCGAGGGCCACCGCGGAGGTGGCGGTCACGCCGAGGATCGTGGCGCTCGCCGCCACGACGGATATGAGTCTCCGCCTGGAACCGTTCAAGGTGTTCCCTTTCAGGGCAGCTCCGGCGACTCCCGGAGCGGCTGACGGTGCAGGGCGCGACGGGCGGCGGGCGCATGGGGAAAGCGGACGTGCCGTGGGGGTGGCACCCCGTGTTCCCCGGGCCGGGTACGCCCATTGCGCCGCCGCCGACGCGACGACCCCTGGGGCGGGGCCGTCACCGGTGGAACCCACGTATTACATGCACCTGACATTCAGGTGGAGGGGAACCGCCGGTGCGGCAGACAGTAGGGAAACCCGCGAGGCACCCGATACGGGGAAAACCCTTGTCACCCCCGCGCGGCCCGAGGGCAGACCCGGGGATCCCCCGACCCACCTGCCCCTTCGCGCCCGCCCGAAGGGCCCCCATCCGCGCGCCCCCGCAGCGGAACGGCAGAAAGTCGCCCCCTGCCCGCAGCCGCGCGACGGCCGGGGCGGGGCCGTACGGGGCCGCCCCCGCAGCGGTCGGCGGCGACGGACGGTGCGTGGCGCAGGGAAGGCCGGCGCGCGGCGCCGCAGGCGAGCCTCTCGGGCCGGACGAGGACAGGTCGGCGTACCCGCGGCTCGCGCGGCCCGGCCCCCCAGCCGGGGCCGCGCGAGCCGGCCGCCGTGGCCGGGGCCACAGCGGTCGGAGGGGTCACAGACGGGTGCCGACGCCCGGGACGGTCCAGGCGGGGGCGACCCCGGTGAGCTGGCAGATCATGAGGTACAGCGGAATCGGCGGGGTGTACGGCGACATCGTGCCGGGTCGTTGGATCAGCCGGGGCCGCCGGTCGGGGACGTACGCGTCCACCGCGTAACAGGAGGGCAGCGGCCACCGCAGGTCGGCGTCCGATCCGGCCGGAACGATCCACCACCACCACTCCGTGTCGGCGAACACGCAGCCGCCGCCCGGCAGCCGCGACAGCAGCCGGAAGCCGTACCGTGCCGGTACCCCCACCGCGTCGCAGCCCAGCGTGGCGGGCAGGGCGGGCGGCAAAGGCAGCCGCACCTCGCCCCCGGGGTCGGCGTACCGGGCCGCCGCCTGCCGCCGGCCGCGTGCCGACAGCAGCGTGGCCATCGTCCTCAGCACGGCCCCGCCGCGCCGCCGCCGTACCCCAGCTCCGCCCAGACGACGCGCCCGGCCCCCTGGCGCGCGTGGTGCGCGCCCCACGCGCTGCTGACGGCGTCGACGAGCAGCAGGCCCCGGCCGCCCTCCTCGGGCGAGCCGCGGCGCAGCCGGGGCGCGGCGGCCGGGCAGCCCTCGTCCTGCACCGAGACGCGCAACCGCTCGCCGCAGTCCCGGAGTTCGCAGACCACCCGGTGGCTAACGGTGTGCACCACGGCGTTGGTGACGAGTTCGGAGACCACCAGGGTCACCGCCTCGCACAGCGTGCCGTCCACCTCCCACAGCACCAGTCGTTCCTCGACGAGGTGACGAGCCCTGGCGACCGATTCCGCGCGCGCGGGAAGTTCGAAGGAGAAGCGGCGGACGTCGGCGGAGATCGGGGGGCGCGGGGCTCTGAGCGGGGGGGTGAGCGCGTTACCAGGAGCCACGACCGATTCCTAACGTGGGGGAGCGGCGCCGTACGTCGCCTCTCCCGTGGCAGAGCGCGGCAGCCGCGTGAACTGGTTCACCAACTGGTTCACCGGAATACTTTCCTCCCGACACGCACACTTGGCAAGTGGCACTCTGAAAATTGCAGAGTGTGGTGTTCTCTGTGCTTGTCGCATGGCACACTCATCGAAAAAAGCGCGTGGGGAGGTCTTAAGTGAGCGAGCCGCGGTCCGCCCCCACCGTGGGACAGGTCGTACTCGGCAAGCGTCTGCAGGATCTGCGGGAGCGGGCGGGCCTGAAGCGGGAGGAGGCCGCCAAGGTGCTCCGCGTGGCCCCGGCCACGATCCGCAGGATGGAGACCGCGGAAGTCGCGCTGAAGATCCCCTACGTACAGCTCCTGCTCCAGGCGTACGGGGTGCCGGCGGGCGAGGCGGAGGGCTTCGTCCGGCTGGCCGAGGACGCGAACCGGCCCGGCTGGTGGCAGCGCTTCCACGACGTCCTGCCGGGCTGGTTCAGCATGTACGTCAGCCTGGAGGGCGCCGCGAGCGTCATCAGGGCCTACGAGCCGCAGTTCGTCCCCGGCCTCCTCCAGACGGAGGAGTACGCCCGGGCGATCCTGCGCGGCGGCGCGGTCGGCCAGGTCGGCGACGACGACATCGAGCGCCACGTGGCCCTGCGGATGGAACGGCAGGCCCTGCTCACCCGCGCCGACGCCCCCAAGTTCTGGGTGATCATGGACGAGACGGTGCTGTGCCGTCCCGTGGGCAGCGGCCCGGCCGTGATGCGGGCGCAGATCGACCGGCTGCTGGAGGCCGCCGAGCTGCCGAACGTCACCCTCCAGGTGGCCGAGTTCTCCACCGGTCACCACCCCGGCACGTACGGACCGTTCGTCCTCTTCCGCTTCGCCGTGCCCGAACTCCCGGACATGGTCTACAGCGAGTACCTGACCGGCGCGGTCTACCTCGACGCGCGCCCCGAGGTGGCCTCGCACCTCGAGGTCATGGACCGCATGGCGGCGCAGGCCGCCACGGCACAACGCACGAAGGAAATCCTCAAGGATTTCCGCAAGGAGCTGTGAATGGATAGCGCAGAGCGCATATACAACGGCATGCCCGCCGCGGAGCTCGGGGCCGAGGGGTGGCACAAGCCGTGGAGCGGCGGGAACGGCGGGAACTGCGTCGAGGCGATGAAGCTGGCCGACGGCCGGGTCGCGGTCCGCCAGTCCGCCGACCCCGACGGCCCCGCGCTGATCTACACGCACGGGGAGATCGCCGCGTTCATCCAGGGGGCCAAGTCGGGCAAGGCGGATTTCCTCCTCACCTGACCCACTCGACTCGACCTGCCCGACCACCTGACCACCCGCCTCACCTGACCTGTCGTCAGCGCCGGCGCCAGTGTCAGCGTTCACGTCCGTCCACATCACCAGGGGGAACGTCAGATGACCCGGATCGACACCAGCAAGCCACACCCGGCCCGTATGTACGACTGGTTCCTGGGCGGCAAGGACAACTATCCGGTCGACGAGGAGATGGCCAAGCAGCTCCTCACCATCGACTCCCGGGGGCGGGACATGGCGCGGGTCAACCGGGCCTTCATGCACCGGGCCACCCGCTGGCTCGGCGGCCAGGGCGTCCGGCAGTACCTGGACATCGGCAGCGGCATCCCGACCGAGCCCAACCTGCACCAGATCGCCCAGCAGGTCGCCCCGGAGTCGCGGGTCGTCTACTGCGACAACGACCCCATCGTCCTCGCCCACGCCGAGGCGCTGCTGCGCTCCACCCCCGAAGGGGTGACCGAGTACATCCAGGCGGACGCCCGCGAGCCGGAGAGCATCCTCGAAGAGGCCGGCAAGGTCCTGGACTTCACCAGGCCGGTCGCCCTGTCCATGCTCGCCCTGCTGCACTTCGTCGACGACGAGGACGGGGCGTACGAGCTGCTCCGCCGGCTCGTCGATCGGCTGCCGTCCGGCAGTCACCTGGTCCTGTCGCACGTCACCGGCGACTTCGACCCCGAGGGCGCCGCCAAGGCACGCGCGATGTACCGGGGGCGCGGCCTGACGCTCCGGCCGCGCACCCGCGAGGAGTTCGCCCGCTTCTTCGACGGGCTGGAGCTCGCGGAGCCCGGCGTCTCGCTCACGGCGGACTGGCACCCGGAGCTCGGCGAGGTCGTGCCGGTCGCCGGCGACGACCCCATCCCGGGGTACGCCGGCGTGGCCCGCAAGCCGTAGGGCGGGTCCGGAAAGCCCCGCCCGGCCCGCGACCCCCGCTTTCGGGGCGGACGCCGACACGTGCCGGACCCTCCCCGGCGGCTAACGCGCCGCCGGGGGCACCAGCGTGATGAGGAACCTCTTCGCCGGGCCGGTGTTCCCGGCGGAGTCGATCGTCCGGTACTCCACGGTGTGCGTGCCGTACTCGGGCGTCGCGTCGTCCCACGGCACCACGCGCGGGGTGCCCAGCTTGCCGTACACCAGGCCGTCGATCTCCGTGCCGCCCGGGGTGAACCGGAACGGCGCGTCCGCGTCCGTCGGCCAGCCGTAGTACGTGTACCAGCCGTCGCCGTCCACCCGGAACTGGCTGACCACGTACCCGGGCCGGTCGTCGCGGGCCGTCAGCCGCATGGTGAACGGGCCGTCGTACACGTACTCCACCGGACGGCCCGGACGGTGGATCGTGCGCAGCGGCCGCGACAGCTCGTAGGCGGCCGTGGCGGCCGTCGCGTCGACCGTCCAGCGCAGCTCGTGGTCCGTGCCCGCGATCCGGGCGGTCAGCGTGTGCGCGGAGCCCGGCCGCAGCCGCAGCGCCGACAGGTCCAGGTCCCGGTCGTTGCCCCGGTCGGCCACCCGCCGGCCGTCCAGCCGCCATTGGACGGCAAGGGCGCGGTCGTCGGGGTGCGTGGTGTCGGCGTACACGACCGACCGGGCCCCGACCGGCGCGCCGGTGGCGGTGTGCCCGGTGAAGCCGGCGGCCACCGGGGCCGGCCGGGTGGTGACCGCCGTGTCGACGGTCCAGGTGACCTTGCGGGTCAGCGCCTCGGACGCGCGCACCGCCGGGTCCCGCACGAACGGCGTCGGATCGGTGACCGTCGCCGTCAGGGCGTGCCGGCCGGGCGCCACGTCCAGCCTCCGCAGGTCGACCGTGCGGGCACCGGCCGCCGGCCGCACGGGGCGTCCGTCCAGCCGCCAGGTGACGTCGAGTTCGCCGCCGGTCGGGTGCAGGGTCTCCACCCACACGGTCCGGTCGGCGCCGACCGGCGCGGCGTTGGGGGTGTGCCCCTGCACCAGGTTCACCTTCGACGAGATCGCCCGCACCATGACCTCGCGGCCCACCTGGTCGAAGGCGTAGCCGAGGGTCTTCATGATCGAGTGCCGGCTGGGCCGCCACACCCCCCGGGTGCCGTACAGACCGCCCTCGTGCCGGCCGATGACGCCGCCCGACTCACTCCGCTCGCCCAGCCAGCGCCACCACTTGGCCCGCTGGTCCCGCATCTGCGCCTCGGTGAGCACGGTGTGGTGTGCCGACGACGGCTCTCCGCCCTCGTATCCGCCACCCGGCACACCGCGCTGGTAGTAATCGTACTCGTCCTGGAGCCCGCCCAGCGAGTGGCCGATCTCGTGCGGGGTGATGAGGGACGACAGCGCGTTGCCGCCGGACGCGGTGGCGTAGGTGCCGCCCGCGCCGCCGTAGGTGTCGCTGTTGGCGAGGGCGACGATCTGCCGGTTGGCGCCCGTCGTGCCGGGGACGAGGTCGGCGAGCGCGTTCGCCGCGCCGCTGTCGACGGTCAGCAGCCGCTGCACGCTGCCCGCGTCGCAGCCGCCCCAGAAGCCCATGCCGAGCGGTGTGTCACGGCGTGGCGCGTCCAGGCCGGGGTCGCAGTCGACGCCCGACTCGGGGGAGGGCACCTCGACGGCCCACACGTTGATGTACGAGCGGTAGGAGGCGAACGGCTCGATGCTCCACAGGACGTTGAGGTGCTTCTCGGCGTCCGCCCGGAACTCCGGGAGCTGCGCGGCGGTGTAGCCGTCCCCGAGCAGTACCAGGTTGAACCGCTTGTCGGCGGGACCGGTGGTCTGTACGGGGACGACGGTGGCGGACGCGGTGACCGGTGGGCGTTCCCCGGCGGTGGCCGGTCCTGAGCCCACCAGGGCGGTGGTGAGGAGGGAGGCCGCGCCGATCAGCGCGGCGGCTCGTCCAAGGCGTTGGGCAACCATGGGGCCGGAGCGTACGGTGTGCCCAACGTGCCGTAAAGACACCGCCGTTGGCCACCATCGGCGACCGCGGGTCACCGCCGTGCCAGGTGGCCCAGACCCGGGTGCTCGTGCGCGTACGCGTCCAGGAGCCGGCGCGCCACGGAGACGGAGTCGACCAGCGGGTGCAGGGCGAAGGCCTTGACGGCCGTCTCCCGCGAACCGCTCTCCGCCGCCGCCAGCACCTCGCGCTCGACCGCCTTGACCGTCGTCACCAGGCCGGCCGCGTGGCCGGGGAGCGGTGCCACGGACACCGGGTGGGCGCCGTTGGCGTCGACGAAGCAGGGCACCTCGACCACCGCGTCCGCGTCCAGGACCGACAGGGTGGTGCGGTTGCGGACGTTCAGGATGAGGGTGGTGCGCTCGTCGCGGGCGATGGCCCGCATCAGCGCCAGGGCGACCCGCTCGTAGCCACCCGGCTCCAGGTCCTCCTCGGCGCGGTCACCGGCGGCGGCCGCCTCGCGGTTGGCCGCCATGTAGGTGGCCTCGCGCTCGGCGAGGGTTGCCTGCCAGCTCCCCAGGGAGGGCGAGCCGTAGAACGCGGCCTGCTGCTCGCGCAGGTACGCGCCCCGCGTCCGCGCGGCCTCCCGGTAGGCGTGGACCGCCTCGCGGTTGAAGTAGTAGTAGTGCAGGTACTCGTTGGGGATCGCGCCCAGTGCCCGCAGCCACTCCGCGCCGAACAGCCTCCCCTCCTCGAAGGAGCCCAGCGCCTCCGGGTCCGCCAGCAGCCGCGGCAGCTCGTCCCGCCCGGCGACCCGCACCCCGCGCAGCCACCCGAGGTGGTTCAGGCCCACGTAGTCGAACCACGCCTCGTCCGGGTCGGCGCCCAGCAGGCGCGCCACCCGCCGCCCCAGGCCCACCGGCGAGTCGCAGATGCCGATCACCCGGTCGCCCAGGACCCGGGACATGGCCTCGGTCACGAGGCCGGCCGGGTTGGTGAAGTTGATGACCCAGGCGTCAGGCGCGATCCGCGCCACGCGGCGGGCGATGTCCACCGCCACCGGGACCGTCCGCAGCCCGTACGCGATCCCGCCGGCGCCCACCGTCTCCTGCCCCAGCACGCCCTCGGCCAGCGCCACCCGCTCGTCCGCGGCCCGCCCGGCCAGGCCCCCGACGCGGATCGCCGAGAACACGAAGTCCGCTCCCCGCAGGGCTTCGTCGAGGTCGGTCGTCGCCGTCACCGCCGGCGCGTCCGGCACGCCCCGCGCCTGCTCGGCCAGCACCCCGCCGATCGCCGCCAGCCGGCCCGCGTCCACGTCGTGCAGCGTCACCCGGGTGACCCGCCCCTCCGCGCGGTCGCCCAGCAGCGCCCGGTACACCAGCGGCACCCGGAACCCGCCGCCACCCAGAATCGTCAGCTTCATGCCGTCACGCTACTCGGCCGCGCGGACGTGCCCGGGGACGGCCACCGGGCGCCCGGCCGTCGTGCCCCGGACGGGCGCCCCGGCGTCGTCCCTCAGCCGAGGTCCAGCGCGTTGGGCAGGCCCAGCCGGTAGCGGGTGCGGTCGTGGCGCTTCAGTGCCTCGATCTCCGGAGCCCGGAACAGGGGCTTCACGGTGCAGCGCGGCGCGTCGGAACCGGTGCGGTCCAGCAGGGCGTTGACCGCCTGGCGGGCGGCGGCGTTGGCGCCCTCCATCGTGGCCAGGTCGATGTCCACCGACACGTAGTCGCCCGCCAGGAAGAAGTTCGGGACCGCCGTGGCCGCCGGGGGACGCAGGTGGAACGTGCCGGCCGGGTGGATCAGCAGTTCGTCCTCGTTGGTGGGGTTCGGCGTACCGAGGCCGGCCACGCCCGGGTCCAGGAACCACGAGTGCAGGGCGCCGTCCTTGAGCACGGTACGGCCCGTGTCGTTGAGGGCCGCCTTGAGCTGGGCCCACACCTCGCGGGCGACCTGCTCGCGGGTGCACTGCTTCGCGGTCTTCCCGTACAGGACCCCCGGCCTGTCCCACTCCGAGATGTCCACGGACAGGCACTCCACGGCCACGCCGTCGCCGTAGTCGGCGGCGAAGTCCCGCTCCGGCCAGTGCCCGGCCTGCGCGATCGCCGTCAGCGACCACGGCGAGTCGATGCAGTTGACGTGGCCGCGCACCATCGGCGGCCGTTCCGTCAGATAGAACTGGATGCCCGTCATCCAGTCCGTCCGCAGCCCGTCGCAGCGTGCCAGCCGCGGGTCCGCCGCGCGCAGCGCCGCGCCCCAGGTGCGCCGCGCGTGCTCCACCGGCAGCGCGCAGACGTAGTGGTCGGCGGTGACCGTGGTGCGAACGCCCCCGGGGTCCTCGACCAGCGCGCCGGTGACCCGCCCGTCCCCGTACCGCACCTCGCGCAGGGTCGAGCCGATCTCGAACTCGACCCCCAGGGAGCGCAGATGCGCCACCCACGGGTCGATCCACGCCTCGTTGGTGGGCGCGTTGAGGATCCGGTCCGGCGGGCCGTCCGCGCCGCGGCCGAGCGCGTTGAAGACGAACGCCTCGCCGAGCGTGCCGACCGTGCGGGTGCTCGCCTCCTCCGCCTTGGTCGCCACGATGTTGCGGGTGACGCCGACGGCCAGGATCCGCTGGTACGTCTCCGACATGCGCGCCGCCCGGGTGAAGTCCCACCAGGGCGTCCGCTCCCACACCGTGTCGCGCCGCTCGTCGCAGCTGGTGAGGAAGACGAGCGCGCGGTTGACGAAGTACGCGCCCTCGTGGAGGGGCAGTCCGGTGGCCGTCTCGACGAGCGCGGTGAGGGCGCGGCGGATCTCGTCCAGCGTGAGCCGCTCCGGTCGGTGGCCCGGCCACGGGATGGACATCCGCAGGTCCTCGCGGCCCGTGCGGGCGAACATCATCTCGCGGGGCGCGACCAGGTTGTCGTACACGCCGTGCGCGTTGCCCGGGAAGGGGATGCGCCGCATCGTGTCGGGCAGGTTGTGGTAGATGCCGGGGATGAAGCGGAAACCGTGCTCGGCCGGCAGCGGTCCGCGCCCGCCCCGCCCGCTGCCCGGTACGTCCATGCTGCGCGCCTTGCCGCCGAGGGCGCGGCGCTCGTGGACGGTGACCCGGAAGCCGCGCTCGGCCAGCTCGTGCGCGGCGGTGAGCCCGGCGACGCCACCGCCGAACACCGCGACCGACGGCGCCTCCGCCGCCTCCGCCGCCGCGGTCGCCGCCACGGCGGGGGCGGCCGGCAGGGCGCCCGCCCCCACCGCCCCGGTGACGGCGGTGGCGCCCGCCATGAAGGTGCGTCGCGTCGTACCCGTACGGTGCATGCCCCACCCACCTCTTACCCGCGGTAACGTCCCGTCGGACGCAGGAGCTTAGGGCCGTCCCGCCGGACCCCGGAACCACCGTGCGTCCCTCCTTCGCACAATGGCCGGTTCCCGCCGGCCCGCGGTCACGGACACCTGGGCGGCGGAGCGCCCAGCCAGGCGGCGACCGCCCCGGCGATCGGCTGACCGGTCTCCAGCTCCACGAAACCGAACTGCCCGCCCTGGTTGCACTCCAGGAACCACCACAGGCCCTCGGCGTCCTCGGCGAAGTCGAACGCGGCGTACGCCAGGCCCGCCAGGTCCATGAACTCGCGCACCGGCCGGGCGATCCGGTCGGGCACCCCGGCCGGCTCCCACGCGTGCCCGGTGTCGCCGTACCGCCCGTCGACCTGCCCCTCGGCGGACGCCTTGCGGGCGGCGAACAGCCGGCCGCCCACACAGGTGAGCCGGATGTCGGCCCGCTTGGCCACGTACTGCTGGAGGAGCGTCGGGCAGGCCGCCACCCCCGCGAAATCCGCGCCGGGCTCCACCAGCGTCGTCGGCAGCGCGACCGGCGGGTCGGTGCGCGGCGGCCCCGACAGGGACTTGACCACGACCGGGCCGTACCGTGCCGTGAACTCCGCCGCCACCCTCGGGAAGGTGGTGATCAGGGTGGGCGGCACGGCGAACCCGCTGAGGTGCGCCGCCCGCAGCTGCCACGGCTTGTACCGGGCCTGCGCCGCCTGCCGCGGGTGGTTCATCCAGCGCGCGGTCGTGGAGTACAGCATCCCGTACAGCGCCTGCGCGGTCTCGGCGCCCAGCCAGGCCGACGTCCCGGGCGCGTGCGCCGCCGGCTCGCCGGGCCTGCGCACCCAGACGGAGCGCAGGGCCCCGGAGCCGACCATGCGGCCCTGGGCCGACAGGTAGCAGTGGAAGTCCCCGTGGACGTACTCGGCCGACAGGTCCGCCCCGCCGGGCAGATCCGCCGGGTCCAGCCGCACCAGCGGCACGCCCCGCTCGTGCAGTTCGGCCACCACCAAATCCGCCGTGACGTCCTGAGGGCTCGTCAGGACCAGTACGGTCATCAGCGCGTACCCGACCGGGTCGCTCAGTCGTCGAAGTGCGTCTGGGAACCGGCGGTGGACGTCGTCGTCCCGGCGGCCAGCAGCACCGCGCGGTCGCTGATCGCCGGACGCCCGTCAGGCAGGACGTTCAGCTGGAGCGCCGGGTCGTAGACATAGCGAGCGGTGACGTCCTCCGAAGCCTTCTGCGGACGCGCGTAGCTGCACGCGAACGGCTGCATGATCCCCTCCATCACTCGTCAACTTCGGTCAGGTGACGGTACGCGGCCGACGGGCCCCGATCTCACTACTCTCCGTAGCGGCGCGGGCACCGGGTCGCGCGCCCACCGCCGACCGGCAGAATGGGGCGCATGTCCCGACGCGCCTCCGCCCGCCGCACCACCCCCCGCCCCACCTCCCGCGACGCACGGTCCGCCGGTCGTCCCCGGCCCGTCCCCCGGGTGCGCGCCGACGACCCCTGCCCGTGCGGCCTGCCCGCCGCCTACGCGGACTGTTGTGGCCGGTTTCACAGCGGTGAGGCCCTCGCCCCGACCGCCGAACGGCTGATGCGCTCCCGCTACAGCGCCTTCGTCGTCGGCGACGAGCCGTACCTCCTGCGCACCTGGGCGCCGGAAACCCGGCCCGCGGGCGTCGACTTCGACCCGGCCATGCGCTGGACCGGTCTGGAGGTCGTCGCCACCACCGACGGCACCCTCTTCCACACCACCGGCACGGTCACCTTCGTCGCCCGCTGCACCCACCAGGGCGAGCCCGGCGCGATGCGCGAGCACAGCCGCTTCGAGAAGGCGGACGGCGCCTGGCTGTACGTCGACGGGGACGAGCGGCCGGCCGGGCCGTGAAGCGAGAGCACCGGTACCCGCACCGATCGGCCGCGCCCGCCGATCAGCGCCAGGCCGCGCCCGGCCGCAGCAGCAGCCCCGGGTTGTAGGCGCCGAGCACCTTGTTCGCCCTGGCCAGCGCCGCCAGTGCGTGCTCGCGGTCCGCCTGGTCCTCGGTGCACAGCGGTGCGCGGAACCGGTACACCTCGCGGGCCGCGCACTCGGCGTCGACCTCCGCCTGAAGGATGCCGATCGGCATGCACGACCCGATGAGGGCGGCGACCCGGTCGGGGATCGGGACGGGGACGAGGGGCGACGCGGTCACGTGGAGTCCTTCGTAGGTCAAGCCTGCTTGTGGCAGTCGTCTGTTTGCTGTGCTCCCTCCATGGGTACAGCATCAAGTTCGCGTTTTCCCCAAGGGTTTGTATCTGTGCTGCAACCGTTTGCCCCGGAGACCGTACTTTTCCGTTTCTGCGAACCCGGGCGGACCGTGCCGGCCACGGGTGATCCACGGGCCATCGGCCGAGGAGCCGCCCGTGCGGCGGCGGTTCAGCCGCCGCCGCGCCGGCCGCGCGTCCCCGCGGCGCGCAGGTGCAGGGCGCGGAGCACCGCCTCGGTCGCGAACCGGGAGCGCGGGTCGGCGAGCCGGCCGCCGAAGCGCGCCTCCAGGTTGCGCATCCGGTAGCGCACGGTCTGGGGGTGGACGTCGAGCAGCTCGCCCATCTGGGCGGCGGTGCCGCGGGTGTCCAGCCAGATGCGCAGGGTCTCGATGAGCCGGTCCCTCCGGGTGGGGGTGAGCCCGGCGAGCGGGGCGAGTTCACGCTCGGCGAGCTGGTCGACGAGGGCGGGGTCGGCCAGGAGCCACAGGGTGATCAGGTGGTCGGAGGCCAGGGCGAGCGGGGCGTCCTCGACGACCCCGGCGTCGATCAGCTCCAGCACGCGTCGGGCCCAGCGGAGCGAGTCGGCGGCGGACGCGGTCGGGACGGTGAGGCCGACGGCGCCCCGGGTCGAGGGCAGCGCCGCCTCCAGATCCCGTCTTCGCGCCTCGTCCAGCGGGCCGGGGAGCAGCAGGTGCGGCTGCGGGTCGCTCAGGTCGATCAGGACATCGTTGTCGAGTTTCCCGGACCGGGAGAGCCGGGCCGGCGGGCGCAGGGCGACGAGCGTGACCCGGTCCGGCAGCGGCCAGCCGGTCTGCTCGGCCAGCTCGGTGACGGCGGTGCGCGGCACGGGCGGCCCGGCGAGAACGAGGTGGAGCAGCCGCCTGCGTAACGCCTCGGCCTCCTCCACCGTCTCGGCCCGTACCTGGAGGTAGCCCTCGCGGGACAGCGCCTCCAGCTCGTCGACGTACGCGAACAACGCGTCGGCGAAGCTCAGCATCAGGGAGGGGGAGAGGTTGTAGCGCCGGCCCACCTTCTTGGCCCGCCGCAGCGCCACCCGGGCTCCCAGGCGGTAGGCGCCCTGGAGGGTCTCCATGGTGCGCCCCTCGTACGCCTCGAACCGGCCGAACCTCCGGCACATCTCGTCCCGCAGGGTCGTGGGGGCCGTCGGGGAGGCGACCTGGTCGACGAAGACGGAGATGTTCTGCTCCACGCCCAGGCGGATCGCCTGGGCGTAGGGGCCGTTGAGGAGGCGGGCGTACTCGGGGTAGGCGCGGGTGACCTCGATGCCTATCTCCTTGATGAGACTGGGCAGTTCGGGCCGGATGATGGCGGCGAACTCCTGGGGGAGCGGCCCCAGTGGCTCGCCCGCGTCCGACGGCTGGGTGGTGGACCGGGGCATGGCGGGTTGCCCCTCCTTCTCCGGGTGTGCCGGTGGGGGAGGTGGTGCGGGGGCGCGTGGGGGGAAGCACTCCCACGTACGGGCGGGTTCGAGCACTTCGTGGGTGCCGAACATAGACCAGGAGCCGCCGGCCGCGCATCAGTTCCGACCATGGCCGCGCGTGCGGGGCGCGGATCTGGCCGAAGCCCGACCGTCACCCGCGCCCGGAGAAGGGCGGCGCGGGGACGGAGGGGCGGGAGTACTCACTGTTGGACAAGAAACCCACGCGATCTGTGGCCTGGGCGACAAGAAAATACCCGTCGGTAAGAGTGGCGGGGAAAACTTACGGGCGAGTATTGCGCGGCCGGTTACTCGCTCGTAGCGTCAATCGCGCAACGTGCTCGACCTGGTGGCCGTCCGAATCAGGCCCCGTGTTCCGTGAATTGAGCCGCCACCGCTTTTCCCCGCCGCGTACGAGCCGCATACGCGGGGTGGAGAAGCGGTCATCAGGTACCCCCCATCCCTCAGGAGGGAACAGCCCGTGCGACGCATTACCAGAATCTCAGCCATTTCCGCCGCCGCATTACTGGCCGCCGCCGGAATCTCCGCGACGACCGCCTCGGCCGCCCCCCAGGCGCAGTGGACCGTCAACAACCCGGCCGCCAACGACACCTTCAGCGCCACCAACGTCGCGGCGGTCAACGCCGTACTCACCAACGTCACGACCGGCGCCACCATCACCTGCTCGGTGTACGCCGCGAGCGGGACGGCCGTCGACGGCGTGTACGCGAGCGGTGCCGGCGTGGCCACCATCGCCAACGCCACGTTCGGCACCTCCACCACGAAGTGCAACGGTCCGCTGGGGTCGAAGTGGGTCTCGCAGTCCGTCCAGCCGATGAAGCTGAACGGCGTGACCTACAGCGGCGGGGTCACCAAGGGCACGCTGACCGGTGTCAAGGTGACCCTCACCGGCACCAGCCTGCTGGGCACCTGCAACGCGACGATCGAGGGCTCCGCCAACACCGGCAGCTACACCAACGGCACCGGCGTGCTGGAGATCGTCCCGGACGCGACGCCCGCGCTGACGGTCACCAGCGCGTCCGGCTCCTGCGCCGGTCTGATCAAGACCGGCGACAAGGCCAAGTTCGGCGCCAAGTACCAGGTCTCGCCGGTCATCACGGTCACCAGCCCGTAAGCGTCACACGGGCGAGCCCGTCACGAGTCGTGCGGTCGGCCGGCACCGGCCGCACGGCCACGTGAGGGCCCGTGCCCACCGCGGGGACGGACAGCAGCGGGCGATGTGGGAGTGAGACCGATGGGTGACAGCAGGCGGGGCGGCGACCGGCGCCGGCGTACCTGGGCGCGCACGGCGTCGATCGGGGCAGCGGTCCTGGTGGCCGGGCTCGTGCCCGGCACCGGCACCGGGATCGCCGTGGACGAGGGCATGCGGCCCGTGGAGGCGGAGTTCGGCTACCGGTGCGGTCCGCCGGGCGGCCGGCACCCCGCCCGGGTGCGGGTCTCGACCGCGCTGCCGCGGCAGGTCGCGGCCGGCCGGCCGGTACGGCCCGCGGACGCGCGGGTCGCCGTGGAGCTGCCCGCGGAGGCGGTGGCCGAGCTCCGTGCCCTGGGCGCGGCGACCGCGAACGGAGCGGCGCGCCTCACCGGACGGGTGGCGCAGGGCGACGACACCGCGGACCTGCCCTGGACCCAGCTGACCGTCCCGGACCGCGCCCTCCCGGCCACCGGGCCGCACACCGTCGAAGGCGCCGGTGCGGTGCCCACGGTGACCGCCTCGTCGGGGGGCGACCTCACCTTCTCCGCCGGCCCGGTCACCCTGGACCTGCTCCTGCGCCAGGCCGACAACACCCCGACCACGCCGCCGGGGCTCGCCGTCACCTGCGAGCCGGACCAGGACCAGGACCTGACCATCGGCCGCGTCGCCGTCCTCGCGGTGCCCGGCGCGGGCGAGCGGCCACCGGTCGTGGACGAGCGCCCCCCGGCCCCCGGCGAGCGGCCCCCGGCCGGTGCGGAGCCGTCCGGCAGCCCCGGCGACCCGGGGGACGGGACGCCCCCCGCACCGCCCCGCCCGCCCACGGACAGGGCTCCGGGACCCCGGGCGGGCGCGGCCGGCGAGTGCGTGGAGCAGCCGCCCGCGACGCAGGATCCGGTACCGAGCCACGGCTACATCGCCGGCTTCGCCAACGTCCGGAAACTGGGCTCGGCCATGTTCATCAAGGATCCGGGCCTGATGAAGGTGGACATGGCGAAGGCCACCCAGACCTATCAGTGCCCGCGCGACGACGGGCTGGTCTTCACCATGTACAGCGACGCCACGTTCTCGTACAGGGGGAAACCGCAATTGCCGCCCGTCCGGTCGACGTTCCTCACGTTCGGGTTCATGCCGACGACGGCCACCGCGGAACTCATTCTGGACGCGCCCATGGAGATCGCCACCGGCAGCTACTTCTCACCCGACGGCCAGTTCTCCGAGGTGACGAGGGGAACCGCGAGACTGTGGGTGCGGCTCAGCGACGTCAAGGTGAACGGGACCCCGCTCGACGTCGGCCCAGCGTGCCGCACCGCCCGGCCCATGGAACTGTCCCTGACCGGCCGCGGCTCGTACGACGCCGAGGGCAGGCCGCACGGGTACACCGTGGTCACCGGCGGCCCGCTGACCGGCACCGCGACCATTCCGGAGTTCAGCGGCTGCGGCGTCACGGAGGACCTGGACCGGCTGTTCACGGCCTCGCTGTCCGGGGGCGGCAACCACACCAGGATGACCCAGGGCGTGCTGTGCTCGCCGGGCCAGCCGGAATACTGCCCCGAGCCGCCGAAGCCGAAGCCCGAACGGTGATCCGGCCGAGTGCCGTTACGCACCCGGCGACAAGGGGACGGAACCGGTTTGTCACCCGGTGACAAACCATCCGGTCACTCCGAACGCGTCGTGCGGGGCGCTTGTCGATGTCCGTCGAGTGACCGTAACGTGCGCTTCCCGACGCACTTTTGTCACTTCCTCAGCAAGAGCGGGACCTGGGAGTTGTGGTGGGAACAGAAGTGGTCGTCGAAGGACTCACCAAATCCTTCGGCAGACAGAATGTCTGGCAGGACGTCACCCTCACCCTGCCCGCCGGCGAGGTCAGCGTGATGCTCGGTCCCTCGGGCACCGGCAAGACGGTATTCCTGAAATCCATCATCGGGCTGCTGAAACCCGAACGCGGACGCGTCCTCATCGACGGCGTCGACATGGTGAACAGTCCCGAGCGCGACATCTACGAAACACGGAAACTGTTCGGGCTGATGTTCCAGGACGGCGCCCTCTTCGGCTCGATGTCGTTGTTCGACAACATCGCCTTTCCGCTGCGGGAGCACACCCGTAAGAAGGAGTCCGAGATCCGCCGCATCGTCATGGAGCGGATGGAGATGGTCGGGCTCGTCGGCGCCGAGGGAAAACTGCCCGGCGAGATATCCGGCGGAATGCGCAAACGCGCCGGACTGGCGCGCGCCCTCGTCCTCGACCCGCAGATCATCCTCTGCGACGAACCCGACTCCGGGCTGGACCCCGTCCGCACCGCGTATCTCTCACAACTGCTGATCGACCTCAACGCCCAGATCGACGCCACGATGCTCATCGTCACGCACAACCTCGACATCGCGGCCACGGTCCCGGACAACATGGGCATGCTCTTCCGCCGCAACCTCGTCACCTTCGGACCGCGCGAGGTGCTGCTCACCAGCGACGAGCCGGTCGTGGCGCAATTCCTCAGCGGGCGGCGCGAGGGCCCCATCGGCATGTCGGAGGAGAAGGACGCCGCCACGCTGGCGCGCGAGCAGCGCACGTCCGCCCCGTACGCCCCCCGCACCCTCGCCCCCCAGCTGGAGCCGTCGCCCGGCCTGCCGCCCCGCGCCGCCGTGGCGCGCCGCCGCGAGCGGGTCCTCGCCCTGCTGCCCCAGCTGCCGGAGCCCGCCAGAGCCGCGATCCTCCGGAGCTACGCGGCCGGTGACCGGGTCGACGGCGCGCCCGCCGGCGCGGTCGGCGGTGCCGTCTCATGACCGCGGACCCGGAAGCCGAGCCGGACGCGGGCCCGTACCGGCCGCCCACGCGGGCGCTCGCGCCCCTGCGGGAGACGGGGCGACTGTTCGCGCTGGCCGCCACCGTGGCGCGCGACATGTTCCGGCGGCCGTTCCAACTGCGCGAGTTCGTGGAGCAGTTCTGGTTCGTCGCGAGCGTCACCATCCTGCCCGCCGCCCTGGTCTCGATCCCGTTCGGCGCGGTGATCGCCCTCCAGGTCGGCTCGCTCACCCAGCAGCTCGGCGCCCAGTCGTTCACCGGCGGGGCCAGCGTCCTGGCCGTCGTCCAGCAGGCCAGCCCGCTGATCGTCGCCCTCCTGATCGCCGGCGCCGGCGGCTCCGCCATCTGCGCCGACCTCGGCTCCCGCAAGATCCGCGAGGAGCTCGACGCCATGGAGGTCATGGGCGTCTCGCCCGTCCAGCGCCTGGTCGTCCCCCGGGTCCTCGCCACCATGCTCGTCGCCGTGCTCCTCAACGGCATGGTCTCCGTCGTCGGCACGCTCGGCGGCTACTTCTTCAACGTGATCATGCAGGACGGCACCCCAGGCGCCTACCTCGCCAGCTTCTCCGCCCTCGCCCAGCTCCCCGACCTCTGGATCAGCGAGATCAAGGCGCTGATCTTCGGCTTCCTCGCCGGCATCGTCGCCGCCCACCGGGGCCTCAATCCGCGCGGCGGACCGAAGGGGGTCGGTGACGCGGTCAACCAGTCCGTCGTCATCACCTTCCTCCTCCTCTTCTTCGTCAACATGGTCCTCACCGCCCTCTACCTCCAGATCGTCCCGGCGAAGGGGGCCTGACGATGGCGTCCCCGCTCGCCTGGCTCGACCGCTCCGGCGACCACCTCGTCTT
This sequence comes from Streptomyces sp. NPDC045701, assembly GCF_056432045.1. Classification (NCBI taxonomy): domain Bacteria; kingdom Bacillati; phylum Actinomycetota; class Actinomycetes; order Kitasatosporales; family Streptomycetaceae; genus Streptomyces; species Streptomyces sp. NPDC045701. The sequence goes on along the minus strand of NZ_JBWKJV010000007.1, from coordinate 89,299 downwards.
CTACGTCAAGGCCCTGGCGTGGATACCGCGCACGCTGCGGCGCTACTTCCGGGAGGTGCAACGCCTCCTCGCCGAGGTCGCGTTCGGCAGCGGCGGCCTCGGCGTCATCGGCGGCACCATCGGCGTGATGATCGCCATGACCCTGTTCACCGGCACCGTCGTCGGCCTCCAGGGCTACGCCGCGCTCAACCAGATCGGCACGTCCGCGTTCACCGGCTTCATCTCCGCCTACTTCAACACCCGCGAGATAGCCCCGCTCGTCGCCGGCCTCGCCCTCTCCGCCACCGTCGGCGCCGGCTTCACCGCCCAGCTCGGCGCCATGCGCATCAACGAGGAGGTCGACGCCCTCGAAGCGATGGGCGTGCGGTCCATGCCCTACCTCGTCACCACCCGCATCATCGCGGGCGTCGTCGCGATCGTCCCGCTCTACGCCATCGGGCTGCTCTCCTCCTACGCGGCCTCCCGCACGGTCACCGTCCTGTTCAACGGACAGTCGGCGGGCACCTACGACCACTACTTCGACCTCTTCCTCTCGCCGGACGACGTCCTGCTCTCCATCCTCAAGGTCCTGATCTTCAGCGTGATGGTGATCCTCGCCCACTGCTACTACGGCTTCCGAGCCACCGGCGGCCCGGCCGGCGTCGGCGTCGCCGTCGGCCGCTCCGTACGCAACGCCATCGTGCTGATCAGCGTGACCGACTTCTTCCTCTCGCTCGCGCTCTGGGGCGCGACGACGACCGTGAAGGTGGCCGGATGAACACAACGACCGTACGCAGACGCCTCGCCGGGGTCGTGTTCCTGCTCGTGCCCGTCCTCCTGGTCCGGCTCTCGCTGGCGGTGTACGGCAAGGAGTTCACCCAGGACGCCACGATCACCGTCCTGACCGGCAGCGCCGGCAACGAGATGCACCGCGGCGCGGAGGTGAAACTGCGCGGCGTGGTCATCGGGGAGGTGCGCGACATCCGCTCCGACGGCACCGGCGCCCGGCTCACCCTCGCCCTCGACCCCCGGCACCTCGACCGGGTCCCGGCCGACGTCACCGCCCAGATGCTGCCGACCACCCTCTTCGGCGAACGGTTCGTCGCCCTCGTACCGCCCGGCGCCGGCCCGTCCCCGCGCGCCCTCGCGGCCGGCGACACCATCCCGCAGGACCGCTCCGCCAACGCCGTCGAGCTGGAACAGGTCCTCGACCGGCTCCTCCCGCTGCTCACCGCCGTCAAGCCGGAGAAGCTGTCCGCCACCCTCACCGCCGTCGCCCAGGCCCTCGAAGGGCGCGGGCGGCAGCTCGGCGACACCCTCGTCACCCTCGAAGGCCACCTGAAGCGCCTCAACCCCCACCTGCCCGCCCTCAACCGGGACATCACCCACCTCGTCGAGGTCAGCCGGGTGTACGGCGACGCCGCCCCCGACGTACTCGACGCCCTCACCGACTTCACCACCACCAGCGGCACCATCGCCGACCAGCAGGCCGGGCTCGCGGACCTCTACGGCACCACCACCGCCTCCGCCCAGGACCTGACGTCCTTCCTCCGCGACAACCGGAGCAACATCATCCGGCTCTCCGCCGCCTCCCGCCCCACCCTGGAACTCCTCGCCCGCCACTCCTCATCGTTCCCCTGCACCCTGCGCACCCTCGCCGGCTTCGTCCCCGCCATGGACAAGGCGCTCGGCAAGGGCACCGACGAGCCCGGCCTCCATGTGAACCTCAGGACCGTCCCCTCCCTCGGCCGGTACGTCCCCGGCAAGGACCGGCCGGTGTACGACGCGACCGGCGGCCCCCACTGCTACGCCGTCCCCTACACCGGCGCGCCCGCCCCCGCGTCCCGCGCGGCCGACCGCGGCCTCGGCCTGCCCAACTCGCCGCAGGAGAACCAGCTCGTCAACGAACTGATCGCCCCGGGCCTCGGGACCGCCCCGCAGGCCCTCCCCGACTGGAGCACCGTCCTGACCGGACCCGTCTTCCGCGGAGCGGAGGTGACCCTCAAGTGAAGCGCCGCTCCCTGGCCGGACCGCTCGTCAAATCGCTCGCGTTCGTCGTGGTGACGGTCCTCGCCACCACCGTCCTCGCCTTCTCCGTCGCCAACAAGGGCGTCGGCGACACCGTCACCTACCGGGCCCGCTTCACCGACGCCACGGGACTCGTCGAGGGCGACAGCGTCCGCATCGCCGGGGTCAAGGTCGGACAGGTCGAGTCGATCAGGGTCGCCGACCGACGGGTGGCCGAAGTCGCCTTCGCCGTGAGGAAGGGACGCGCCCTGCCCGCCTCGGCCACCGCGTCGATCAAGTACCTCAACATGGTCGGCCAGCGCTACGTCGACCTCGACCGCGGCACCGGACCCGTCGGCCGGTCGCTGCCCGCCGGCGCGGTCATCCCGCTCGAACGCACCACGCCCGCGCTCGACCTCACCCAGCTCTTCAACGGGTTCCAGCCGCTCTTCCAGGGCCTGTCGCCCGACGAGGTCAACGACCTGGCCGGATCGATCGTGCGGGTCCTGCAAGGAGAGGGCGGCACCGTCGACGCCCTCCTGGAGCACGTCGGATCGCTCACCACCACCGTCGCGGGCAAGGACAAGGTCATCGGCGAAGTGATCAAAAACCTGAACACGGTGCTGAGGACGGTCAACGACCGGGAAGCCCGCTTCAACGACCTCGTCGTCACCCTCCAGCAGCTCGTCAGCGGCTTCGCGGGCGACCGCGAACCCCTCGGCGAGGCCATCACCGCCATGGGATCGCTCACCACCGTCACCGCCGGCCTCCTGGAGGACGGGCGGGCCCCGCTCAAGACCGACATCCGCCAACTCGGCCGACTGTCCGGACAGCTGGCGGAGAGCACCGACCGGATCGAGGACTTCCTGCGCACCACACCCGCCAAGATGCAGGCCGTCGGACGCCTCGCCTCGTACGGATCGTGGCTCAACCTCTACCTCTGCGAGGCCACCGTCAGCGGCGTCACCACCGACGACGGCTCCCCGGCCCCCACCGGTATCGCGCTCACCGAACCGAGGTGCCGCGCATGAGACTCCCGCACCCGCGCCCGACGCGGTTCCGCCTCCCGCTCCACCGCCGGCCGCGCCCGAGCGCCCCGCCCCCGGGGCGGCCACGGCGGAAGCCGCCGGCCTTCACACCCGTACGGGACCGCGACCCCGTCACCGTCGGCGTCGTCGGCCTGCTCCTCCTCGCCCTGATCGCCCTCGGCGCGTACCAGGTGGACGCCCTGACCGGCGGCACCACCGGCTACACCGCCGACTTCACCGAGGCCGCCGGGCTCGACGAGGGCGACGAGGTCCGCGTCGCCGGCGTCAAGGTCGGCGAGGTCACCGCCATCGGACTCGACGGCGCCAAGGTCAGGGTGGCGTTCGAGGTCGACGACACCACCTGGATCGGCGACTCCAGCACCGCCGCCATCGCCATCAAGACCCTGCTCGGCGAGAAGTACCTGGCCGTCGACCCCCTCGGCGGCCGCGCCCAGGACCCCACCGAACGCATCCCCGCCTCCCGCACCACCTCTCCCTACGACGTCACCCAGGCCCTCACCGGCCTCGGCGACACCATCGACGCCATCGACACCCGGCAGCTCGCCGAGAGCTTCCGGGCCATCTCCGCCACGTTCGCGAACTCCCCGCCCGACGTGCGCAGCGCCGCCACCGGCCTGTCAGCCCTCTCCCGGACGGTCTCCTCGCGCGACGCGCAGCTCGCCGAACTCCTCAAGGGCAGCAGGCAGCTCACCCGAACCCTGGAGGGGAAGAAGAGCAGCTTCGAGACGCTCCTGGAGGACGGCAGCCTGCTCCTCGGCGAACTCCAGGCCCGCCGCGACGCCATCCACCAGCTGCTCACCGGCGCCAGGAACCTCGGCACCCAGCTCACCGGCCTGGTGCGGGACAACGACCGGCAGCTCGGGCCCACCCTGGCCGCACTCGGCAGGGTCACCGGCGTCCTGCTGAAGAACCGCGAGAGCCTCGACAAGACGCTGGCGCTGGCCGGGCCGTACTACCGGCTCGTCGGCAACACCCTCGGCAACGGCCGCTGGTTCGACACGTACGTCTGCGGTCTCGTCCCCCGGAACTACCTGGCACCCGGCACACCCCCGGCCACCGGGTGCCTGCCGCCCAAGCCGACAGGAGGCGGTGCCCGGTGAACCTCCGACGCGCCCTCGGCATCACCACCGGACTCGCCCTCATGGCCGTCGCCGGCGCCTCCGGCGTCATGGCCCTCGACGAGTCCCGCACCACCCGCATCACCGCCCGCTTCGACCGGGCCACCGGCGTGTACGAGGGTTCCGACCTCCGCGTCCTCGGGGTCAGGGTCGGCAGCGTCGGCCCCGTACGCCCCGAGGGCAAGGAGGTCGAGGTGACCCTGCTGATCGACGAGGGCGTCCGCGTCCCCGCCGGCGCCCACGCGGTCATCGTCGCGCCCAGCGTCGTCGCCGACCGCTACATCCAGCTCGCCCCCGCCTACACGGGCGGACCGGAGATCCGGGAAGGCGCCGTCCTGCCGGCCGCCCGCAACGCCACCCCCCTGGAGGTCGACCAGCTGTACGCGTCCATCACCGAACTCAGCGAGGCCCTCGGTCCCAAGGGCGCCAACGCCGACGGCGCCCTGGCCGGGCTCCTCGACACCGGCGCCGCGAACCTCCGCGGCAACGGCAAGGCCATCGGCGAATCCATCGAGCAGTTCGGCAAGGCCGCGAGGACGCTGGACCGCAGCAGCGGCGACCTCTTCGCCACGCTCACCCACCTCCAGGCCTTCACCACCATGCTGAAGAACAACGACGGCGACGTCCGCACGGCCGAACAGCGGCTCGCGACCGTCACCGGCTTCCTCGCCGAGGACAAGGAGCACCTGGGTGCCGCGCTCAAGGAACTGGGCACCGCCCTCGCCCAGGTGAAGACCTTCATCGAGGACAACCGCGGCAGCCTGAAGAAGAACGTCGACCTCCTCGTCCCGCTCACCCGGACCCTCGTCGACCAGCGCGCCTCGCTCGCCGAGGCACTCGACACCGCGCCCCTCGCGGCCGGGAACGCCCTCAAGGCGTACGACCCGGTCCACCGCACGCTCAACGGCCGCGCGAACATCAACGAACTGAGCTTCGGCACCGGCGTCCCCGGCACCGGCGGCGCGGCGGCCACGCCGGACGGCCTCGTCCCCGTCACCCCCGACCGGCGCAAGGCGCTGCCCGCGCTCCCGCTGCCCGCGGTCGGCACCGTCTACGGGACACCGGGGAAGGGCGGTGCGCGGTGAACCGGCCGTCCCGTACCACCACCGCCGGCATCGCGGCCGCCCTCGCCCTCGCCGTCGGGATCCCGGTGACCGTCACGAGCTGCGACACGCCCGCCGGGGGCCTGGAACTGTCCGGCATCGAGCAGCTGCCGCTGCCCGGCGGGGCCGACCTCGGCGACCGCCCGTACGAGATCACCGCCGAGTTCGCCGACGTCCTCAGCCTCGTCCCGCAGTCCGCGGTCAAGGTGAACGACGTCGCCGTCGGGCGCGTCACCGGCATCGCCCTCGACCGCGGCAACTGGACCGCCACCGTCACCATGCGGGTCAACGGCGACGTACGGCTCCCCGCCAACGCCTACGCCCACCTCGAACAGTCCAGCCTGCTGGGCGAGAAGTACATCCAGCTCACCGCACCCCCCAAGGCCCACGGCAGCCTCACCGACGGCGCCCGCATCCCCAAGAGCCGCACCAACCGCAACCCCGAGGTCGAGGAGGTCTTCGGCGCCCTGTCGATGCTCCTCAACGGCGGCGGCATCCAGCAGCTCCGCACCATCACCACCGAGCTGGGCACCGCCCTGGGCGGCAACGAGCCCGAGGTCCGCTCCCTGCTCGAACGGCTCAACACCCTGGTCGCCGCCCTCGACAGCAACAAGAGCGACATCACCGCCGCACTCGACGGCGTCAACCGGCTCACCGCCACCCTCGCCACCCGCGAACAGGACGTCGACAAGGTCCTCACCGGTCTCGGTCCAGGCCTGAAAGTCCTTCAGAAGCAACGCGGTTCGCTCCTCACCATGCTCGGCGCGCTGGACACCCTCTCGGGCGTCGCCGTCGACACCGTCAACAGGAGCAAGGCCGACATCATCGCCGACCTCAAGGCCCTCGGCCCCACCCTCCAGGCGCTCGCCGACTCCGGCAAGGCCCTGCCCGACTCGCTGGAAGTGCTGCTCACCTACCCGTTCACCGACGAGGTGCTGCGCGGCGTCAAGGGCGACTACCTCAACGTCTACCTGGACCTCACCGCCGCCCCCGGAACGCAGATCGTCCCGGCGCTCACGCCCCCGGACGAGACCGCACCGACCGCGCGGACCACCGGGCCGCCCCTGCCCCTGCCCTCGGGACTCCTGCCGGCGGCGCCGCCCGCGGCCCTGCCGTCGGGCCCTGTGCCGTCCGCGCCCCTGCCGCCCGCCGGGAGGAACTGATGCTCACCCCCGCCATCCGGCTGAAGAACCTCGCCTTCCTCCTCATCGGCGCTCTCGTCCTCGGGGTCGTCGGCGTGCGGTACGCGGACGTCGGGCACCTCGTCGGCCTCCGCGACCACTACACCGTCCGTGTCCGGCTCGACTCCACCGGCGGGCTGTTCACCCACTCCAACGTCACCTACCGGGGCGTCTCCGTCGGCCGCGTCGGGCCGATCCGGCTCACCGACGACGGGGTGGAGGCCGAACTGCGGATCAAGAACTCGGCCCCCGCCATCCCCGCCGACCTCGAAGCCGTCGTCGCCAACCTCTCCGCCGTCGGCGAGCAGTACATCGACCTCCGCCCGGCCTCCGACAGCGGCCCGTACCTGCGCGACGGCGCGGTCGTCGCCCGCTCCGACACCCGGACACCCGCACCCGTCACCACCGTGCTGACCGGGGTGGGCGACCTGGCGGCCTCCATCGACCTGGAGGCGCTGCGCACGGTGGTCGACGAGTTCGGCACGGCCCTCAACGGGCGCGGCGACGACCTCCAGGCACTGATCGACAGCGGGAGCGACCTCGTGGCGGCCGCCGACGAGGCGCTGCCCGCCACCTCCCGGCTGATCACCGACGGCGAGACGGTGCTGCGGACCCAGGCGGAGGAAGGCGAGGCGCTCACCTCGTTCGCGGCCGGTGCCAAGGAGCTGGCCGCGCGGCTCAAGAGCTCCGACGCCGACCTGCGCGCCCTGATCACCGCGGCTCCGGACGCCGCAGGCCAGGTCAGCGGACTGCTGCGGGACCTCGACCCGGCCTTCGGCGTCGTCCTGGCCAACCTGCTCACCACCTCGGAGGTGGCGGTGACCCGCCAGCGGGGCATGGAGGAGTTCCTGGTGCGGATGCCGGCCGTCGTGGCCGCCGGAGCGACCGCCGTGACCCCCCAGGGCGTCAACCTCGGCATGTCGGTCACCTTCTTCGAGCCGCTGCCCTGCACGGCCGGGTACGGCGGGACGCGGTACCGCAACGGCCTGGACCTGTCGTCGCCGCCCGCCCTCAACACCGGGGCCCGCTGCGCCTCCCCGCCGTCGAGCGGCGTCAACGTCCGAGGCTCCGCCAACGCCCCCCGGGGCGGCCCGCTCCCGCCCCCGGCCACGGCGCCCGGCGGCGCCCCGGCCGCAGCCGACGGCATGGGCGGCCTGCTGGGGCTCGGGGACGGCCGGTGAACCGCCGGCGGGGCGGGCGGGCCCGGTTCGGACGGTGGGCCGCGGTCGCGGTGGCGGCGCTCCTGTGCGGCCTGGCCGGCTGGTCGTACGCCCGGGCGGCGGCCGACGGGACGCGGGCGTACGCCGAGGAGCGGGACGACGCCCTGGCGGCGGGGCGCGGCCACGTCGCCCGCCTCAGCAGCGTGGACGCCGCGCGCCCCGACGCGGTGCGGGCGCAGTGGCTGGACGCGACCACCGGAGACCTCCACGCGCGGCTGAAGGCGACCGACCCGCGGAAGGACACGGGCGGCGCCTCCACCCGCGCGACCGTGACCGACGCCGCCCTCACCGCCCTGGACGACCGGGCCGGCACGGCCGAGCTCATCGCGACCGTGAGCGTGGAGATTTCGCCCGTCGGCGGCCGGCCGGGCGGCACGGACCGCAAACGCCTGGAGGCCTCCCTCGCCCGCACCGGCGGCGGCTGGAAGGTCACCGCCCTGACCGCCGTACCGGTGGGCGGACCATGAAGGGAGCCCATGAGGTGAGGACCCTGATACCCGCGCCGCGCGCGTCCACCGAGGACGACCCCGCGCCGCCGGTGCCCGAGAGCCCCCGGACCTCGCGCCCCTGGACGGCCGTCGTGCTGGTGGTGGCGCTCCTCGGCGCCGGGGCCGGGCTGCTGTTCCGCGCCCAGCAGTTGACCGGGGCGCCCGCCCTGCACAACCGGGCGCTGTCCGACACCGGCGCCACCTCCCGGGTGGCCGATGAGGTCGGCGGAGCACTCACCCGGGTCTTCTCGTACGGGCCCGGCGACACCGCCACGACCCGGGAGGCCGCGCGCCGGCTGCTCGCGGGCAGGGCGGCCCGCCAGTACGAGGCGCTGTTCGGCCAGGTCGAACAGCGGGCGGCGCTGCAGGGACTGACGCTCACCACCCATGTCGTACGCGCCGGGGTGACCCGGCTCGACGACCGCGGCGCGCACCTCCTGGTCTTCCTCGACCAGGTCGCCCAGCGCACCGGCAAACGCGCCACCACGGTCGCCGCGCAGCTCTCCGTCACCGCCGAAGCGCGGGACGGGCGCTGGCGGATCGTCGACATCCGATCGCGATAGGGGGCACCCGCACCGATGGCCCGCACCACGAGAGGCAACCCGCTCCTGACGGCGGCGGCCGCACTGGCCCTCCTCGCCGCCGGAGGCGCCGGCTGGGGCGGCTGGTCCTGGTACGCGGCGGCGCACGACGAGTCCGCCGCGTACGCCACCGCCCGCGACGAGGCGCTCGCCGCGGGCGAGCAGGCCGTGCAGAACATGAACACCCTCGACCACCGCGACCTGCGGCGAGGACTGGACACCTGGGAGGACTCCGCCACCGGGGAGCTGCTGGCCCAGCTGACCGGCGGGCGGCCGCAGTTCGAGCGGCAGATCCGGCAGGCGAGGACGGTGACCTCGGCGAAGGTGCTGTCGGGCGCGGTGACCGAACTGGACACCCGGGCCGGGCGCGCGAGCGTGATGGTCGCCCTCCGGATCACGGTGACCCCGCCCAAGGGCGCACCCGCCGCCAAGGAGAGCCGGATGCTCGGCGAACTCACCCGCACCCCCGAGGGCTGGAAGCTCAGCGCCCTCGGCCAGGCACCGGTCGGCAGCACCGGGGCCACCGCCGACTGAGAGCGCCTTGCGAAGGACCCCGGCGCGGAACCGCGAGGAACCGAGAGGACCCGGCACCATGTCGACGACCCGACACCTCATCAACCGCCAACGCCGCCTGACGGCAGCGCAGGCCACCCGCCCGGCGGCACCACCACCGCGCCCCGACCGCCCGGAGCGGCCCGACCGCGCCGGCCGGCCCCACGGTGCCGGGCTCCCCGACCGAGCAGCGGCGCCCGACCCCCGCGACGAGGCAGGGGCGTCACCGCCACGGGCCCGGCCGCGCCGGCGGCTGCCCGCCGCGCTGGGCGTCCTCACCGTCCTCCTGGGCGGTTTCGCCGCCTGGGCCACCGGGGAGGCGGCCGCCCTGCGCGACACACCCGCCGCCCGCAACGCCGCGCTCACCGACATCGCCCGTACCAGTGAGCTGAAGGGCCGGGTGACCAAGGCGGTCAACGAGTTGTTCTCGTACGACTACGCGGCCACCGCCCCGGCCGACAGGGCCGTCCGGGCCCACCTCACCGGCAAGGCGGTCGGGCAGCACCGCGCGATGCTCGCACCGGTCCGGGCGCAGGCCGCCGGGCAGAAGCTCGTCCTCACCACCACCGTCACCCACAGCGGGGTGGAGCTGATCGACGGGGACCGGGCGCGGGTGCTGGTCTACGCGGACCAGAGCAACACCCGCACGGCGGCCAAGAAGGCCGAGACGACGTACGGCGCCGCGATGTTCGCGGTGGAGGCGGTCCGGAAGGACGGCACGTGGCGCATCGCCGTCATCGACACGCTGGGAGCGGGCTCATGAGGTCACGAGGACGGCGGCCGAACGTGCGCCGGGGAGTCGGCGGGACGGTGGCGGCCGTCGCCGCGATGGCCGCGCTGACCGCGTCGCAGGCTCCCGGTGCGCTCACGCCGCCGGTGCCGGCGGCGGCGGACGGCCCTGCCGGGGCCCCGGTGCCGCGGCCGGCGGACGACGGCGCGTACCACACGGAGCTGCCCCCGCTCGCTCTCCCGCCCGCGCCGTCACGGGCGCTTGGGCCCGGCGGCGTCCCGTCCGGGGCCGGGGGCGTCCGCCCGGCCGGTCCGGTCGCCGCCGCCCACGCCGGGATACCCGCCACCGTCCTGGCCGCCTACCGGCGCGCCGAGGCCGCCGTCGCCCGCACCGACCCGGGCTGCCGGCTGCCGTGGCAGCTGCTCGCCGCGATCGGCAAGGTCGAGTCGGGTCAGGCGCGCGGAGGCCGGGTGGACGCGCACGGCACCACGCTGGAGCCGATCCTCGGTCCGGTCCTCGACGGCCGGGGGTTCGCCCGGATCACGGACACCGACGGCGGCGCGTACGACGGCGACACGGTGTACGACCGGGCGGTCGGCCCCCTGCAGTTCATCCCCTCCACCTGGGCCCGCTGGGGCGCGGACGCCAACGGCGACGGCCGCCGGGACCCCGGCAACGTCCACGACGCCGCCCTGGCCGCCGGGCACTACCTGTGCGCGGGGGAGCGGACCCTCACGGTCAAGGCGGACCTGGACCGGGCGGTGCTCAGCTACAACCACTCGGGCGCCTACCTGCGGACCGTCCTGGCCTGGCTGGCCTTCTACCAGGGCGGCGCGCACGCCGTGCCGGACACCACGGGCGTGCTCCCGGTGAGCCCGGGCGCGGGCCGTGGCACCGGCGGCACCGCCGTCACCGGCGGTGGCAAGGTCCCGAAGCCGGCCCCGCGTCCCGCCCCGCCCGGCGGCGGGATCGTGGTGGGCCCGCCGCCCTCGCCCCGCCCGCCCGTCGTTCCCGCCCGGCCCACGCATCCGTCCCGGCCGCCCGTCACCCCGCACCCCTCCCCGTCCCCGCCCAGGCCGTCGCCCTCCCTCCCGTCCCCGACCCCGGCGCCCACGCCCACTCCGACGCCCACCCCGACGCCCACGCCCACGCCCACTCCGACGCCCACGCCCACCCCGACCCCCACGCCCACCCCGACCCCCACCCCCACGGAACCGTCGCACCCCACCTGCCCGCCGCCGACCGGCCCGCCCCCTCCGGACCCGGCCCGCAACCCGGACCCCGACCCGGCCCCGGGCCCGGCCACGGAACCGGCGCCCGCCGGCACCCTCGCCGGCGAACCGTGCTCAAACCCCGCCCCCGCCTCCTGACAGCACCTCACCGAGGTCGTACGAGACGGGCTCCTCCAACTGCCCGTACCCGCAGCTCTCCGGCGCCCGGTCCGGCCGCCACCGGCGGAACTGGGCCGTGTGCCGGAACCGGCTGCCCTCCATGTGGTCGTACCCCACCTCGCACACCAGCTCGGGCCGCAGCGCCACCCACGACAGGTCCTTCTTGCCGGACCAGCGGCTCGGGGCGCCCGGTAGCCGGGCGGTCTCGTGCGCCGTCTCGTCCGTCCAGGCGGCCCAGGGGTGGCCCTCGGGCGGGTCCATACGCAGCGGCTCCAGCTCGTCGACGAGTTCCGCGCGACGTTTCGCGGTGAAGGCGGCGCACACGCCGACGTGCTGGAGGGCGCCGTGGTCGTCGTACAGGCCGAGGAGCAGGGACCCGACGACCGGGCCGCTCTTGTGGAAGCGGTAGCCGGCCACGACCACATCGGCGGTCCGCTCGTGCTTGATCTTGTACATCAGCCGGGCGTCGGGCCGGTAGCGCAGGTCCAGGGGCTTGGCGATCACCCCGTCGAGCCCGGCGCCCTCGTACTGCTCGAACCAGCCCCGGGCCACGTCGATGTCGGTGGTGGACGGGGCGAGGTGGACGGGGGCGTCGACACCGCGCAGGGCCTCCTCCAGGACCGCCCGGCGCTCGACGAGCGGGCTGTCCATCAGCGACTCGTCGCCCAGGGCCAGCAGGTCGAAGGCGATGAACCGCGCCGGGGTCCGCTCGGCCAGCATCGCGACGCGGGAGGCGGCGGGGTGGATGCGCTCGGTGAGCCGGTCGAAGTCCAGCCGCCCCTCATGGGCGATGACGATCTCGCCGTCCACGACGCAGCGTTCCGGGAGCCGGGGCGGCAGGGCGGTGACCAGCTCGGGGAAGTACCGGGTGAGGGGTTTGCCGGTGCGGCTGCCGATCACCAGTTCGGGGCCGTCCCGGTGGACGACGGCCCGGAAGCCGTCCCACTTGGCCTCGTAGTGCATACCGGGCGGGATCTTCTTCACGGACTTGGCCAGCATCGGCTTCACGGGTGGCATCACCGGCAGGTCCATGGCTCGATTCTGCCCGACCCTTGGGTGCTATGCCCGATATGCGATGTCCCTCGGGGCGCCCTACTGTGACGCCTATGGGAAACGCGGTGGAGCTGGAGGCCGGCGGGCGGACCGTACGTCTGTCCAACCCGGAAAAGATCTACTTCCCGGAGCGGGGCTTCACCAAGCTGGACGTGGCCCGCTACTTCCTCGCCGTGGGCGAGGGCATCACCCGCGCGCTGCGGGACCGCCCGACGACCCTGGAGCGCTTCGTCGACGGAGTCGACGGCGAGTCCTTCTTCCAGAAGCGCGCGCCCAAGAACCTCCCCGACTGGATCCCTACCGCCCACATCACCTTCCCCAGCGGCCGTTTCGCCGACGAGATCCGCCCCACCGAGATCGCGGCCGTCATCTGGGCGGCCAACCTCGGCACCCTCACCTTCCACCCCTGGCCCGTCCGGGGGACCGGCACCGACCACCCCGACGAGCTGCGCATCGACCTCGACCCCCAGCCCGGTACCGGCTTCGCCGAGGCGGTGGCCGCCGCGCACGAACTGCGCGCCCTGCTCGACGAGCACGAACTGCGGGGCTGGCCCAAGACCTCCGGCGGACGCGGCCTCCACGTCTACGTACCGATCGAGCCCCGCTGGGACTTCACCCGCGTCCGCCGCGCCGCCATCGCCGTGGGCCGCGAGCTGGAACGGCGCATGCCGGGCCGGGTCACCACCGCCTGGTGGAAGGAGGAGCGCGGCGAACGGATCTTCGTCGACTACAACCAGACGGCCCGCGACCGGACCATCGCCTCGGCCTACTCGATCCGCCCCAAGCCGCACGCCCCCGTCTCCGCCCCGCTGCGGTGGGACGAACTGGACGACGTCGACCCCCGCGACTTCGACCTGGCCACCATGCCCGTGCGCTACGCCGACCACGGCGACATCCACGCCGACATGGACGACCACGCCTTCTCGCTGGACAGCCTGCTGGAGCTGGCCGCCCGGGACGAGCGCGACCACGGCCTGGCGGACCTGCCGTACCCGCCGGACTACCCGAAGATGCCGGGTGAGCCCAAGCGGGTACAGCCGAGCCGCGCCAAGAAGACCGGCTAGCCGGTCACAGCTCCTTGATCCGGATGTCGCGGTAGGAGATGACGTCCGTCGTGCCGTGGACCTGGAGCCCCAGGTGGCCGGTGGCGTACCGCCGCCCGTCGGTTCCCGGGTCGCCGTCGCGCGGCGGGGAGAACTCCTGGCCGCCGTCGTTGTCGAACTCGTTGATCAGGACACCGTTGCGGAACACCGAGTAGTGCTGGCCCTCCACCCGGATCTCGTAGTCGTTCCAGGTGCCCTTCGGGGTGACACCCGCGCCACCGAGGCCCACCCGGTCGAACCCGTAGACCGATCCCGTCTTGTACATGTCGCCGTCCGGCCGGTCCAGCACCTGGATCTCGTGACCGAACTTGATGGCGACCCACTCCGGCCGCGACTCCTCCGGGTGGTCATGCACGTTCGGGAAGCGGACGAACACCCCGGAATTGGCGTTGCCGGTGCCCGGGGCGTCGTCGCGCCACTGGAGCTTCAGCGAGAAGTCCCCGTACCGCCGCTGCGGGTACCACAGCATGCCCATGCCCGGCACCGTGGCGCTGCTGGTCATCGAGCCGTCGCCGTTGAGGCCGAACCTGCCCCCGCCCACGTGCTGCCACCTGGCGAAGGACTCCGCCGAGCCGTCGAACAGCGTCCGGTAGCCGGTGGTTTGCCCCGGCTTGCCGATGCCGGACTCCCTGGCCGCCCGGTAGACCGTCCGGTGCTCGCGGGCGTCGATCACGCCCTCGGCGAGCAGCCGGTCGAGGACCGTGTCCACGTGCTTGAGGAACAGCGCGTGCGACGACCAGTCCTTCTCGTCCTCGATCAGCTCGTTGATCGTGCACCGGCCGCGCGTCATCCGGTTCGGTACGCCGCTGTCGACCGTGCCCACGATGACGGTGAGCCGCTCGTCGTACTCGGGGCAGTGGGGCGCCGGTACGCCGCCGCCCTCCGCGACGTCGAAGCTCACCCGTCCGGCCGCCGAGGTGTTGCCGGCCTTGTCGGTGGCCCGGTGCAGCACCGTGTGGTGACCCACCCGGTCCACGACGACCGGCGCCGTGTACGCCAGGTACGGCCCGCCGTCCAGGGAGAACTCCACCTTGTCCACGCCCGAGCCGCCGGTGTCGGACGACGTCACCGTCACGGTGGCGCTGGTGACGAACGCGCCGTCCGCGTTCCTGCTCCCGGTCACCGCGGCCACCGTCTCCGGCGGGGTGGTGTCCTGGGCGGGCGGGGCGACGACGGTGAACTGCACGGACTTCTCGGCCGCCGCGTTCCCGGCCCGGTCGGTGGCCCGGTACCGGACCGTGTGGGTGCCCACCTGGTGAACCATCACCGGGGCGGTGTACGCCTGCCAGGCGCCGCCGGCCCCGATCGCGTACTCGACGGTGTTGACGCCCGAGCCGGTGTCGGACGCGCTGACGGTCACCGTCGCCATGTCCAGGTACTGGCCCTGCTCGTTCCTCTCGCCGCTGACGGTGGCCGACGTCTCCGGTGGCGTCCTGTCGTCCGTCGGGGGCGCGACGACGGTGAGGTCCACGGCCTTCTCGGCCGAGGTGTTGCCCGCCCTGTCGGTGGCCCGGTAGCGGATCCGGTGGGTGCCCACCTGGTGGACCATCACCGGGGCGGTGTACGCCTGCCAGGCGCCGTCCGCCCCGACCGCGTACTCGACCCGGTCCACGCCCGAGCCGCCTTCGTCGGTCGCCGAGACGGTGACGTTGGCGTGGCCGACGTACGCGCCGTCCGCGTTCCGCTCGCCCTCGACCTTCGCGGAGGTCTCCGGCGCCGTGGTGTCCTCGCCGCCGCCCCCGTCCGTCACGGTGAGGATGCCCTGCATCGAGCCGTGGCCCGGGATGGTGCAGTAGAAGCGGTACCGGCCGGGTGTCAGCGTGACCTGCGCGGTGTGCCTGCCGCCCTGGTCGTCGTTGGGGTTGGCCAGGATGTTCAGCCGGACGTCGTCGTTGTACTCCGGGTCCGAGACGTCGAACGTCAGGGTGTGCGGCATCCCGGTGGTGTTCCCGGTGGCCGCGCTGTTCTCGAAGACGATCGTCGCCGGCCCCGCCACCGCCGTGGCCGGGAACGTCAGGTAACGGTCGATGGGGTCACCGGCGGTCCAGGTCAGCACCTGGTCCGCCACGGCCGCCGGCCCGTTGTCCGGTCGCCCGTACGCGGCGGTCGACGTCAGGCCGAGGACCATCAGCAGCGCCCCGGCCAGGGCCGTCCAGAGCCTCAGGGAACGGTGTCTCACCGGGTGGCCGCCTTCCTCGCGAGGCCGTCGGCGGCCGGCGTCGGCTCGCCGCCCTTGTACGTCACGCGCCACAGCGCGGACCTGGAGTCGGAGGTGAAGAAGCCGCGCCCGTAGTCCAGGACGTACAGCGAGCCGTCCGGCGCGAACTTCCAGTCCATCAGGTTGCGGATGCCGTTCGCCCCCACCGGGATGATCTTCTTCAGGGACTCGGCGTGCACCGGCAGGCCGCCCCTGCCGACCGTCCTCGGGTCGGTCAGCACGGCGTGCCGCGGCTGGTCACCGTCGTAGAAGTCACCGACGAACCACTTGCCGTCCCAGTACGACGGCCACTTGACCGTGCTGCCGGACGCCGCGTCGTACCGGTACACCGGCCCGTTCATGGTCGCCTGGCCGCCGCCCTTGAGCCACGGAAGCAGCAGCTTCTGCTCCTCGGTCCGGTAGCTGGGCACGCCGCTCGCGTCGCGCGGGTAGTCCACGCCGCCGCCCTGCGGCGAGTACCAGATGGTGTTCGGCGTGACCGGTGGCAGGTTCACCAGGCCGTCGTTGTTGGGCGACTCGTTCTTCGGCTTGGCGCAGTCGTACCAGCCCAGCGGCTTGGCCGGGTCGGGGAGGTTGCGGTCCCGGTAGGGCTGGTTGTTGCCCATGCAGTACGGCCAGCCGTGGTTGCCCGCCCTGGTGATCGCGGCGAAGGTGTCGTACTTCGCCGGGCCCCAAGTGGTGGACGGCGCTCCGGCGTCGGGGCCGACCCACCCCGCGTACAGGATGTCCGTCCGCTGGTCGACGAAGATCCGGGCGGGGTTGCGCACGCCCATCACATAGATCTCGCCACGGGTCTTGCCGCCCCCCTCGTCCGGCTCGTCGCCGGTGAAGAGGTTGCCCTCCGGGATCGTGTACGTCCCGTCGTCCTCCGGGTGGATGCGGAGGATCTTCCCGTTGAGGTTGTTGGTGTTGCCCGCCGTGCGGCGGGCGTCGGCGAAGGAGACACCCCGGAAGTCCGGCTCCGGGTTGTTGCCCGAGTACCCCGAGCTGAAGCCGCTGGAGTTGTTGTCACCGGTGGCGATGTACAGGTTCTCCTTGGAGTCCCACGCCATGCCGCCTCCCGCGTGGCAGCAGCTGTGGATCTGCACCGGCCACCTGAGCAGCACCTTCTCGCTCGCCGGGTCCAGGGTGTCGGTGGCGGGGTCGAGGGTGAACCGGGAGACGTACCGCTCCGCCATATGGGTGTCGCGGTTGATCCGCGAGTGCGGTGTGTAGTGCAGGTACACCCAGCCGTTGGTCATGAAGTCAGGGTCCAGCTCGATCCCGAGCAGCCCCTCCTCGTTCTTGGTCAGCTCGTCGCCCCCGCCCTTGTTGCCGAAGACCGTGAGCGCGCCCGCGAGGCGGACCTTCCCCGTTCTCGGGTCGTAGACGTGGATCTCGCCCCTGCCCTTGCCGATGTCCGGGTCGTTCCAGTCCGTCACCACCGGGTGGGAGGAGTCCGCGCCACCGCGCCCGATGTACAGGACCCGGCCGTCCGGGGCGACGACCAGGCCGTGCGGCTCGCCGATCTGGTCGTTGAGCCCGGGCTGGTTGGGCCGGGTGATCCGCTCCGCCGTGTAGTGGGCGTCGATGGTGGCCTTGCAGTCGGCGCGTGAGAGCCGGGTCGTCCAGAGCAGCGCGCCGCGCAGGTGGTCACGGAAGTCGGTCTCGGCGAACGAGTCGGCCGTGCCGCCCATGCCGGTGTAGAAGGAGCGTCCGCCGTCGTAGTCACGGCACCACGAGACCGGGTGGTCCCAGCCGTTGGCGCTCGGCCCCGGCTGGTAGGTGCTCTCCCTGACGCGTGCGACCGTGTGGACGCTGCCCGAGGGGTTGACCGTCCAGTTCAGCCACTTGTCCGGGCGCTTCCAGTTCAGCGGGAGCCGCTGCGTGGCCGGATGCTGCCGGTCACCCACCTCCACCGTGGCGCGCTGCACGGCCGTGGGGCTGTTCGCGGCGGGCCGGGCCCCGACCAGGCCGGTGAACCAGTCCGAGTACGGCTCGGTGCGCGCCGCGTCGTGGACGCCCAGGAAGCCGCCGCCCGCCTCCATGTACGCCTCCAGGCCCGCCTCCTGCTCGGGGTCGAGGACGTCACCGCCGCCGGTCAGGAACACGACCGCGTTGTACCGGCCGAGCTTGCGGGCGCTGGTGAAGACCGAGGCGTCGTCGGTGGCGTCGGTGCGGAACCGCTGCGCCGTCGGGCCCGACAGGCCGATCGACTCGATCGCCGCGATACCGGCGTCGACGGCCGGTGACTCGGCCGTCGCCGAGGCGTGGAAGACCAGCACCCGCACATCGGCCCCGCCGGGCGGCGAAGGGAGGGACAACGTTGTCCGAACGCTGGGCCCGGGCTCGCCCGGGTTGGGTTCGGCGGTGGCCGCCGTACCGCTGAGCAGGGAGGCCGCCAGGGCGCCGGCGGCGAGCGCCGCCGCCGGTCCGCGGCGGGTTCTCGACCGGTGATGTGGTGCACGGTGCATGTGTTCACCCACCCCTTTGTGGTCACAGCAAACGACGATGAAGCTAGACCTCTTTCCGCGGCGCGCCAATAGCTTGGCAGCAATCCCGCGAACTTTGTCCTGGCTGTGGATGAACCAGGGTTCACCCGGCTACGGTGTGCCCGTCCCGGGGGCACCTCGCCCCGTCATCCTCCGCATCGCACTGGGGAGTTCGGCATGGACAGACGGAGCTTCAACCGGCGGCTCCTCGCCGGGGGAGCGGTTGCCGCGACCGGCGTGACATCGTTGTCCCAGGCTTCCGCGCCCGTCGCGGTGGCGGCGGAGGCACCCGCGCCGACCGCCCCGGCCGGCGGTCGGGTGCGGCATCTCAGGCTGTACGCGGAGAAACTGGCGGACGGTCAGATGGGCTACGGGCTGGAGAAGGGCAGGGCCACCATCCCCGGGCCGCTCATCGAGCTCAACGAAGGGGACACCCTCCACATCGAGTTCGAGAACACCATGGACGTGCCCGCCAGCCTGCACGTCCACGGCGTCGACTATGACGTGGCGAGCGACGGCACCAGGATGAACCGCAGCCATGTGGAGCCCGGTGGTACCCGCACCTACACCTGGCGCACCCACGCCCCCGGCCGCCGCAAGGACGGCACGTGGCGCGCCGGCAGCGCGGGCTACTGGCACTACCACGACCACGTCGTGGGAACGGACCACGGCACGGGAGGCATCCGCAAGGGCCTGTACGGCCCGGTCGTGGTGCGCCGTCAGGGCGACATCCTGCCCGACAAGCAGTTCACGATCGTCTTCAACGACATGACGATCAACAACAGGCCGGGCCACCAGAGTCCGGACTTCCGGGCCACCGTGGGCGACCGGGTCGAGATCATCATGATCACGCACGGCGAGTACTACCACACGTTCCACATCCACGGTCACCGGTGGGCGGACAACCGCACCGGTCTGCTCACCGGCCCCGACGACCCCAGCAGGGTCGTCGACAACAAGATCACCGGACCCGCCGACTCGTTCGGTTTCCAGATCGTCGCCGGCGAACACGTGGGCGCCGGCGCGTGGATGTACCACTGCCACGTGCAGAGCCACTCCGACATGGGCATGGCCGGCCTGTTCCTGGTGGCCAAGCCGGACGGCACGATCCCCGGGTACGAGCCGCACCATCCGCCGCCGGCCGCCCCCGGCGCTCACACCCACTGAACGGCCGCGCCGACCGGTGCCCGCCCCGGGGGTGACCGTGGCGGGTCCGACCGTCGAGGTCACGTACGCGTGGGACGACGGCAGCCGCCGGTGCTCCTGGCACACCGCCGGTCCTCGCGCGACTCCTGGCTCAGCGCGTGCATCACCGCGCTCCACGACCCGGGGGCAGCCCCGTGAGCTGCCACGCTCCCGGGCGGGCCTTCGACGCCGTCGTCGCGCACTCCTTCGGGGTGCCGGCCTCCTTCGCCGCCCTTCAGGACGGCGTCGTGGCGCGCCGGTTCGGCGGCATGGGAGGCGTCGCCGAGTTCGGCCACCGCTCGACGCGTTGCGCGCACGGCTCGGGTTGCGCGAGCGGCCGAAGGACGACATGCGCGGCTACGTGGAGCGAGCCTCCTCCCGGCGGGCCCGGCTCGTGGTCCCCAGGGGCGGGACCACCGGGGTGTCCCCGGCCACCCGGACGCCGTCGCCCGGGTGGGTGGACCCGGTGGTCACCGCCGGCGCCCTGTCGGGACCCGCCCCGGCCGTCCCGGCCGCCACAGCGGCAGCGGCGGCCGGGACGGTCACGGCACCGGGGCAGCGCCGCCGGATCCGTCGTCTCCGCCCGCCGCGAGGACGCGGTCACTTGTCCCACGGTACGGGCCGGGCCCGGTCGCCGGAGCCGGTCATACGCGCGGGCGCCCTCCCGGTGCGGCGCTCCGGCGGCGGCACCAGACTCGGCACCATGCTGACAACCCGGTACGTCACCGGCGCCCCGAACTGGCTGGACCTCGGGGCGCCCGACCTCCGGGGCGCCGCGTCCTTCTACGGCGCCCTGTTCGGCTGGCTTCTCCGGCCGGCCGGCCCCGAGGCGGGCGGCTACGGTACGTTCCGGCTCGACGGCAGGACCGTCGCGGGCGGCAGGACCGTGCCCTCCGAGCAGGCGCAGTCCGGGTGGCTGGTCCACTTCCGGACACCCGACGCCGACGCCACCGCGGCAGCGGTACGGGCAGGCGGCGGAACCGTGCTGTCCCCGCCGGCGGACCTCCTCGGCCTCGGCCGCAGAGCGGTCTTCACCGATCCGGCGGGAGCCCGCTTCGCCGTCTGGCAGCCCGGCACCCACGAGGGTCTGGAAGTGGTCGGCGCTCCCCACACCCTGTGCTGGACCGAGCTGCACACCCGCGACCCGGCCGCGGCCATGGCCTTCTACGGGGCGGTGCTCGGCATCGAGTCGTCCTCGGCCCCCGGGCCCGGCGGCACCGGTGGCCATCTCCTCCTCAACCCGGCGGGCGGCGGCACCCCTTGCCCAGCACGCCATGGAAGCCCATGCTTACGGAGCGGACCGGCGCCCCCCGCCCCCTGGGACCGTTGATCGTTCGTTGACGTGCCGTTTATCGCGGCGGGGCAGCGTATGCGCCATGCCGATGAACAGCACCGCTCCCAGCGACGAACTCTCCTGGCAGGACACCGCCCTGTGCGCCCAGACCGGCCCGGACTTCTTCTTCCCGGACCCGGGCTCCTCCACCCGCGAGGCCAAGCGCCTCTGCGCCGCCTGCGACATCCGCGAGGCCTGCCTCGAATACGCCCTCACGCACGACGAGCGCTTCGGCGTCTGGGGCGGACTGTCGGAGAAGGAGCGGTACGCGCTTCGCCGGCAGGGGCGTTGAGCCCCAGGCGGACCACCGGGTGCCGGCCCGGCCGGCCCGCCCGTAAGATCACCTGCGCATGGAGCAGCAGTACAGCACGGTGAGCGGACGACGAGTTGGCCGCCTTCGGCCGTACGGTGGGGCGGCTGCGGGCGCTGCCCTGGACGACCACCTGCGGAGGCTGGCCGAGGAACTCGCCGCGTCGTTCGCCCGCGAGAGCCGCAACAAGCGCCGCGAGGCCCGGCAGCGGGACAGGTCCGAGGCCGACGCCCGGCTCAGCGCCGCCACCCCGACCGGTGCGCTCGACCGGCGTGAGGACACACCCCCGACGACCCGGCGGGGCAGCGTGGGGGAGTTCCTCAGACCTCGCCACTGCTACGTCCGCAAAGCGCCGTACCGGCGGGCCGACGCGTTCTACCACCGCCTCTGCCCCACCTGCGCCGCCGACAACGCCGCCCGCCGCGCCTTGTCCACGAGAACCCCGCGCCCCGCAAGGCCCGTACCGCCGCCGCCGGCACCCGTACGCCACTGGACGTCGTGGACGGCGCCGCCCGCGTCTACGACCCGATCGTGCGGCGCGAGGCGGGCGACCCGGTCGCCGGGGTCTTCCTCAAGGGCTACCGGCCGGCTGCGTGGTGATCCGGAACGTCTCGCCGTACGTCCGCCACGTCAGCGGCGGGTTCAGGTCCATGTTCCCCTCCCGCAGGAACACCCGCTGAGCGGTGTCGATACGCGACGTGTCGCGCTCGCGCTCGGTCTTCTGGGCCTTCATCACGGCGCGGCTCGCGTCCAGGAAGGCGTCGAGGTACGCCTTCTCGTCGCCGCCCTCCGCCGCGGTCCGCGCCTTCTTCATCGCCGCGGCGCGGATGCCGTAGAACGCGTCGGGCCCGACACCCGGGCCGTGCAGCACCATCGCGTCGTAGTAGACGAACTGGCCGAGCGTGGACAGCCCGTCCATCTTCGCCAGCCGCACCGCCGGGTCGAAGTAGACGCGGTCCCGCATCACGTCCTGCGCCTCGCGGAAAGCGGGGTCCTCGGCCGCCTTCCGCCAGGCGGCCGGGAAGCCGGGGTCGAGGCCCTCGTGCGAGTCGGTGCCGTCGACCGCGCGCAGCGCCGGGAGATACGGGGCCAGTGGGTTGTCGGGGTGCTCCTCGGTGTAGTGCTCGACGAGCTGGAGCATGTCGTTGGTCCCGGAGCAGAATCCGATCACCCCGGCGGTGTAGCCGTTGCCGTCGCCGATGTCCTCGATGTCGTCGTACGCGCTGCGCCAGTCGAGGGTCGAGTTGTCCGCGCTGGCCACCAGGCGGGCGGCGATCTCCTTCTTGCCGGGCGCGGCGAGGCCGGGCGGCATCGCGGCGATGCGGGCCTCCCGGGCCTTCTGCTCGTCCGCCGTGCCCGCCTTGAGCGGGTTCAGTGCCCCGGTGGAGTGGGACGCCCCCGGGACGGCGCTCTCGTCGGCCACGTCCGCGGGGCGTACGGAACCGTCGCCTCCGCCGAAGACGAGAGAGGCGACGACGGCTATCGGAGCGCCGATCAGGAAAAAGCGTGTCACAGGCTTCACGCGCCACAGCGTACGACGCGGCCGCGCGCCCCCTGTGAGCGCCCTGCGCGGCACCCGCCGTGGCCGAGGACCCCCGGTACGGGCGGGCGCCCGCCCCTACCGGGGCCGACGTCCGTCTCCGTGCCGGGGGGCACCGCTCCGCGCCCGCGCCGGGCGCCGGTTCCGGTCAGCGGCCGCGGGCCGCCATGCGGGCCTTGCGGGCCGCGAGCTTCTCGTCGAACTTGCTCGCCTCCGCGTCCAGGCCGGCCATGTACAGGCCCAGCTCCTCCTGCGCCTTGAGGCCCTCCGGGCCCAGTCCGTCGATCTCGAGGACCTTCAGGAAGCGCAGCACCGGCTGGAGGACGTCGTCGTGGTGGATGCGCAGGTTGTAGATCTCGCCGATCGCCATCTGCGCGGCCATCCGCTCGAAGCCCGGCATGCCGTGGCCCGGCATGCGGAAGTTCACGACCACGTCGCGCACCGCCTGCATCGTCAGGTTCGGGGCGAGCTCGAAGGCCGCGCCCAGCAGGTTCCGGTAGAAGACCATGTGCAGGTTCTCGTCGGTCGCGATGCGCGCCAGCATCCGGTCGCAGACCGGGTCGCCCGACTGGTGGCCGGTGTTGCGGTGCGAGATGCGGGTCGCGAGCTCCTGGAAGGCGACGTACGCCACCGAGTGCAGCATCGAGTGGCGGTTGTCCGACTCGAAGCCCTCGCTCATGTGGGACATCCGGAACTGCTCCAGCTTGTCCGGGTCCACCGCGCGCGAGGCGAGCAGGTAGTCGCGCATGACGATGCCGTGCCGGCCCTCCTCGGCGGTCCAGCGGTGCACCCAGGTGCCCCACGCGCCGTCCCGCCCGAAGAGGGAGGCGATCTCGTGGTGGTAGCTGGGCAGGTTGTCCTCGGTCAGCAGGTTGACCACGAGGGCGATCTTGCCGATGTCGGTGACCTTGGACTGCTGCGGCTCCCAGGCCTCGCCGTCGTCGAACAAGCCGGGGAAGTTCCGGCCGTCCGACCACGGGACGTACTCGTGCGGCATCCAGTCCTTGACGACCTTGAGATGGCGGTTGAGCTCCTTCTCGACCACCTCCTCCAAGGCGTACAGCAGCCGGGCGTCGGTCCACGCGTCCGAACTGCCGAGGTGGGGAGAGGTGAGGGTCATACGGGTGCTCCTGGGGACGGGAGAAATACCTACGGGCTCGTAGGTTACGAAACCGTAGGTTAAGGGGGCCGTAAGCGCGAGCCAAGCCCGGGTCCGGGGATGGTTGTTTACGTGCCGTTATGGGCGGAGCTCGCGGAGGCGTACCGAGAGGCATGTCACGCACCCTTCGAGCTTTTCGAACTCGCCGATGTCGACCACGACCGGCTCGTACCCGAGACCGGCGAACAGCTCCGCCGACTTCGGCGCGCTCGCCGCCATCAGCAGTTTCCCGCCGCCCAGCAGCACCACGTGCGCGCCCGCCTCCTCCGGCACCGGCAGGAAGCGCGGGAAGAGGGAGACCGCCTCCACCAGGGGCTCGTACCCGATCACCGTGCCGTCCGGCAGCGCCGTGACCGCCGACTTCAGGTGCAGCACCCGGCTCACCGGTACGGCGACGACCCGCGCGCCCAGCGGTTCGAAGGCCGCCCTCAGCTGCGCCAGGCCCTCGGCGTCGGTACGCCCGCCCTGTCCGACGTACACCGTGTCGCCGATCTTGAGCACATCGCCCCCGTCGAGCGTGCCCGGCTCCCGCACACGGCGCACCGAACAGCCCAGCCGTGCCACCGCCCGCTCGACCGCCGCCGTCTCCGCGCGCCGCGACCGCGCGCCGGACCGGCAGACGAGCGCCACCTCGCGGAAAACCACCACCGCGTCCTCGACGAAGACCCCGTCGGGGCACTCGTCGGCCGGCTCCACCTCCACGGGCTCCCAGCCGTGCTCGCGCAGGACGCCGACGTACCGCTCCCACTGGCGGAGCGCCAGGGCCGGGTCGACGGGGGCCCGCTCGACATGGGTGACCAGGCCCTCGGCGAGGCGCGGGCTCGGACGGCGGACCAGGGCTCTCCCGCTGGGCACGCGCATGGGCGGCCTCCCGAAGTCGGTGACCGCCGTCCCTTACCCCGCCGGCCGCCGGTCATGCCACCGCCGGTCATGCCACCGCCGGGCCGGACTCCGCCGGGCCGGACTCCGCCGGGCACGCGGCGGTGGACGAGTGCCCGGCCACCGCGCCGGTGGACAGCGGGGGCGGGGGCGGACGGCGGGGTGCGGCGGACACCCCGGCATCTCGTGCCCGGGCTGTCCGCCGGGACGTCACCGGTCCGCCAGCACCTCGTCCGCCGTCGTCGGGCGCAGCTCGCCGTCCTCCAGCAGCAGCCAGCGGGTGATGCCGATGGACTCCAGGAACGGCACGTCGTGGCTGGCCACGATCAGGGCCCCCTCGTACGCGCCGAGCGCCGTGACGAGCTTCCGGACGCTCACCATGTCGAGGTTGTTCGTCGGCTCGTCCAGCATCAGCAGCTGCGGGGCCGGCTCGGCCAGCAGCAGCGCGGCCAGCGCCGCCCGGAACCGCTCGCCGCCCGACAGGGTCCCCGCCCGCTGGTCGGCCTTCGCGCCCCGGAACAGGAAGCGGGCCAGCCGCGCCCGGATCCGGTTGGCGGTCGCCTCGGGCGCGAACCGCGCGACGTTCTCCACCACGCTCAGGTCGTCGTCGAGGACGTCGAGCCGCTGAGGCAGGAAGCGCAGCGGGACGTGCGTCACCACCTCTCCCGCGACCGGCTCCAGCTCACCGGCGACGGTGCGCAGCAGCGTCGTCTTGCCGGCGCCGTTGCGCCCGACGAGCGCGACCCGCTCCGGTCCGCGCAGCTCCCACTCGCCGCCGACCCGCGCCCCGTACCGCAGCTCCAGGTCGCTCAGCAGGAGCACGCCCCTGCCGGGCGGGACGGTGGTGTACGGCAGTTCGACGCGGATCTCGTCGTCGTCCCGCACCGCCTCCACCGCCTCGTCCAGGCGGTCCTTGGCCTCGGTGAGCCGCTGGGAGTGCATGGTGCGGTGCTTGCCGGCCGACTCCTGCGCCGCCCGCTTGCGCGCGCCCATGACGATTTTCGGCTCGCGTTTGCTGTCGTACATCTTCTGTCCGTACCGCTTGCGCCGCGCCAGCTTCACCTGCGCGTCGGCCAGTTCGCGCTTCTGCCGCTGCACGTCGGCCTCGGCGACCCGCACCATGCGCTCGGCCGCCTCCTGTTCGGCGGCGAGCGCCTCCTCGTACGCCGAGTAGGTGCCGCCGTACCAGGTCACCTCGCCGTCGCGGAGGTCGGCGATCTGGTCGACCAGCTCCAGCAGTTCGCGGTCGTGACTGACCACGACCAGGACGCCGGACCAGGCCTCGACGGCCGCGTACAGCCGGCGGCGGGCGTGCAGGTCGAGGTTGTTCGTCGGTTCGTCGAGCAGAAGGACGTCGGGCCGGGCCAGCAACAGGGCGGCCAGCCGCAGCAGCACGCACTCGCCGCCCGACACCTCGCCGATGGTCCGGTCCAGGCCGATGTGCCCGAGGCCGAGCTGGTCGAGCGTGGCACGCGCCCGCTCCTCGACGTCCCAGTCGTCGCCGACCGCCGTGAAGTGCTCCTCGCTCGCGTCCCCGCCCTCGATGGCGAGCAGCGCGGCACGGGTGGCGGCGATCCCGAGGGCCTGGTCGACGCGGAGTGCCGTGTCGAGGGTGGCGTTCTGCGGCAGGTGACCGATCTCGCCCGCCGTGCGGACCGTGCCGTCGGTGGGGGTGAGTTCCCCCGCGATCAGTTTCAGCAGGGTGGACTTGCCGGAGCCGTTGAGGCCGATGAGGCCGGTCCTGCCCGGCCCGACCGCGAGCTGGAAGCCGTCCAGCACCTCGGTGCCGTCGGGCCACGAGAACGACAGGTCGGTGCAGGTGATGAAGGTGGGGAAGGTAGACATACGGGTCTCCCTGTTGCGTGTGGAAAGGGGCAACGGGTGAGACACCGGGACGGCTCATGGCCGAGGTCGCACAACGGGGCGCACGGCGCCTGACGCGGCGGTGCGACACGGTGTCTCGAGACCTCAGAAGAGCAACGTCCCGCTCCGTTCGGCGACAACAAGGGCGGGAACGACGTTACGCCCGGTCCCGTCCGGGCGGCAACGGAATTACCGGCCGCGGGATCGGCCGCATGCCGCACGCCGCACGCGCACGCCGGCCGTGTGAACGCCGGCCGCGCGGCGCGGGCGGATCAGCGGGCGTCCCGCAGCAGTTCGGCCAGGCGCTGGTCGAGGTCCAGGAACTCGTGCTCGCGGCCGGCCGGCACCAGGTGCTGGGTGCGCTTGAGGAAGCGGCGCAGCTCGGAGGTGCGGATGTGGACCACCGCGACGCCCTCCAGGGCGTGGAACTCCACGACCGTACGGTCGTAGCCATAGGGCCGTACGCGTACGTCGCCGAGCCCGGCCGGCTCGTCGAGGCCCGCCACCAGCAGTTCCCTGGCGAACTCCCAGGCCACCTCGATCCCTTCGAGGGTGGCCCGCGGGGGGAAGGACATCTTCACGGCGAAGGGGTTCCCGCGGTCGTAGCGCAGCGTGACCGCGACGGATTCCATGCGGGGCGCGGACGCTACCAGGCGGGCCCGTACGGCCTGCTCGATGACGGTGGACAAGGCCAGCTCCCTCACACACGGCTCGGCGGTACGTCTCCTGCACCAGGGAGGACGACGAATTCCGCGGAGGCGTGCACTGGCGAACGGTGTGACCTGCGTCACCGGCGCGCTCTGGACGCCTCCGTCGCGGTGGGCTACGTTCCCGCGCCATGACGTCGATGGGGAAGACGATACGAACGGTGGCAACGGGGTTGTGCGGGGCGGTGCTGGCGGCCGCGTTCACCGCCGCACCCGCCCGGGCCGCCCCCGCCACCGGGGCGCACGGCTGGCAGGTGAAGCCGACCGGGACGGACGTGCGCTTCCGGGGCCTCGCGGCCGTGAGCCGTTCCACCGCCTGGGTGGCGGGCTCCAAGGGCACGGTGCTGCGCACCTCGGACGGCGGCCGGACCTGGCGGAACGTTTCGCCTCCCGGTGCGGCCGAGCTGGAGTTCCGGGACGTGGAGGCGTTCGACGGCCGCCGGGCGGTGGTGCTCGCGATCGGCGAGGGCGAGGCCTCCCGCATCCTCCGTACCGACGACGGCGGCGAGAGCTGGACGGAGTCGTTCCGCAACACCGACCCCCGGGCCTTCTACGACTGCGTCACGTTCCTCGACAGCCGCCACGGCCTCGCGATGAGCGACCCGGTCGACGGCAGGTACCGCATCCTGTCCACCGCGAACGGCGGCCGCACCTGGGAGGTGCTGCCCGACGCGGGCATGCCCGCCGCGCTGCCGGGAGAGGCCGGGTTCGCGGCGAGCGGCCAGTGCCTGGTCGGTTCCGGCCCCAGGGACGTGTGGCTGGCCACCGGCGGCGGCGCCACCGCGCGCGTGTTCCACTCCTCCGACCGCGGCCTGCACTGGACGGTCGCCGAATCGACGATCCCCGCCGGCGACCCGGCGCGCGGGGTGTTCGCCCTGGCGTTCCGCGACCGCGCGCACGGCATCGCCGTCGGCGGCGACTACCGCACCGGGCAGCCGTCCCCCCGGGCGGGGGCCGTCAGCCGGGACGGCGGGCGGACCTGGCGGCCGGCGCACACCCCACCGCCCGCGTACCGCTCGGGCGTGGCCTGGCTCCCGCACAGCCGGTCGGCCGCCCTCGCCGTCGGCCCCACCGGGACGGACCTGACGACGGACGGCGGCCGCACCTGGCGGACCGTCGACACCGGGTCGTACGACACGGTCGACTGCGCCGCCGGCCCCCGCTCCGGCTGCTGGGCCTCGGGTGAGAAGGGCCGGGTCGCCCGCCTGGAGCGGTGAACCGAGCACGGCGGGCACCGCCCGCGCCCGGCCAAGCCCCGGACGGGCGGCCCGCCGGGGCACCGTCGGCGCTGTCGGGGGACGCGCCCCGGTTCACCGACGCCCGGATGGCCGGCCGGGCGCCCCGCGGGCGGATCCGGAGACCCGGACGGGCACCGGCCGCCCGGTGCGCCCGGCAGGCGCGGTCGGCCGAGGACCGGGCCCGCCCGCCCGGCGAGGGGCTTGTCGTGGCGCCACCGCCACAGGGCGCCCGGCGGGACCGTGGCGCCGCCGCCCGGCGTCGGCCGGGCGCCCGCCGGTGGGCCGTGCGGGCGGCGCCGGGGGTCACCGCCCCGGCGCGGGCAGCGGCTGGCGGTAGGCGGAGAGGTCCGGCGCCGTCCTGGTCGCGAGGAACTCGGTGACGCGGTACTCGCACAGACCCCCGGTGACGAACGGATCGGTCGCCGTGATCCCCTCGATCCGCGCGCGGTCCTCCCCGACGGCCAGGATGACGCCGCCGTCGCGCGGGTTCTTGCGGCCGGAGGCGATGAACACCCCCGACGCGTAGTGGGTGTCGAGCCAGGCGACATGCTCCGGGAGGAGTTCGTCCACCCGCTCGAGGGGCCCGGTGTAGGTCAATTCCAGTACGAACATGCCCGCGACGCTACCGCGCCCCACCGGCAGCCCGCCGACGGTCTAACCTCAGCGGTGGCGCCCGTAGGCTGACGGTCACTATGACGATCATCGACAAGCCCGCCGACTGGCCGTCCGACGAGGCGACGGCCCTGGCCGTCCAGGACGAACTGCGTGACCGGGTCGTCCTCGACGAGCCCGGCCCGCCGCCCGGCACCGGCCTGGTCACCGGTGTCGACGTGGCCTACGACGACGAACGCGACCTCGTCGCCGCGGCCGCCGTCGTCCTGGACGCCCGGACGCTCACCGTCGTCGAGGAGGCCACGGCGGTCGGCCGGGTGTCCTTCCCGTACGTCCCCGGCCTGCTCGCCTTCCGTGAGATACCGACCGTGCTGGCCGCGCTCGCCGCACTGCGGGGCGAGCCCGGACTGGTGGTGTGCGACGGCTACGGCCGGGCCCATCCGCGCCGCTTCGGCCTCGCCAGCCACCTCGGCGTTCTCACCGGGCTGCCGGTGATCGGGGTCGCCAAGAACCCGTTCACCTTCTCGTACGAGCAGCCCGCCCCCGAGCGCGGGGCGTCCGCCCCGCTGATGGCGGACGGCGAGCAGGTAGGCCGGGCGCTGCGTACCCAGGAGGGCGTCAAGCCGGTGTTCGTCTCGGCCGGCCACCGGGTCACCCTCGACAACGCCTGCGCCCACACCCTGCACCTGGCGCCCCGCTACCGGATCCCGGAGACCACGCGCCGCGCGGACTCCCTGTGCAGACGCGCCCTGAAGGAGGCGACGGCATGATCGGCCGGCTGCAGTGCACCGTTCTGGACTGCCCCGACCCGCGGGCCCTGGCCCGCTTCTACCAGGGGCTGCTCGGCGGAGAGGTGGACCGCCCGGACCGCCGCTGGTCGCTCGACGCGGACTGGGCGACCCTGCACCTGGACGGCGGACAGGTGCTGGCGTTCCAGCGGGCCGACCCCCACCACCCGCCGGCCTGGCCCGATCCCGCCCGCCCGCAGCAGTTCCACCTGGACCTGGGCGTGCCCGACCTCGCCCGGGCGCGGCGGCAGGTGCTCGACCTGGGCGCCGCCCCGCTCGACGACGGCGACCCAGCGCGTGGCTGGCACGTCTACGCCGACCCGGCGGGGCACCCCTTCTGCCTCGTACGCGACTGAGGACGCCGTCCGGCGCCCGCGGGCGCCCGCGGGCACCGGACGGACGCCCCTCCGCCGGGTGGGCCGCCCCGCCCGGCGCGCGGGCGCGTGCCGGTGCCGGAGCGACGCCGGTTCAGCGCGAGTCGGCGACCCGGAAGCGGATACCGGCCCGGCTCAGCCGCTCCAGCAGCGCGTCACCCATCGCGACCGCCGTGGTGACCTGGCCGGCGGTCGGCGGCAGCGCGTCGAAAGCCAGGGACAGCGCCGACTCGGCGAGCATCTTCGCCGTCTCGTCGTAACCGGGGTCGCCGCCCGACACCTCGGTGAACACCCGCCGGCCGCCGCCCTCGCCGACGAACCGCACCGTGAACCAGCTGCGCGCCCGGCGCTCCTCGTCCGGTCCCCGGCCCGCCTCGTAACGGCCCATCAGCCACCGCCTGGCGGGCGGCACCTGGGCGAGCGCGAACAGCGCGCCCATGGCCGCCGTCCCGCCGACCGCCACCGGCAGGGCCTTCACCGCCGCGTAGTGGCGGTAGCGGAAGTCCGGCCCGTACCGGGGGAGGGCCGCCGCCGAACGCCCCACGATCGCCGCGTCCAGGGTCGGCAGCGGAAGCGCCCAGGTGCCGGTCTCCCGGCTGAACCGCGGT
Organism: Streptomyces sp. NPDC045701; assembly: GCF_056432045.1. Taxonomy (NCBI): domain Bacteria; kingdom Bacillati; phylum Actinomycetota; class Actinomycetes; order Kitasatosporales; family Streptomycetaceae; genus Streptomyces; species Streptomyces sp. NPDC045701. The sequence continues at coordinate 58,459 of NZ_JBWKJV010000007.1, read as the reverse complement.
GCCCCCAGCGGCGCCCGCGCCCGCCGCCCCACCAGGCGCGGCTCGTGCAGCCGGCGCTCCCGGGCCGCCCGCAGCATGTGCCGGCCGCGCCCCATGGCGGTCATCGCCGAGGCGAACGTACCGCCGGAGAAGACGGCGTTGGAGCGGACGAACCCGTCCACGGCCAGCGGTACGTCCTTCGGCAGCCGCGCCACGGTGAAGTACACGCCCAGGTCGTGGGGGACCGAGTCGAAGCCGCAGGCGTGCACGATCCGCGCCCCGGTCTCCCGGGCCCGCGCGTCGTGGCGCACGTACATCAGGTCCACGAACTCCGGCTCCCCGGTGAGGTCCACGTAGTCCGTGCCCGCCTCGGCACAGGCGGCCACCAGCGGCTCGCCGTGCCAGACGTACGGCCCGACGGTGGTCGCCACGACCCGGGCCGATCCGGCGAGCTCGCGCAGGGAGCCCGCGTCGGAGGCGTCGGCCGTCACCAGCGGGAGGTCGGCGCACCGCGGGTGCTCGACGGCCAGCCGGTCGCGGAGCGCCTCCAGCTTCTCCCGGCTGCGCCCGGCGAGGGCCCACCGGCAGGTCGCCGGCGCGTGCGCGGCGAGGTAGCGGGCGGTCAGCTCGCCGACGAACCCGGTCGCCCCGAAGAGCACCACGTCGTAGGCCCGCCCCGTGCCGTCCCGTGAATCCATCCAGCCCTCCGCCGTCCGCGCCGTTGTCGGAGGCAGAGGCTAGCGTGCGGAGGGAGCGGGGACCGCCCCGGCGTCCAGCTGAGCGCTCGCTCGTCCACAGGGGTTGTGCGGAGTGGAACACGTTCTTAGCATCATTGCTGTTACAGCGGTTGTGTCACAGTCCTGGGGGTCAGATGGCAGCGACAGGCAACGGCCCGCTCACCGGCGTTCGCGTGGTCGAGCTGGCGGGCATCGGGCCGGGCCCGTTCGCCGCCATGCTCCTGGGGGACCTGGGCGCCGACGTCGTCCGGGTGGACCGGCCCGGCGGCGCGGGGCTCGCCATCGATCCGGAGTTCGACCTCACCAACCGCAACAAACGCTCCGTGCTCGTCGACCTCAAGGCGGAAGGCGGCCCCGCACGCGTCCTGGACCTCGTCGAGCGCGCGGACGTCCTCCTCGAGGGGTACCGCCCCGGAGTCGCCGAGCGGCTCGGCATCGGACCGGAGCCGTGCCTCGCCCGCAACCCCAGGCTGGTCTACGGGCGGATGACCGGCTGGGGGCAGGAGGGGCCGCTCGCCCCGCGCGCCGGGCACGACATCGGATACATCGCCGTCACCGGCACGCTCTCCATGATCGGCAAGGCCGGTGAGCCGCCGGCCGTGCCCGCGAACCTGGTCGGCGACTACGCGGGTGGCTCGCTCTACCTGGTCGTCGGCGTCCTCGCCGCGCTCCACCACGCGCGCGGGGAGGGTGGCAGCGGCCAGGTCGTCGACGCGGCGATCACCGACGGCGCCGCCCACCTCACCACGATGATCCACGGAATGATGGCCGCCGGCGCCTGGCAGGACCGCAGGGGCGTCAACCTCCTGGACGGCGGCTGCCCCTTCTACGGCACCTATGAGACGGCCGACGGCCGGCACATGGCGGTCGGCGCGCTGGAGCGGCGCTTCTACGACGAGTTCACCACCCTGCTCGGCCTCCCGGACCCGGCCCCCTCCCGTGACGACCCCGACCGCTGGGGCGAACTGCGCGCCCTCGTCGCCGCGCGCTTCAGGGAGCGGACCCGCGCCGAGTGGACGGCCGTGTTCGAGGGCTCCGACGCCTGCGTCGCCCCGGTCCTGTCCCTGCGTGAGGCGCCCGCCCACCCGCACCTCGCCGCCCGCGCCACCTTCACCGACCACGGCGGGATCACCCAGCCCGCCCCCGCGCCCCGCTTCTCCGCGACCCCCGGCGCCGTGACCCGCCCACCGGCCCGCCCGGGCGCCGACACCGACGAGGTCGCCCACGACTGGGCCGTACCGAGCATCCGTGACGCCGGCCGCCGTACCGGCGACCCGCGTACCGATGACCGCCGTACCGACGACGACAGGGGTACCAGGTGAAGCGCCGGATCTTCGACGCCGAACACGACGCCTTCCGCGAGACCGTCCGCACCTTCCTCGCCAAGGAGGTCGTCCCGCACTACGAGCGCTGGGAGAAGGACGGCATCGTCCCGCGCGAGGCCTGGCTCGCGGCCGGCCGCCAGGGCCTGCTCGGCATCGCCGTCCCCGAGGAGTACGGAGGCGGCGGCAACACCGACTTCCGCTACAGCGCCGTCCTCGCCGAGGAGTTCACCCGCGCCGGCGCCCCCGGACTCGCGATCGGCCTGCACAACGACATCATCGGCCCCTACCTCACCTCGCTCGGAACCGATGAACAGAAGCGGCGCTGGCTCCCCGGCTTCTGCACCGGCGAGATCATCACCGCCATCGCCATGACCGAGCCCGGCGCCGGATCCGACCTCCAGGGCATCCGCACCACCGCCGAGGACCAGGGCGACCACTGGCTGCTCAACGGCTCCAAGACCTTCATCTCCAACGGCATCCTCGCCGACCTGGTGGTCGTCGTCGCGAAGACGACCCCCGAGGGCGGCGCGCGCGGCCTGTCCCTCCTGGTCGTCGAGCGCGGCGCGGAGGGCTTCGAACGGGGCCGCAACCTCGACAAGATCGGCCAGAAGGCCCAGGACACCGCCGAACTGTTCTTCCACGACGTTCGCGTCCCCAAGGAGAACCTGCTCGGCACGCTCGACGGCGCGTTCCTCCACCTGATGACGAACCTCGCCCAGGAGCGGCTGAACATCGCGGTCGCCGGCATCGCCGCCGCCGAACACCTGCTGGAGATCACCACGGCGTACGTCAAGGAGCGCGAGGCGTTCGGACGACCGCTCGCCCGGCTCCAGCACATCCGCTTCGAGATCGCCGAGATGGCCACGGAGTGCGCCGTCACGCGCGAGTTCCTGGACCGCTGCATCGTCGACCACTCCCAGGGGGAGCTGGACGCCGTGCACGCCTCCATGGCCAAGTGGTGGGCCACCGAACTGCAGAAACGGGTCGCCGACCGCTGCCTGCAGCTCCACGGCGGCTACGGCTACATGGCCGAATACCCGGTCGCCAAGGCCTTCACGGATGGCCGGATCCAAACTATTTACGGCGGTACGACCGAAATCATGAAGGAAATCATCGGCCGTTCCCTGCTCGGCTGACCCCTCCCCGAAAGGCTTGACCAGTGAGCACCGAAGCGTATGTGTACGACGCGATCCGCACCCCGCGCGGGCGCGGAAAGGCCAGTGGCGCCCTGCACGGCACCAAGCCGATCGACCTGGTGGTCGGCCTCATCCACGAACTGCGCGGCCGTTTCCCGGGCCTCGACCCGGCCGCCATCGACGACATCGTCCTCGGCGTCGTCGGCCCCGTCGGCGACCAGGGATCCGACATCGCCAGGATCGCCGCCATCGCCGCCGGACTGCCCGACACCGTCGCCGGCGTGCAGGAGAACCGCTTCTGTGCCTCAGGTCTGGAAGCCGTCAACATGGCGGCCATGAAGGTCCGCTCCGGCTGGGAGGACCTGGTCCTCGCCGGCGGTGTCGAGTCGATGTCCCGCGTGCCGATGGCCTCCGACGGCGGGGCGTGGTTCGCCGACCCGATGACCAACTGGGACACCAACTTCGTCCCACAGGGCATCGGCGCCGACCTGATCGCCACCATCGAGGGCTACACCCGGCGCGACGTCGACGAGTACGCGGCGCTCTCCCAGGAGCGGGCGGCCACCGCCTGGAAGGACGGCCGCTTCGACCGCTCCGTCGTCCCCGTCAAGGGCCGCGCCGGACTCACCGTCCTCGACCACGACGAGCACATGCGGCCCGGCACCACCGCCGACTCGCTCGCCTCCCTCAAGCCCTCGTTCGCGGCCATCGGCGAGATGGGCGGCTTCGACGCAGTGGCCCTGCAGAAGTACCACTGGGTCGAGCGGATCGACCACGTCCACCACGCCGGCAACTCCTCCGGCATCGTCGACGGCGCCGCGCTCGTCGCGATCGGCAACAAGGAAGTCGGCGAGCGGTACGGACTGACGCCCCGCGCCCGGATCGTCTCCGTCGCCGTCTCCGGCTCCGAGCCGACCATCATGCTCACCGGCCCCGCCCCCGCCTCCAAGAAGGCCCTCGCCAAGGCGGGGCTCACCATCGACGACATCGACCTGGTCGAGATCAACGAGGCGTTCGCCGCGGTCGTGCTGCGGTTCGTCAAGGACATGGGCCTGTCCCTGGACAAGGTCAACGTCAACGGTGGCGCCATCGCCATGGGCCACCCCCTCGGCGCGACCGGCGCCATGATCCTCGGCACCCTCATCGACGAACTGGAGCGCCAGGACAAGCGCTACGGCCTCGCCACGCTCTGCGTCGGCGGAGGCATGGGCATCGCCACCGTCGTCGAACGCGTCTGACCCCGTCCTTTCCCTCCCGTACGGCCTTACGGAGCAGCCACCACCATGAGCCAGTCCACCACCATCCGCTGGGAACAGGACGAGACCGGCGTCGTCACGCTCGTCCTCGACGACCCCGACCAGTCCGCCAACACCATGAACCAGGCGTTCCGGACCTCGATCGCGGCGGTCGCCGACCGTGCCGAGGCCGAGAAGGACTCCATCCGCGGCTTCATCTACACCTCCGCCAAGAAGACCTTCTTCGCGGGTGGCGACCTCAAGGACATGATGAAGGCCGGGCCCGCCGACGCCCAGCGGATCTTCGACGCCGGCATGGAGATGAAGCGCGCCCTGCGCCGCATCGAGACGCTCGGCAAGCCCGTCGTCGCCGCCATCAACGGCGCCGCCCTGGGCGGCGGTTACGAGATCGCCCTCGCCTCCCACCACCGGATCGCCCTCGACGCGCCCGGCTCCAGGATCGGCCTGCCCGAGGTCACCCTCGGCCTCCTGCCCGGAGGTGGCGGCGTCACCCGCGCCGTACGCCTCATGGGCATCGCCGACGCCCTGCTCAAGGTGCTCCTCCAGGGCACCCAGTACTCGCCGCGGCGGGCCCTGGAGAACGGCCTGGTCCACGAAGTGGCCGCCTCCCCGGACGAGATGCTCGCCAGGGCACGGGCGTTCATCGACGCCCACCCGGAGTCCGGGCAGCCCTGGGACACCCCCGGTTACAAGATCCCCGGCGGCACCCCGGCGCACCCCAAGTTCGCCGCCAACCTGCCCGCCTTCCCGGCCAACCTGAAGAAGCAGATCAACGGCGCGCCCTACCCCGCGCCCCGCAACATCCTCGCGGCCGCCGTCGAGGGCTCCCAGGTCGACTTCGAGACCGCGCTGACCATCGAGTCCCGGTACTTCACCGAGCTGGTCACCGGGCAGACCGCCAAGAACATGATCCAGGCGTTCTTCTTCGACCTCCAGGCGGTCAACTCCGGCGCCAGCCGCCCCCGGGGCGTCGAACCGCGCACCGTGCGCAAGGTGGCGGTCCTCGGCGCCGGGATGATGGGCGCCGGCATCGCGTACTCCTGCGCCAGGGCGGGCATCGACGTGGTCCTCAAGGACGTGTCGGCCGAGGCGGCGGAGAAGGGCAAGGCGTACTCCGCCAAGCTCCTCGACAAGGCGCTGACGCGGGGCCGGACGACCGAGGCCAAGCGCGACGAACTGCTGGCGCGCATCACCCCGACCGCCGACCCCGCCGACCTGGCGGGCTGCGACGCCGTCATCGAAGCGGTCTTCGAGGACACGGCGCTCAAGCACAAGGTGTTCCAGGAGATCCAGGAGATCGTCGAGCCCGGCGCGCTGCTGTGCTCCAACACCTCGACGCTGCCGATCACGCTCCTCGCCGAGGGCGTCGAGCGCCCGGCCGACTTCGTCGGCCTGCACTTCTTCTCACCGGTCGACAAGATGCCGCTCGTCGAGATCATCAAGGGCGAGCGGACCGGCGACGAGGCACTCGCACGCGCCTTCGACCTCGTCCGGCAGATCAACAAGACGCCGATCGTCGTCAACGACTCACGCGGTTTCTTCACCTCGCGCGTCATCGGCCAGTTCATCAACGAGGGCGTCGCCATGGTCGGCGAGGGCGTGGAGCCCGCGTCCGTCGAGCAGGCGGCGGCACAGGCCGGCTACCCGGCGAAGGTGCTGTCCCTGATGGACGAGCTGACCCTCACCCTCCCGCGCAAGATCCGCAACGAGACGCGCCGCGCCGTCGAGGAGGCCGGCGGCATCTGGCGGGAGCACCCGGCCGACACGGTGATCGACCGGATGGTCGACCAATTCGGCCGCCCCGGCCGCAGCGGCGGCGCGGGCTTCTACGACTACGACGAGGACGGCAAGCGGCAGGGCCTGTGGCCCGGCCTGCGCGAGCACTTCGGCACCGTCGGCGCGGCGGCCGTCCCCTTCGACGACATGAAGGAGCGGATGCTCTTCTCGGAGGCGCTGGACACCGTCCGCTGCCTGGAGGAGGGCGTGCTCACATCCGTCGCCGACGCCAACATCGGCTCCATCATGGGTATCGGCTTCCCCGCGTGGACCGGCGGAGTGCTCCAGTACATCAACGGCTACGAGGGCGGGCTCCCCGGTTTCGTGGCACGCGCGCGTGAGCTCGCCGAGCGGTACGGGGAGCGGTTCGTGCCCCCGGCGCTGCTGGTGGAGAAGGCCGGGCGGGGCGAGAGGTTCAGCGACTGACACCGCCGGGCGCGTCACCGGGAGGACCGTCACCGACACGGCGGTCGTCCCGGTGGCGGCCCAGCGCGGGGCCGGCGTGGTCCCGCACGCCCGGCGGCCGGCTCACTCCGTGCGGAACGCGGCGCCCAGCTCCTCCTTCAGCGACCGCTGGAACGCCGTGACCAGCGCCTGGACCACCAGCGGCTGCATGTGCGCGGACAGCGACTTCATCGCCGCGACGTGCTCCGGGTCCGACTCGCGTTCCCGGTACGGCCCCCACACCTCGTCCCGGAACAGCCGGGTGAGCTCCTGGGCGGCCGACCGGGTGTGCTCCACCAGGACCGTGCGGGACGCCAGGATGGTCTCGTGCGGGATGGGCACGTCCAGCAGCCGGACCCCCAGCCGCAGCAGCCCGGGGTCCACCCGGAAGGTGTCGTCCGCGTCCGTGCGGACCAGCACGTCCATCGCTGCGAGCCGGTCGAGGTCCTCGTCGTCCAGCGCCCGGTCGGCCCGCCGCTCCAGCTCGGCCCGGGCCATCTCCTCCGGCGCGTCCGGCGCCCAGGTCGCCACCAGCGCCCGGTGGATGGCCAGATCGTGGGCGCTCAGGTCGGGAGGGAGCTGCTCCAGGTACCGTTCGATCGCGGCGAGCGTCATGCCCTGGTGCTGGAGCTCCTCGATGAGCGCGAGCCGGGAGAGGTGCTCCGGCCCGTAGTGCCCGACCCGGCGCGGCCCGATCACCGGCGGCGGCAGGAGGCCGCGGGTGCCGTAGAACCGGATCGTGCGCACGGTGACGCCCGCCCGGGCGGCCAGCTCGTCGACGGTCAGCGTCGGCCGCGGCTCCCGCTCCTCGGTCTCGGTCGCCTCGGTCGCCATGCGGGCCTCACTTCCGACGGGTGCGCTGGTTCTGTACAACAGTATTGCTGTCTCACCAGCGCTGTGAAAGTCGTGGGCGGTCCCGGGCGGAGCCGCTGACGGCGCGGCGGTTGCCGTCGCGGGGTACCTCTACGAGTCCTGAGCCGCCGCCGGGAAGTGGTGGGCCAGGGCCGCGTGCGGGTCCCCGTCCGCCGCGTGGGCGTGGTCGACGTGGACGGTGACGCCGGCCAGCCGGGGCACCGCGTGGAGCAGCGCGTGTTCCGCCGCCACCGCCACCGCGTGTGCCTGGACGACCGTCAGCGACGGGTCCACCACGACGGACGTCTCCGCCCGCAGCGCATGACCCAGCCACCGCATCCGCACGGCGCCCACCGCGCGCACGCCGTCGACATGCCCGAGGACGTGCTCCGCCCGGTCCACCAGCCCGGGGTCGACGGCGTCCATCAGCCGGTGCCACACCTCACGCGCGGCGCCCCGCAGCACCAGCAGGATGGCGCCCGTGATGACCAGCCCGACCAGCGGGTCGGCCCTTCGCCACCCCAGCGCCGCGCCCCCCGCGCCCACCAGCACGGCCAGCGAGGTGAACCCGTCGGTGCGGGCGTGCAGCCCGTCGGCGACCAGCGCGGCGGAGCCGATCGCCCGGCCGGTGCGGATCCGGGCCCTGGCCACCCACTCGTTGCCGGCGAACCCCACCAGGCCCGCCGCCGCGACGGCCGGCAGGTGGCCCACCTGCTGCGGCTCCAGCAGCCGCCGGACCGCCTCGTACCCCGCGAAGGCGGCCGACGCGGCGATCACCAGCACCACGAAGACCCCCGCCAGGTCCTCGGCCCGGCCGAACCCGTAGGTGTAGCGGCGGGTCGCGGCGCGCCGCCCCAGGAGGAAGGCGAGCGCCAGCGGGAGCGCCGTCAGGGCGTCCGTGGCGTTGTGCACCGTGTCGCCGAGCAGGGCCACCGAACCCGACAGCGCGGCGACGACCGCCTGCACGACGGTCGTCGCGGCGAGCACCGCGAAGGAGAACCACAAGGTGCGCAGCCCTGCCGCCGACCCCTCCAGAGCGGTGTCGACCCGCTCACCGTGATGATGGTGACGGTGGTGTCCATGACCCGTCATGGACACCACCATGGCAGCCGGACCGGGCTGCGGCCACTGTCGAAGAGCGGCCGCTGACCAGCTGCGAAGCCGTTGCGACTACCTGACGTACGCGACCACCGGGTAATGATCCGACAGATTCGTGTACGTGTACTGCCTGCCCCAGCTCGTCACCGTCCAGGGAGCGCTCTGCTCCTTGATCACCTCGTTGGTCCAGCCGGCCGGCCTCGCGTGCCCGGCGCGGTGCAGGACGTGGTCGAGGTCCTCACGCGGGTCGTCGGGGTAGCGCTCGGAAGCGATCGAGTTGGCGTCGGTGTCGAAGGAGTACGGGTGGCCCGTGCGCGCGTCCGCCGCGGCCAGGCCCGCGTCGGCCAGCATCGTGGCGTACTCGCCGCTGTGCGAGTCCACGTTCAGGTCGCCCGCCACCAGCACCTGCTCGGACGCCGGGATGTTCTTGGCGTCCAGGAAGGCGTCCATCGCCGTGAACTGGCGGCTCCGCGCCCGGGCCGCCTCGCCGCTGCCGCACCCGGGATCGGTCGACTGGGCGTGTGTGCCCACCACGTGCACGCGGGTGCCGTTCACGTTCAGCACCGCGTAGACGAATCCCTTGTTGGAGTACCAGTCCGCGCCGCACGCGTCCTTGTAGACGTACTGCTCCTTGCGGATGATCGGCCACTTGCTCAGCACCGTCACACCGCCGTCCTCCGGGGTGGTCGCCGAATAGGCGCCGCCCGTGGCGTCCCATCCGGTCTTCCCGCGGCCCATCACCGGCGTCTGGTAGGGGTACTGGGCGGCGGCGTCCCGCAGCAGAGTGTCGGAGAAGGAGTTGTCGAACGCCTCCTGGAGCACCACCACGTCCTGGCCGCGGAAGAACGGCGCCGCCGGTATCTCCTTCGCCCGGCGGTCCTGCCCCCAGTTCGGGTAGAGCGTCCGGTTGAACAGGAACGTGTTGTACGAGAGCACCTTCAGCGCCGGCGTACTGCCCTCCACCGCCGACGCGCCGGCAGCGCCGGCAGCGGCGGAGACGGCGGACGCGGCGGCGGCGGACGGGCCGGTCGCGGCCACCGCGGCGGTCGCCAGCACGGTCGACAGGGCGGCGGAGAGGGCGGTGCTCTTCACGGATCGCAGTGCGGATCGCGGCACGGGGACTCCAGAAACGGCGGGGGGTCGGACCTTGGCGCGGCACATCAAATCAGCCCCGGTTACTTTCGGGTAGCCATCGCGTGCGGGGAACCTTGCGGACCCCCGACCATCACCTGAACATCCGCGGCGGATACTGGGACCATGAGCACGTCCCCCGCCGCGCACGACCCCGCACCGCCCCCACCCGGAGGAGTGCTCTGGACCCTCGCGGGCGACATCCGGGGCCTGCTCATGCTGCCCGCCGCCCTCACCCTCCAGGTCGCCCACCCCGCCGTCGGTGCCGGCGTCGACGAGCACTCCGTCTTCCGCACCGACCCGTGGGGCCGCGGCGAACGCTCCCTGCGCTCGCTCCAGCTGTGGGTGTACGGGGGCGACGCCGCAGCCGAGGAAGGGCGCCGGCTGCGCAGGCTCCACGCGGCCATCCGGGGCACCGACACCCGGGGCCGCCGCTACCACGCCCTCACCCCGGCCAACTACGCCTGGGTGCACGCCACCGGCTTCCCCGTCTTCCACCACGCCTACCGCTACCTCGTCCGCCCCATGAGCGCGGCACAGGAACGCCAGTTGTACGCCGAGTGGCTGCGGGTCGGCCGCGTCCTCGGCATCCACGACCGCGACATGCCGCAGACCGTCGAGGAGTTCTGGCCCTACTACCGCAAGGTCCTCGCCGACGAGATCGAGGCCACCACCGTCGTCCGTGAACTCGTCGCCACCGGCACCCCGGTGCCACCGCCGGACCGCGGGCCGCTGCCGCTGCGGCTCCTCCTCAAGGCCCTGTGGCCGGTGCTGCTGCCGCCCTTCGCCCGCTTCCGCCGGTTCGTCACCATCGGGCTGATGCCGCCGGACGCACGGGAGGTCCTCGGCCTTGAGTGGACGGACCGGCAGGAGCGGACGCTGCGCCGCTTCGGCCGGGTCGTCCGGGCCGTGGTCCCGGTACTCCCCGAGCGGCTGCGCTACCTCCCGCTCGCGCGGGAGGCGCGCCGGCGCCACCGGCTCAGCCGTGCGGCGGGCGCAACCCGCCCCGAGCGATGACGTCCGCGTACCAGCGCGCGCTGTCCTTGGGCGTACGGCGCTGCGACGCGAAGTCCACGTGCACGATGCCGAACCGCTTGCCGTAGCCGTACGCCCACTCGAAGTTGTCCAGCAGCGACCACAGGAAGTAGCCCCGTACGTCCACCCCGTCCGCGAGCGCCCGGTGCACCGCCGTGAGGTGCCCGTCCAGGTAGGCGACCCGCTCCGGGTCGTGCACCTCGCCCGAGGGGTCGGCGTAGTCGTCGTACGCCGCGCCGTTCTCCGTCACCATCAGCGGGACCTCGGGCAGCTCGTCGCGCAGCCGGGTCAGCAGCTCGTACAGGCCCTCCGCGTCCACCGGCCAGTCCATCGCGGTGCGCGGCCCCGGCGCCGGTACGAAGCGGACGTGCGGCTCGGCGCCCGGCCAGGGGGACGGGCCCGGCGTGGAGCCCGCCGCGACGACCGTGGGCGAGTAGTAGTTGATGCCCAGCGAGTCGACCGGGGCGGAGACGACTTCCAGATCCCCGTCGCGGACGAAGGACCAGTCCGTCAGCGCGGCCGTGTCCTCCACCAGGTCGGCCGGGAGGAGCCCGTGGAACACCGGGTCCAGGAAGATCCGGTTGCCCAGCGCGTCGACCCGCCGGGCGGCCTCCCGGTCCTCGGCGGAGTCCGTGAGGGGCCGCACCGCGTGCAGGTTCAGCGTCAGCGAGACCTCCGCCGACGGCGGCAGGGCGGCGCGCAGCACCTGGACGGCGCGTCCGTGCGCCAGGTTCAGGTGGTGCGCGGCGCGCAAAGACGCGGCGGCGTCGGTACGCCCCGGGGCGTGCACCCCCGAGGCGTACCCCAGGAACGCCGCGCACCACGGCTCGTTGAGCGTCGTCCAGGTCCTGACCCGATCGCCCAGGGCGTCCGCCACGAGCCCGGCGTACTCGGCGAACCGCTCGGCCGTCTCCCGGTGCGGCCAGCCGCCCGCGTCCTCCAGTTCCTGGGGCAGGTCCCAGTGGTAGAGGGTGACGACCGGCCGGATGTCCGCGCTCAGCAGCTCGTCGGTGAGCCGCCGGTAGAAGTCGAGGCCCTTCCGCACGGCCGGGCCCCGCCCGGTCGGCTGCACGCGGGGCCAGGCGACCGAGAAGCGGTAGTCGGTCACGCCCAGGTCCTTCATCAGGGCGACGTCCTCGGCCATCCGGTGATAGTGGTCGGCGGCGATGTCACCGGTGTCGCCGTTGCGGACCTTGCCCGGCGTACGGCTGAAGGTGTCCCAGATGGACGGCGTTCGGCCGTCCTCGTCGGCGGCGCCCTCGATCTGGTAAGCGGCCGTGGCCGTACCCCAGCGGAAGCCGGCGGGGAAGGTGAGCTCGGTCATGGGCGGGAGACTCCCAACACGAAGTGGACAAGCCACGGAACGGAGAGGGGGAACGGACGAACACGTGCGAGGGATCGGGGAGGCGAGCCCCGCCGGAGGGAAGGCAGGGCCGTCAGCCCTTCACCGCGCCCTGCATGATGCCGCCCACGATCTGCCGGCCCAGCAGGCCGAACACCAGCAGCACGGGGAGGGTGCCCAGCAGCGTGCCCGCCATGATCACGGACTGGTCGTTGACGTAACCGCCGCCCAGCTGGCGCAGGGCGACCTGCACGGTCGGGTTCTGCGACGACAGCGCGACGATCGGCCAGAAGAAGTCGTTCCAGGCGGCCATGAACGTCAGCAGACCCAGCACGGCCATACCCGGCCGGGCGATCGGCACCACGATCGACCAGAAGATCCTCGCGGAGGAGGCACCGTCCACCCGCGCCGCCTCGATCAGCTCGTCGGGCAGCGCCTGCACCAGGAATTGCCGCATGAAGAACACGCCGAAGGCCGACACCAGGCCGGGCAGGATCACCGACTGGAGCTGGTTCACCCACTCCAGCTCCGCGATCAGCATGAACAGCGGGATCACGCCCAGCTGCGGCGGGATCATCATGGTGCCGACGGTGACCGCGAGCAGCGCGCCCCGGCCGCGGAAGCGCAGCTTGGCGAAGGCGAACCCGGCGAGGGTGCAGCACAGCACCGTACCGACGGTGATGGAACCCGAGACGATCAGCGAGTTGACGAGGGCCTTGCCGATGTCCGCCTCCTCCATCACCGCCTCGAAGTTCCGCATCAGGTTGGGGCCGGGGAGGAGGGACGGCGGGACCTTCGCCAGGTCGGCGTTGGAACGGCTGGCGGCGACGATGGTCCAGTAGAACGGGAAGGCGGACACCAGGACGGCGAGGACGAGGATCGCGTACGCGACCTTGCCGCCGTGCAGGGTGCGCCCGGCGCGGCGCACGGTCATCGGCCGGCCTCCTTGCGGGAACGGCGGCGCACGATCAGGGCGTTGACCCCGACCAGCACCAGGATCAGCAGGAACATCACCCAGGCGATGGCGGCGGCGCGGCCGAGGTGGAAGAAGCCCCAGCCCTGCTCGTACATGTAGAGCCCGAGCGTCTGGTACTGGTGCGAGATGCCACCGGAGACCGACCCCTCGAACAGCAGCGGTTCACCGAAGAGCTGGGTGGCGCCGATCGTGGACACGACCGCGGTGAAGACGATCGTCGGACGCAGACCGGGCAGCGTGACGTGGAAGAACTGCCGCCACCGCGACGCCCCGTCCACCTCCGCCGCCTCGTACAGCTCGCTCGGGATGGACTGCATGCCCGCGAGGTAGATCAGCGCGTTGTAGCCGGTCCAGCGCCAGATGACGATCGTCGACACGGCGATCTGGGAGGCGACCGTGTTCGTCTGCCAGTCGACCGGGTCCACGCCGACCAGCCCCAGCGCGTAGTTGACGAGCCCGAAGTCACGGCCGAAGAGCTGCGCGAAGACGAGCGTCGCGGCGGCCACGGACGTGGCGTAGGGGAGCAGCATCGCGGTGCGGAAGAACGTCCGTCCGCGCAGCTTGTAGTTGAGCAGGTGCGCCAGGCCCAGGGCCATCACCAGCTGCGGGACGGTGGAGAGCACACCGATGGTGAAGGTGTTGCGCAGCGAGATCCAGAAGAACTCGTCGGTGAAGAGGGCCGCGTAGTTGCCGAAGCCGCGCCACTCCATGTCACCGGGCGTCTGGAGCTCGACACGGTAGAGGGAGACGAACGCGGTGTAGAGCAGGGGGAACAGGCCGAAGGCGGCGAAGAGCGTGAAGAACGGGGCGAGGTACGCGTACGGCGAGACGGTCCGCCACGCGCGGCGCGCCGCGGACGGGCGCCGCCGTGTGGCTGCCGGTCCTGCCGGGGCGGTGAGGGTCACTGTGCGGCCCTTCATGGTGGTGTACGGGAGGCGAGCGGGGGAGGGGCGTCAAGGAGCCGGGAGGGGCGTCAAATGGCGCGGACGGCCCAAGGGGCACGGGCGGGCACGGGCGGGCGCGGACGGTGCCGGCGCGGGCGGTGCGGGGAGGCAGCGAGCCGGTCGGCCGCCGGCCCGCCGGCCCGTCAGCCCGTGATGTTGTCGACGCCCTTCTTGGCGTTCGACCACGCCTTGTCCGGAGAGGTCCCCTTGCGTTCGACCTCGCTCAGCGCGTTGGTGATCTGGTCGGCGACGTTCTTGTCGTGGACGCCGAGCACCTGCACCGGGGCGGCCTTGGCGGCGTCACCGAAGATCTTGCCGATCGGGGCGCCGGAGAAGTACGGGTCGGTGGCGCCTGCGACCTTGGCGATGGCACCCGTGGAGGAGGGGAAGTTGCCCTGCTTCTCGAAGAGCCTGGCCTGCTGCTCCGGGGCCGTGAGCCACTGGATCAGCTCGTACGCCTCCTTCTTGTGCTTGGCCGCCCTCGGGACGCTCAGGTACGAGCCGCCCCAGTTGCCCGCGCCGCCGGGCAGCTTGGCGATGTCCCACTTGCCCTTGCCGGTCTCACCGGCCTGGCCCTTGATGTAGCCGAGCATCCAGGCGGGGCAGGGGATGGTCGCGAACGAACCGGCGGCGAACGCCTGGTTCCACTGCGGCGACCACTGGTCGAGCTTGGCGCTCAGCCCCGCGGCGGCGGCCTCGGTGGCGGTGTTCCAGGCGGTCCTGACGGCCGGGTTCGAGTCGTAGATCAGCTTGCCGGAGGCGTCGTAGTACCGCTCCTCCTCCTGGCCGATCATGATCGTGTACAGGCTGCCCACACTGTCCAGCCAGGCGCTCTTGGCCGGGGCCTTCGCCTTGTACTGCTTGCCCAGCTCCAGGTAGCCGTCCCAGGTGGCCCACTTCTGCGCCAGTACGGCACGGTCGGTGGGCAGGCCGGCCTTCTTGAACAGGTCCGTCCGGTAGCACATCGCCTCCGGCCCGACGTCCGTGCCCAGCCCCAGGACCCGGCCGTCCTTCGTCGTGGCCGCCGACCACTTGGCCTCGGCGAACTCGCCCTTCAGCTTGTCCGCGACCGTACTTCGTCAGGTCCTCGAACCGGTCCGCCTGCTGCTGCGTCACCGAGGCGACGCGGCCGACCTCGATCGCCTGGACGTCCGCGAGTCCGCCACCGCCGGCGAGCCGGGTCTGGAGGGACTTCCAGTAGTCCTGCTCGTCCTCCGTGTCCGTCTGCTTGATCTTGACGCCGGGGTGCAGCTTCTCGTACTCGGCGTAGAGGCCCGCCTCCTTGTAACCGAAGGAGCCGAAGAGGTCCACGGTGAGGGTCACCGTGCCGTCGGACGCCTCGTCGGAGGCGCCGGATCCGCAGGCGGCCAGCAGCGCCCCGGTGAGCGCGACGGCGCCGAGCCGGACGGCGGCCCTCCTGACCGTGGCCCCCCTGCCCGTGGTTCTGCGGACGGTGGCGGCTCGGGCGATGGTCATGGGAAGCCTCCCTTGGCTTCGGCGGGGTGCGGGAGCGAGGTGCGGGGAAGAGCGTGCGAAACGCGGTGTGTGACGTGCGGTAAGAGGTGGTGCGGGAGGTCCTGCGAGAGGCGCGGGGACATGGTGCGGAGGGGAGGACGGGCGAGAAGTTGCTGAGAGCGCTCTCAAGAAGACGCACTGGAGCGTGCCCCGAGCACCCCTTCCCCGTCAAGACTCGAACGCATAACGGCTGCGAGCGCCGCCAACTTCCTTGGACGTCACCTGTATTGACAGTGCTGTTTCAGGAGTTTTACGTTCCTGGGCACCTGAGAGCGCTCTCGAAACGCTCTCCCGCCATCACCTCGAGGTGCCGACATGCCATCCCCCCGCACCCGGCCATCCCCCCGTACCAGACCGGCCGCACTGCTCCTCGCCACCACCATGGCCGCCCTCGGACTCACCGCGACCACCGCCGCCCCCGCGGCGGCCGCCACCGTCCCGGTCGGAGCCGGCAGCTACTCCGACACCCGCCCGCCCGGAACCTCCGGACCCACCACCAACACCGGCGCCCCCGTCACCCCCAAGCTCACCCCCGCCGCCCAGGGCAAGCCGGTACCCACCAACGACTGGTGGTCCTCGCTCGCCTTCCAGCGCTACGGCGACAACCCCTGGTCCACCCCCATGTACGGCCACCCGCTCACCTACCAGGCGACCGCCGCCGGCCTCGACATCGGCTATCCGACGACCCCCGCGATCGTCGGTGACGGCAGGCAGTACGAGTACGCCCACAAGCGTGACCTCACCCTCGGGCTCACCGGCCTGAACTCGCCCGACACCAAGGCCGACGCCTGGTCCGACTGGACCGTCACCCCCTACTGGTCGGACGGCGCCCGCACGCTGCGCACGACCATCGGCCACGGCTCGCCGTTCGTGTACGCCAAGGGCGCCGGCGGCGACGCGCGGATCACCACCGCCACCGCCCCGGCCGTCTTCGCCGACCAGGGCAACGTCCTCGGCATCACGGTCGCCGGCCACCACTACGCGCTGTTCGCGCCCACCGGCACCGACTGGACGGTCTCCGGCTCCACCGTGACGGCGGGACTCGGCGGCAAGGACTACTTCTCGGTGGCCGTCCTGCCCTCGCCGGACGCGCTGGCCACCTACCGTACGTACGCCTACAGCTTCGTCACCGGCTCCAAGGCCGACTGGAGCTACTCCGGAGGGACGGTCAGGGCCACCTACACCCTCACCACCCAGCCCCAGGAGGGCACCCAGACCGGCACCCTCCAGGCCCTGTACCGGCACCAGTGGCTCCACACCACCGACGCGCTGACCCCCTACACCTACGTCTCCCCGCGCGGCACCATGAAGGTCCGCGCCTCCACCACCTTCACCACGAGCCAGAAGGCCGCCGCCGTGCTGCCCGGGCTGCCGAAGTCACCGGGCGTCGACACCGCCCGCCTGCGCGGCTACCTGGCCGAGGTCGTGAACGCCGCCGACCCGTTCTCCGGCGCCACCGACACCTACTGGACCGGCAAGGCGCTCGGCCGCCTCGCCCAACTGGTGCCCGTGGCCGAGCAGATCGGCGAGACCGCGACCCGGGACCGGCTCATCGGCCTGCTCAAGGGCCGGCTCCAGGACTGGTTCACGGCCGGCGGAGCGAACGAGTTCTCGTACGACCGGAGCTGGAAGACCCTCACCGGCTACCCCGCCTCGTACGGCAGCGACACCGAGCTCAACGACCACCACTTCCACTACTCGTACTACGTCTACGCGGCGGCGATCGTCGCCCAGTACGACCCCGCCTGGGCCGCCGACTCCGCGTGGGGCGGCATGGTCAAGACGCTGGTGCGCGACGCCGCCAACCCCAGCCGCACCGACACCTCCTTCCCCTTCCTGCGGGGCTTCGACGTGTACGCCGGTCACAGCTGGGCCTCCGGCCACCAGGGCTTCGCCGCCGGCAACAACCAGGAGTCGTCGTCGGAGTCCACCAACCTGAGCGCCGGCCTGGTCCTGTGGGGCTCGGCCACCGGTGACACCGCGCTGCGCGACCTCGGCGTGTACCTGCTGACCACCGAGGCCGAGGCCGTGGCCCAGTACTGGTTCGACGCGGACCAGCAGGTCTTCCCGTCCTCCTTCGGGCACGACACGGCCGGCATGGTGTGGGGCAGCGGGGCCGCCTACTCCACCTGGTGGACCGCCAACCCCGAGGAGATCCACGGCATCAACGTCCTGCCGGTGACCGGCGGGTCGCTGCACCTGGGCGGCGAGAAGGCGGCCGTCCGCCGCAACATCGCCGAGATGGAGCGCGAGAACGGCGGCCCGGCCGTCGAATGGCGCGACATCCTCTGGGAGTTCCAGTCCCTGGCCGACCCCGCAGCCGCCAAGGCCAAGTGGGACGCGGGCCACGCCGCGTACACCCCGGAGGCGGGGGAGTCCAAGGCGCACACCTACCACTGGATCGGCACCCTGGACGCGCTCGGCGCCCCGGACGCGACCGTCACCGGTGACCTTCCCGCCTCGGCCGTCTTCACCAAGGGCACGGTACGGACCTACGCGGCCCACAACCACGGACCCACCGCCCGTACCGTGACCTTCTCCGACGGCGCCAAGCTCACCGTCCCGGCCCGCTCCACGGCCACCGGGACGGGCACCGGCGGCGACCCGGGGAACCCCGGCGACCCGGGACCGTCCACCGGCGACACGTTCCAGCTGCGCACCGGCGGGACGCTCACCACGGCGACCGGCGCGGCGGCGGGCGCGGACACCATCGCGTCGGCCGGCGGGACCAACCACGACGGCACCCCGTACCAGCCGCTGGTGTACGAGGCGAGGGGCGTCAACGGCACGCTGAAGGCGGGCGCCGCCACCGCCTTCCGGCTCCAGGTCGACGCGGGCACCGCGGTGGGGCTCGGCCAGCAGGCCCGGGTCAGCTACGACCTGACCGGCGACGGCACCTTCGAGCGGACGGAGACGTACCAGTACTTCGCGACCGACCCGGTGGCCGGCTGGGAGGAGTACGCCCAGACGCGCGGGCTGAAGTCGGCGACCGGCACGCTGGGCGACCTCAAGGGCGGCACCGTGCGCCTGGAGGTGTGGCACGCCATCGGCAACGGCACGGCCAGGCTCCAGACCGGCACCGACCGGTCCGTCCTGGTCATCCCGTTCGGCTGACGGCGCCGTTGACCGGTACGGCTGAGACCGGACCGCCACGGGCGGGCATGCCGGCCCGGCCCAACGGCCCGCCGGCCCCGGCCCAACGGCCCGCCGGCCCCGGCCCAACGGCCCGGCCGGCGGGCCACCGGCTAGGCCGACGCCCGCCGCACCAGTTCCGTCGGAGTGATCACCGAGCCCGGGGTGCTGCCCGCCCCGGGCTCGGCCTCGTCCGCGTTCAGCACGCGCATCAGCAGCCGCACCATCAGGCGGCCCATGCCCTCGATGTCCTGGCGGACCGTGGTCAGCGGCGGGTCGGTGGCCTCCGCGATGGTCGTCATGTCGTCGAAGCCGACCAGCGCCACGTCCTCGGGCACGCGCAGCCCGCGCTCCCGCAGCACCCGCAGGGCCCCGGAGGCCATCAGGTCGTTGGCGGTGAACACCGCGTCCAGGTCCGGCCGCTGGTCCAGCAGCTCCGCCATCGCGCGCGCCCCGCTCTCCTCGGTGAAGTCGCCCCGCGCGATCAGCCCGGGGCCGGAGTCCAGCAGGACGTCCCGGTAACCGTCGAGCCGGTCCATCGCCGAGGTCTGGTCGTGCGGGCCGGCGATGTGCGCGACGCGCTCGCGGCCCAGCGACAGCAGGTGCCGTACGGCCTCCCGGGCGCCGCCCCGGTTGTCGCAGTCCACGTACGGCACGGCGAGCCCGGCCTTCGCGCCCGGCCAGCCGGGCCGCCCCCCGAACACCGCCGGGACCTGTGTCCGCCGGATGATGGAGGGCAGTTCGTCGTCGTTGTGCACCGAGAAGGCGAGCGCGCCGTCGACGTGGCCCCCGCCCAGGTACCGGCCGATCCGCTCGTAGTCGCCCGGCCCCTCCACCCACAGCAGCACCAGCTGCGAGTCGTGCGCCGTCAGCTCGCGGCTGATGCCCCGCACCTGCTGCTCGAAGAAGGGGTCGGAGAACACCCGGAACTCCGGCTCGGCGATGATCACCGCCACCGCGCCGTTGCGCCGGGTCACCAGGGTGCGGGCCGCGTGGTTGGGGACGTACCCGAGCTCCTCGACCGCCTGCCGCACCTTGTCCGCCAGGGGCTGCCGGACGCCCGCGCCGCCGTTCACGACACGGGAGACCGTCGCCCGGGAGACGCCCGCCCGGGCCGCGACGGCTTCCAGGGTGGGGCGCGAGCCGGGGGCCGGTTCGGGCATGCTGGACACGGGTGCTCCTCGGCGGCGCGGCGAATGCTGTCTACGCAGCAGGGTAGCCGGTCGGCCGAGCTCTTGAGAGCGCTCTCTACGGTCTGCGGGGGCGCCGCCGCCCCGGGTCCCGGGGACGGCGGCACCGCACGCGCCGGTCAGTGACCGTGACCGTGACCGCGGTCGTCGTCGTGACCGTGGTCGTGGATCGTGTTGGTCGCGGCGATCTTCTTCCAGGACTTCGGCTGGGCCGGCTTCGCCGCCGCCCCGGCCGTGGCGGAGCGCGCGACGCGCGACCCGGCGGCGGGCGCCGCCGGCCGGGTCGGCTGGTACAGCCAGGTGTCGAACAGCCCGGCGAGCGGCTTGCCCGAGACGCGCTCCGCGTACGTCACGAAGTCGCCCACCTTGGCGTTGCCGTACGCGTGCTCGGTCGGCCAGCCCTTCAGGATGGCGAAGAAGTCCTCGTCCCCGATCTCGTTCCGCAGCGCCTGGAGGGCCAGGGCGCCCCGGTCGTACACGGCGAGGTCGAACTGGTTGTCGGGGCCCGGGTCGCCCGGCTTGACCGTCCAGAACGGGTCGTCGGCCGGGTGCTGCGCGTACACGTAGTCCGCCAGCTCCTGCGCCGTGCCCTCGCCCTCCTTCTCCGACCACAGCCACTGGCTGTAGCGGGCGAAGCCCTCGTTGACCCAGATGTCCTTCCACCCGTCGACGGACACGCTGTCGCCGTACCACTGGTGCGCCAGCTCGTGCACCACCACCGACACGTTCGCCCCGTTGGCGAACTGGCGGGGGCTGTAGAACGGCCGCGTCTGCGTCTCCAGTGCGTACCCGCTGGTCACGTTGGGCACGTAACCGCCGAGAGCGTTGAACGGGTACGGTCCGAAGACCTCCTCCAGCCACTCCGCGACCTCGGCCGTGCGCTCGATGCTGGCCCGCGCCGCGCCCGCGTTGTCGCCGAGATCCTTGCTGTAGGCGTTCAGGACGGGCAGGCCCTTGTCGGTCTTGTCCGTGGTGATGTCGAACTTGCCGACCGCCAGCGTGGCGAGGTAGCTCGCCTGGGGCTTGTTGGAGCGCCAGTTGTACCGCGTCCAGCCCAGCCGTGAGGACTGCGACTGGAGCACGCCGTTGCTGATGGCCTGCGTCCCGTCCGGCACGGATACCGAGACGTCGTAGGTCGCCTTGTCCAGCGGGTGGTCGTTCGACGGGAACCACCAGACCGCCGAGTCCGGCTCCTGCGCCGCCACGCCGCCGTCGCGGGTGCGGTGCCAGGCGGTCCAGCCGCCGATCTTCAGCTCGGACGGCTTGCCCGCGTACCGGACGACCACCGATATCGCGCGGTTCTTCGCCAGTGGCGCGGCCGGGGTGATCTCCAGCTCGTGGTCGCCGGTGGCCTTGAAGCGCGCCTTCTTGCCGTTGACCCGCACCTCGCTCGCCGTGAGGCCGAGGTCGAGGTTGAAGCGGGACAGGTCCTGGGTGGTGGTGGCGATGATGGTCGCCGTGCCCTCCAGCAGGTCCGTCCGGGGCTGGTACGTCAGGCGCAGGTCGTAGTGCGACACGTCGTAGCCGCCGTTGCCGCTGGCCGGGTAGTAGGGGTCGCCGATACCCGGCGCGCCCGGGCTGTAGTCGGCCGCCGATGCCGGGATCGCCAGCAGCAGCGAGGCCGCGAGTGCGCTCGGGACGATCAGTCTGCGGTGCACGTCAAGCTCTCCAAGTCGTGTGGACGGAAGATCTTCTGAAGGGTATTCAGCCGCTCACGGCTCAGTCATGTCCATGGCCCCATCCGTCACGCGTTCGCCATGTGGCCGACATGAACCCCCTCACCCGCACCGTCCCCTGTGCCCCCGTTCCTCCCGGTGGCGCCCCCTGTCCTGCGGCAGTTGGCCCGTGTACCTTCCGCCCATGCCGATACGTGCGCGGAGAACTTCCTTGACGAGCGGAGTCCTGGCGATGGCGGCCACAGCCGCCCTGATGGCCGGGGCGGCACCCCCCGTGAGCGCCCAGCCCGCCCCCACGAGCGCCCGGGCCCGCCCCGCGAGCGCCGAGCCCGCCCCGGGCGCCGGGGACGCGTCCGGGGGGCGCCGCGGCGGGTCCGTCCGGGAGTCGCGGCCCGTCCACTCGTACGCCGACGCGGTCCGTGAGTCCGTCTGGGTAGACACCGGCCTCGACGGCGACCGCGACGGCAGGACCGACCGGGTCGCCGTCGACATCGTCCGGCCCCGCGAGGCCGCCCGGCGCGGCCACAAGGTCCCCGTGATCATGGATGCCAGCCCCTACTACGCCTGCTGCGGACGCGGCAACGAGAGCCAGAAGAAGACGTACGACGCGGCCGGCGCCCCGGTGCAGTTCCCCCTCTACTACGACAACTACTTCGTCCCGCGCGGCTACGCCTTCGCCGCCGTCGATCTGGCCGGAACCAACCGTTCGGACGGCTGCGACGACGTCGGCGGCCGTTCCGACATCCAGTCCGCCAAGGCCGTCGTCGACTGGCTCAACGGCCGCGGCCGGGGCTACACCACCCGCACCGGCGCCCGGCGCGCCCACGCGACCGGCTGGTCCACCGGCGACACCGGCATGATCGGCAAGAGCTGGGACGGCACCATCGCCAACGGCGTCGCCGCGACCGGCGTCGAGGGGCTGAGGACCATCGTCCCGATCGGCGCCATCTCCTCCTGGTACGACTACTACTTCGCCAAGGGCGCCCCCCTGTACGATTCCGGCCCCGACTGGCTCTCCCAGTACGTCAACAGCCCCGACGCCCGCGCCCGCTGCGCGCACGTCCAGCAGCGCCTGGTCGACGGCGCCCCGCGCACCGGCGACCGGACCCCGCTGTGGGACGCGCGCGACTACGTCGAGGACGCGCACAAGGTGAAGGCCAGCGTGTTCGTCGTGCACGGGCAGCAGGACCTCAACGTCCGCGCCAAGCACTTCGGCCAGTGGTGGGACGCGCTCGCCGAGCACGGCGTCGAACGCAAGATCTGGCTCTCGCAGACCGGCCACGTCGACCCCTTCGACTTCCGCCGGGCCGACTGGGTCCGCACCCTGCACCGCTGGTTCGACCACCACCTGCTCGGCTACGACAACGGCATCGACCGCGAGCCGATGGCCGACATCGAGCGCGCCCCCGACCAGTGGTCCACCGACCGCGTCTGGCCGCCGCGCACCACCGCCGGCACCACGCTCCGCCCCGGCCCGGGAACGGCGCCCGGCGTCGGCACCCTCGGCGTCATCCGGGCCCGGCCCGGCACGACCGAGGCGTTCACGGACGACCCGGCCCTCGGCGAGCTCGACTGGGCGGCGCGGGCCGACGCCCCCACCCCCGCCAAGGCGAGCTTCCTCACCCGCCCGCTCACCCGCGACCTGCGGCTCTCGGGCTCCTCCACGGTCACCGTCACCGCCACCCCGGACACCACCAGCGCCCACCTCTCCGCCGTACTGGTCGACCTGGGACCCGACACCATCCGGGACTACGGGGCGGCCGGCGAAGGGATCACCACTCTCGCCGAACGCACCTGCTGGGGCGCGAGCACCGCCGGTGACAGCGCCTGCTTCAAGGAGACGAGGGCGAAGACCACGGACGTCGGCTTCACCGTCGTCAGCAGGGGCTGGGCCGACCTCGGCAACTGGGCCGACGAGGACCGCGGCCGTCCCCTCACCCCCGGCAAGGCCCACACCATCACCCTCGACCTGGCCGCCACCGACCACGTCGTCCCGGCCGGCCACCGGCTCGCCCTCGTCGTCGGCGGCACCGACCGGGACCTGATCGACCCCCCGTCGACGAGGCCCACGCTCATCCTCGACCTGACCCGCACCTCCGCCCGGCTGCCACTCGTCGGCGGCGCCCCCGCCTTCCTCCGTGCCACGTCCGGCCCGGCGCACCCCGCCGCCCCGCGCACCGCCCCGCCGGCCGGAGTCACCACCCCACGCCCGGTCCCGCCGATCCCCGGAGGCAGCACCCGATGACGCCACGCGCCCGACGTGCCCGCGCCCTGGCCGTGACCGTGACCGCCACCGCGCTCGCCCTGCCGCTGATCAACGCCTCCGCCCAGGCGTCACCCGCGTCACCGCCCCGCACCGGCTTCGAGAGCAGTGCCGGGGCGCGCTGGACCGGCCAGGACGAGGAACAGCGCTTCCTCACCGCCGTCGACCGGGCGAGCGACCGGGTGTCCATGAGCCGGATCGGCACCACCCGCCAGGGCCGCCCCCTCCGGCTCGTCCGCGTATCCACCGCCCCCAGCCCCAACACCGTGCTGCTCATCTGCAGCCAGCACGGTGACGAACCGTCCGGCCGGGAGGCCTGCCTGACCACCGTCCGCGACCTGGCGTACACCGAGGACCGCGCGACCCTCCGCTTCCTGGCCCGCACGACCGTCCTTGTCGTGCCGACCGCCAACCCCGACGGTCGCGCGGCGGACACCCGGGGCAACGCCGACGGCGTCGACGTCAACCGCGACCACCTCGCCCTGACGACCGGCGAGGCCCGCGCCCTGGCCGCCGTCATCCGCGACCACCGGCCCGACGTCGTGTACGACCTGCACGAGTACGGCGCCACCCCGCCCTACTACGACAAGGACCTGCTCGCGCTCTGGCCCCGCAACCCCAACACCGACGCGCGCGTCCACGACCAGGCGCACACCCTCTCCGAGTTGTACGTGCGCCCCTCGGCCGAACGAGCCGGGTTCGACAGCGGCGTCTACGGCATCTGGACCGACCCCGTTACCGGAGAGCCCGTCAAGCAGGTCGCGGGCGACGGCCAGGAACGCATCCTGCGCAACACGGCGGGCGTCAAACACGCCGTCGGCCTGCTCGTCGAAACCCGTATCGACCCCCTCACCGAGGAGGAGAAGAAGGACCCGGCCCTCAACAACCGGCGCCGTGTGAACAGCCAGCTCGCCGCCCTGGACGGCCTCTTCGGGTACGTCGGCGACCACCGCGGCGCCATCGAGGCGGCCACCACCACGGCCCGGCTGGCCGGCCTGCGCGACCGGGGGCCGGTCCACCTGGGCGGCGCCGACAACGATCCGCCGGAGCCCGGCGAGACGCTCCAGGACCCGCCTTGCGGCTATCGCCTCGACCCGGCCCAGTACGCCGGTGTCAAGGACGAGCTGGCGCTGCACGGGGTGGCCGTCCGGGCCGGCGGCGACGGCGCCTTCGTACCGCTGCGCCAGTCGCGGCGGGCCCTCGTGCCGCTCCTCCTCGACACCCGCGCGGCGTATCACCTCGCGGAAGGACGGCCGGTCGACGCCTGTTGATGCCGGGACAGGTGTGCGCGACGTGGTAGGGGGTATCAAGAGCCAAATCTGGCCATGATCGCGAAAGGTGCCGCCTGTGTCTCAGGAGCAACGTAAACCGGGGCAACGGATGCGGCTGCCGGTCAAGGCCGCCCTGCCCGGCCGTCACCCGCACGAGGACAAGGCACCCGTCACCGACCGGGTGGTCTTCGGGGTGACGGCCGTGCTCACCCTGGCCTTCGTGGTCTGGGGCGCCACCGCGACGAAGTCGCTGGAGAGCGTCTCCGACTCCCTCCTGAACGGCCTGATGCACAACGGCGGCTGGGCGTTCGTCCTGGCCGCCTCGGGCTTCGTCGTGTTCGCGCTCTGGCTCGCCGTCAGCCGGTACGGCCGGATCGAGCTGGGCCAGGAGCACGAGGAGCCCGAGTTCAGCACGGTCTCCTGGGTCGCCATGATGTTCAGCGCCGGCATGGGCATCGGCCTGATGTTCTACGGCGTCAGCGAACCCCTCGCCCACTACACCACCCCGCCCCCCGGCACCGACCCCGCCGACTCGGCGGACGCCATGCAGACGGCGCTCGCCACCACCCTCTTCCACTGGACCCTGCACCCCTGGGCCATCTACGCCGTGGTCGGCCTGGCCATCGCGTACAGCACCTTCCGGCGCCGCAGGCGGCAGACGATCAGCGCCGTCTTCGTCCCGCTCATCGGCAGGAAGCGCGCGGAGGGCGCACCCGGCCGCGTCATCGACATCCTGGCGATCTTCGCCACGCTCTTCGGTTCGGCCACCTCCCTCGGACTGGGCGCGCTGCAGATCGGCAGCGGCATGCGCGAGGTGGGGTGGCTGGACAAGGCCGGAACCGGACTGCTGGTCACGATCATCGGCGTGCTGACCGTCTGCTTCATCTTCTCCGCCGTGTCGGGGGTGGAGAAGGGCATCCAGTGGCTCTCCAACACCAACATGGTGCTGGCCGTCGTCCTCGCGGTCTTCGTCTTCGTCGTCGGCCCCACCATCCTGGTCCTCGACCTCATCCCCACCTCCCTCGCCGCGTACTTCGACGAGCTGCCGCAGCTGGCCGGCCGCACCGAGGCGGCCACCGGCGGCGGTGACGTCGCCGACTGGCTGAGCAGCTGGACGGTCTTCTACTGGGCCTGGTGGATCTCCTGGACGCCGTTCGTCGGCATGTTCATCGCCCGCATCAGCCGGGGGCGGACGATCCGGCAGTTCATCGGCGGCGTCATCCTGGTCCCCAGCACCGTGAGCCTCGTCTGGTTCGCCGTCTTCGGCGGTACGGCCATGCACCTCAAGGAGCGCGGTGACCTCGGGGCAGCGACCACGCCCGAGGCCCAGCTCTTCGGGGTCCTCCAGGAGTTCCCGATCGCCGGGGTGATGAGCCTGCTGGTGATGGTCCTGGTCGGCATCTTCTTCGTCTCGGGCGCGGACGCCGCCTCGATCGTGATGGGCACCCTCTCCCAGAAGGGCACCTTCGAACCCGCCCGGTTGGTCGTGGTCTTCTGGGGCGTGGTGACCGGCGGCGTGGCGGCCGTGATGCTGCTCGTCGGCGAGGGCAAGGGCGACGCGCTCGCGGGCCTGCAGCACCTCACGATCCTGGTCGCCGCGCCGTTCGTGCTGGTGATGATCGGCATGTGCTGGTCCCTCATGCGGGACCTGCGCCGGGACCCGCTGATCGTTCGCGGAGAACTCGCCGAGGAGGCCGTGGAGGAGGCCGTCATCGCCGGTCACGAGAAGTACGCGGGCGACTTCGAGATCCGCATCGGCCCCAGCCGCGACGAGGCCCCCGGCCGTGAGCCGGGCACTGGCACCGGACCGGAAGAGCGCCGGAACCCGGGGACGGGCCCCGGACCCGGCCGGGAGTAGGCCCCTCGCCGCGGCCCGCCCACCCGGCGGGCCCTTCCCGGGTCGCACCGGGCTCCGGCCGTCCCCGTCCGCGCGGCGCGCACGGGGCCGGGGCCGGAGGCGACGATGTGGCCGATTCACGCTGTGGGCGCTCCATCGGCGAGGATGGCGTCATGACCGAGATCCGCACCCCCCGCCTCCTCCTGCGCCGCTGGGACGACGACGACCTCGTCCCCATGGCCGACATCGACGCCGACCCGGAGGTCATGCGCTGGATCGGCGACGGGTCGGTCCGCGACCTGGAGGGGACGGCCGAGGACATCGAACGCTGGGAGGAGGAGTGGGACGAGGAGGGCTTCGGGCTCTTCGCCGTCGAGCTCCTCGGCTCGGGCGAGCTGATCGGCTGCGCCGGCCTGTCCGTCCCCGAGTACCTGCCCGAGGTGCTGCCGGCCGTCGAGATCGTCTTCCGCCTCGGCCGTTCGTTCCACGGCCAGGGGTACGCCTCCGAGGCCGCCCACGCCGTGCTGGAGTTCGCGCTCCAGGACCGCGGCCTGGACCGGGTCGTGGGCATCGCCCGGCTCGGGAACGACGCCGCCGAGAACGTCCTGCGCAAGCTCGGCATGGTGGCGGAGCGCGAGACGAGGCACCCGGTGCACGGCGTTCCCCTGCACATCCACGCCATCGACCTCACCGAGTACCAGGGCTGAACCCGCCGCCGGAGGCACGGTCGCGCCGCCTCCCACCGCCCTCCGCCGCACCCCGCGCGGCCGGCGGGCGGTCCTGCCTTCGCGGCCCGCACCACGGGGCGGGCCGCCGGCCGCACCGGCCACGGGCCGACCGGCGCCCCCGGCCGGGCCCCTCGCCCGCTCGCGGCGCACCCGCCCCGCTGGCCTAGGATCGACCATCTGATGACTGCAACCCTCGTCGCCAAGGACCTCGCCGCCGGCCACGGCGAACGCTCCCTCTTCTCCGGCCTCGACCTCGTCGTCGCGCCCGGTGACGTGATCGGCCTCGTCGGCGTCAACGGTGCCGGCAAGTCGACCCTGCTGCGGCTCCTCGCCGGGCTCGACACCCCCGAGCACGGCGGGCTGCGCCTGTCGCCGCCCACCGCCACCGTCGGCCACCTCCCGCAGGAGCCGGACCGCCGCGAGGGGGAGACCGTGCGCGGCTTCCTCGCCCGCCGCACCGGCGTCGCCGCCGCCCAGGCCGCCATGGACGCCGCCACCCAGGGCCTGGTCGACGGCACGCCCGGCGCCGACGACGCGTACGCCACCGCCCTGGAGCGCTGGCTGAACCTCGGCGGTGCCGACCTCGACGAGCGCGCCGAGGAGGTCGCCGGCTCCCTCGGCCTGACCGTCGGGCTCGACCGGCCCATGACGTCCCTGTCCGGCGGCCAGGCCGCCCGCGCGGGCCTGGCCTCGCTGCTCCTCTCCCGTTACGACGTGTTCCTGCTCGACGAGCCGACCAACGACCTCGACCTGGACGGCCTGGAGCGTCTGGAACGCTTCGTCCAGGGGCTGCGCGCCGGGACGGTCGTCATCAGCCACGACCGCGAGTTCCTCGCCCGCACCGTCACCAAGGTCCTCGAACTGGACCTGGCGCAGCAGGAGATCAGGCTCTACGGAGGCGGCTACGAGGCGTACCTGGAGGAGCGGGACACCGCCCGCCGGCACGCCCGCGAGGAGTTCGACGAGTACGCCGACAAGAGGGCCGCCCTCGAGGGGCGCGCCCAGATGCAGCGCTCGTGGATGGACAAGGGCGTCAAGAACGCCCGCCGTAAGGCCGGCAACGACAACGACAAGCTCGGCCGCAAGTTCCGCAGCGAGGCGAGCGAGAAGCAGGCGGCCAAGGCCCGCCAGACGCAGCGCATGATCGAGCGGCTCGACGTCGTCGACGAACCGCGCAAGGAGTGGGAGCTGCGGATGGAGATCGCCGCCGCCCCCCGCTCCGGCGCGGTCGTGGCGACCCTGCGCGACGCCGAGGCCGCCCGTGGCGACTTCCGCTTCGGCCCCGTCTCGCTCCAGATCGACTGGGCCGACCGGGTCGCCATCACCGGCGCCAACGGCGCGGGCAAGTCGACCCTGCTGGCCGCCCTTCTCGGCCGCATCCCGCTGGACGCGGGCCACGCCGCCCTCGGCTCGGGCGTGGTCGTCGGGGAGGTGGACCAGGCCCGCCAGCTGTTCCACGGCCAGGAGTCCCTGCTGGACGCCTTCTGCGCCGCGGTCCCCGACACCGAGCCGGCCGACGTCCGCACCCTGCTCGCCAAGTTCGGCCTCAAGGCCCACCACGTGACGCGCCCGGCGACCTCCCTCTCACCGGGCGAGCGCACCCGTGCCGCCCTCGCCCTGCTCCAGGGCCGGGGCGTGAACCTCCTGGTCCTGGACGAGCCGACCAACCACCTGGACCTGCCGGCCATCGAGCAGCTCGAGTCGGCCCTCGACACGTACACCGGCACCCTGCTCCTGGTCACCCACGACCGGCGCATGCTCGACGCGGTCCGCACCACCCGCCGCGTCGAGGTCGCCGACGGCAGGATCACCGAGACGGCCTAGACGCGGGTGGGCCCCGCGAGGAGTCTTCGCGGGGCCCACCTCACGGATCAGCGAGGCGCTGGGGGCGTCGTCACTTGTAGGTGATGTCGGACGTCCTGTAGAGGCAGTGCGTGCCGTCGGGGCCGCTGCCCAGCTCCTTGGGCTCCTTACCGGTGTTGTTGCCCTGGAACCGGGTGCACACCTTCAGCTTCTTCTTGGTGTCGCCGGTGATGCGCACCTTGCTCAGGGTCGCGGTGTCGCCGTAGTTCGCGTTGATGCCGACGATGGACTTGCCGGGCGCGGTGATGTCCACGTCGCTGATGACGACGGTGCGCTTGTACTGCTTGCCGCAGTTGCCGCAGGTGCGGACGAGCTTGCCGAAGTCCGAGACCTGGAAGCCGGTGACGGTCAGCGTGCCGGCGCCGTTGAACTGCAGCACCTTGTCGGACGCCTTCCGCGCGCCGCCGCCCTTGACGGTGTAGGTGGCCGACGGCGACGTTCCCTTGAAGGTCGCGGCGTCCTCGCCGACGTCCTCCCACCACACGTTCTCCAGGGTGCAGGTGCCCGCGCAGTGCACCCCGTCGGCGGCCGGGGAGCCGAGAATGACGTTCTTCAGGACGGCGCCGTCCTTCAGCTTGAACAGCGGGTCCTGGCTCTCGTCCTGACCGTCGCCGCCCAGCTTGCCGCTGCCGACGTATCGCTGCATCTTGCCGTCGTGGACGCCCGAGACCTCGATGGTCCGGGGGACCGGCACCGGCTTGCCCTGGGCGGAGGGCCAGGCGGCGGCGGCGCCGGCCGGGGCGAGCAGGCCGCTGCCGAGAAGCGCGCCGCCGGTCAGGGCCAGGGCGGCGGCCGAGCCGATGACGGCCCGCTTCGTGGTGACCTTGCGGCGGTGCCGGGCCGGCCGTTGTGTGGGGGTACTCACGTGGGTTGTTCCTTCTCAGGGGGATGTCTTGCACCCTCCGGTCGCCGCCCGACCGGCGAAGGTTGCCGCCCCACGCGATTTTTCCGGACCTCTTCAGCTCGGCGCCCCTCCTGCCGGCCGCGCCGGCCCGGGGCACGCGCCGCTGCCCCTCGCGCCCTTCCTCTACGGCGCCGTTCCTCTCCGTCCGGGCCCGTTCCCCGTGCGCTCGCCCGTCCCCGACGCGCAACCGGCCCCCGGGAAGCCGGGGGCCGGTCCGTCGCGCCGGGTCACGTCACCGCGCGGTCGTCGCGCCGTCAGCGGCCGCGGCGGGGCTTCCCGTCGCCGCCGCCCAGCAGGCCCGCCTTGCGCAGGGCGTCCGCCATGGCGCTGTTGGCGGGCGCGGGCGCCTGGGAGGGACGCCCCGCGCCCCTCGCACCGCCACCGGAACCGCTGCCGGAACTCCCTCCGCGCCGCTCGCCCCGGCCGCCGGCGCCACCGCTGCCCTGCCGCTGCTGGGGCGGCCGCCCGCCCCGCTCACGCTTCGGCGCGCCCGAGTCGGAACCGGAAGCGGAACCGGAGTCCGCGGCGTCGTCCAGCCGCAGCGTCAGCGAGATGCGTTTGCGCGGGATGTCGATGTCCAGCACCTTGACCCGCACCACATCGCCCGGCTTCACCACTTCGCGCGGGTCCTTGACGAAGTTCCGGGACATGGCCGACACGTGGACGAGCCCGTCCTGGTGGACACCCACGTCGACGAAGGCACCGAACGCGGCCACGTTGGTCACCACGCCCTCCAGCACCATCCCGGCCTCCAGGTCGCCGATCTTCTCGACGCCCTCCTTGAAGGTGGCGGTCTTGAAGGCCGGCCGCGGGTCGCGCCCCGGCTTCTCCAGCTCGCGCAGGATGTCGGTGACCGTCGGCAGACCGAACTTCTCGTCCACGAAGTCGTCCGCCCGCAACGACCGCAGCACCGGGGAGTTGCCGATCAGCGACGCCACCTCGCCGCCTGTCGTCTTCACCATCCGCCGCACCACCGGGTACGCCTCGGGGTGCACGCTGGAGGCGTCCAGCGGGTCGTCCCCGCCCCGGATCCGCAGGAAGCCGGCGCACTGCTCGTACGCCTTCGGGCCCAGCCGCGGCACGTCCTTGAGCGCCCTGCGCGACCGGAACGGACCGTTGGCGTCCCGGTGCGCCACGATGTTCTCGGCGAGGCCCGCCCCGATCCCGGACACCCGCGAAAGCAGCGGCGCCGAGGCGGTGTTGACGTCGACGC
This sequence comes from Streptomyces sp. NPDC045701, assembly GCF_056432045.1. Taxonomy (NCBI): domain Bacteria; kingdom Bacillati; phylum Actinomycetota; class Actinomycetes; order Kitasatosporales; family Streptomycetaceae; genus Streptomyces; species Streptomyces sp. NPDC045701. The sequence goes on along the minus strand of NZ_JBWKJV010000007.1, from coordinate 26,836 downwards.
CGACGCCGTTCACACAGTCCTCGACCACCGCGTCCAGCGACCGGGACAGCTTCACCTCGGACAGGTCGTGCTGGTACTGCCCCACGCCGATCGACTTCGGGTCGATCTTCACCAGCTCCGCGAGCGGGTCCTGGAGGCGGCGCGCGATCGAGACGGCGCCGCGCAGCGACACGTCGAGGTCCGGCAGTTCCTGGGAGGCGAACGCGGACGCCGAGTACACCGACGCGCCCGCCTCCGACACCATCACCTTGGTGAGGTTGAGCTCCGGGTGCCCGGCGATCAGCTCGCCCGCCAGCTTGTCGGTCTCGCGCGACGCCGTGCCGTTGCCGATGGCGACCAGCTCGACCGCGTGCTCCTTGGCGAGCCGCGCCAGGGTCGCCAGCGACTGGTCCCACTTGTTGGCCGGTACGTGCGGGTAGATGGTGTCGGTGGCGACGACCTTGCCGGTGGCGTCGACGACGGCGACCTTCACCCCGGTACGGAAGCCGGGGTCGAGCCCGAGCGTCGCGCGCGTCCCGGCGGGCGCCGCGAGCAGCAGGTCGCGCAGGTTCGCGGCGAAGACCCGTACCGCCTCGTCCTCCGCCGCCGTCCGCAGCCGCAGCCGCAGGTCGAGGCCGAGGTGGACGAGGATCCGGGTGCGCCACGCCCAGCGGACGGTGTCGCCCAGCCACTTGTCGCCGGGCCGGCCCTGCTGGGAGACACCGAACCGGGAGGCGATGATCCCCTCGTACGACGAAGGGCCCTCGACCGGCTCCTCCGGCTCCAGGACCAGGTCGAGCACCTCCTCCTTCTCCCCGCGCAGCATCGCCAGCACGCGGTGCGAGGGCAGGTCGGTGAAGGGTTCGGCGAAGTCGAAGTAGTCGGCGAACTTCGCGCCCGGCCCCTCCTTGGCGTCGCCCTTGCCCTCCCGCACCTTCGAGACGAGCCGCCCGCGGGTCCACATCCGCTCGCGCAGCTCGCCGATCAGGTCGGCGTCCTCCGCGAACCGTTCGGTCAGGATGGCGCGGGCGCCGTCCAGCGCGGCGGCCGGGTCCGCGACGCCCTTGTCCGCGTCGACGAACGCGGCGGCCGCGGCGAGCGGCTCCACCGACGGGTCGGTGAGCAGCCCGTCGGCCAGCGGCTCCAGCCCGGCCTCCCGGGCGATCTGCGCCTTGGTGCGCCGCTTGGGCTTGAACGGCAGGTAGATGTCCTCAAGCCGCGCCTTGGTGTCGGCGGCGAGGATCCGCGCCCGCAGCTCCTCGGTGAGCTTGCCCTGTTCGCTCACGGAGTCGAGGATGGCGGTCCGCCGGTCCTCCAGCTCCCGCAGGTACCGCAGGCGCTCCTCGAGCGTGCGCAGCTGCGCGTCGTCGAGCATCTCGGTCGCTTCCTTGCGGTAGCGCGCGATGAACGGCACGGTCGACCCGCCGTCGAGCAGCTCGACGGCCGCCTTCACCTGCCGCTCACGTACGCCGAGCTCCTCGGCGATCCTGCCTTCGATGGACGTCGTCACGGTGTCCCGACTCGCCTTCTCGTGCCTGCCAGCTTGAGGTTGCATTCTGCCGGGTCACCGTGCGGCGTGTCCGTCTGCCCCGTCGTCAGGCGCGGCGCGCCCGCCCCGCGCCCCGCGAGGCCCCGCCGAAGAGCCGCGCCAGCAGCCGGAACGGCAGCGTGACGACGGTGGCGACGGCCGAGCCGATCATGCGGAAGAAGTCGGCGATGGTACGCAAGGGGCACCTCCATGTGCTCTCGGTTGCCCTGTGCGTTGCCGCCGCCCCTCCGCCGAAACGTCGCCGCCCCTGCGGAAGCCCCCGGGAAGCCCCGGGCGCGGCCCGCACGGGACGGCTGCGGACGGGGGGCGGGGCGGGACCTGGCCGGCCGCCGTGCCGGTGGCGTCCGGAGCCCGGGGCGTCAGCCCTTGCCGGCCAGGTCCTGCGGGAACGCCCCCGCCGCCACGGCCGCGCCGAGGAAGCCCCGGCCCAGCTCGGTGAGACGTTCGACGTCCGCCGCGCCGAGGTGCTCGTACGGAGCGGCGTCCAGGCGGTCCGTGTGGTCCTCCAGCTCGGCGCGCAGGGCGGAGCCCGCGCTCGTCAGCTCACCCCGCTCGTCCAGCAGGCCCCGGCCGCGCAGCCGCTCGGCCGCCGCGTCCCAGTCGGCGCGCCGCCAGCCGCGGGTGGCGAGGATCCAGCGGGGCGCCATGCCCTTGCCGGTCGCGGTGTGGCTGACGAGGGCCTCCAGCGGGTCGAGCCCGGCGGACAGCAGCGCGACCAGGTGGGCGTCGCCGCGGTGTTCGCGCAGCAGCGTCGCGGCGTGCCAGTACGCCAGGTGCGGCTCCTCGGGCACCGGGAGGTCGGCGTGGGCGGCGTACAGCGGCCTGGCGTGCCGGGTGCACGCCTCGGTGGCCCGCAGGGCGAGCCGGGCGGCCTCCGCCATCCCGTCCGACGCGACGGCGTCGCCGAGCAGCCGCCGCAGGGTGGTGTCGGCCGCCCGCAGCCGGGCGGCGAACACGGCCTCCGGGGAGGCGGTGTCCCAGACGGCCGGCAGGTGGCGGGCGACCAGCTCGTGGTTGAAGTTGTAGAAGGACGCCGTGACGACCCCCGGTCCGACCGCGCCCATGGCGGCGGCGCGGCCGGCGAAGTAGGCGGCGCCGGGGTCCGTCACCCCGAGGGCCGCCAGCTCCGCGGTGAAGTCCGGCGAGAAGTAGACCGTCGAGTGGAGCGGGTTCAGGGCGTTGTGGCAGCGGCGTCCGGCGCGCGGCGGCAGAGTCGTCATACCAGCAGGTTACCGACTGGTTGGTACGTCAGGTGGGCGCGGGGTACGGGCCCCATGGCAGGAAAGGCGGGTTCTTCGTCATTGCGGCCATCCCGCCACGCCCCCAAGGATGAAGGACATGACGCAGCGACCCGTACTCGTCGTCCTCTTCGACGGCGTGCAGAGCCTGGACGTCACCGGACCGGTGGAGGTGTTCGCGGGCGCCCACCGGGACGGCGGCGCCCCCGCCCCGTACCCGATCCGCACCGCCTCGCTCGACGGGGCGCCCGTCCGTACCCGGAGCGGTCTGCGGCTGGCCGCCGACGGCTCGCTGGCCGACGCCGCCCGGCCGCACACCCTGCTGGTCCCCGGCGGCGGGGGCACCCGCGACCCGGACCCGCGCCTGGTCGACTGGCTGCGCGTCCACGCCCCGCGCGCCGAGCGCCTGGTATCGGTCTGCACCGGCGCCGTCCTGCTCGCCCGGGCCGGACTGCTGGACGGCCGCCGCGTCACCACGCACTGGGCGTTCTGCGACCACCTCGCCCGCCACCACCCGGAGGTGGAGGTCGACCCGGACCCGATCTTCGTACGGGACGGGACGCTCGCCACCTCGGCGGGGGTCACCGCGGGCATCGACCTCGCCCTCGCCCTGGTCGAGGAGGACCTCGGCCGCGACGTGGCGCTCACCATCGCGCGCCACCTCGTGGTCTTCCTCCGGCGGCCCGGCAACCAGGCGCAGTTCAGCGCCCAGCTCGCCGCCCAGACCGCCCGCCGGGAACCGCTGCGCGAGGTCCAGCGGTTCATCACCGAGTACCCGTCCGCCGACCTGTCCGTCGACGCCCTGGCCGCCCGCGCGAGCCTCTCACCGCGCCACTTCGCCCGCGCGTTCCGGGCGGAGACCGGCACCACACCCGGCCGGTACGTCGAGCGCGTCCGCCTCGAACACGCCCGCCGCCTCCTGGAGGACACCGGCAGCGGCGTCCACGAGGTCGCCGGCGCCGCCGGCTACGGCACGCCCGAGGCGATGCGCCGCGCCTTCGTCAAGGCTCTCGGCACCCCGCCCGCCGAATACCGGCGCCGTTTCCACGCCCCGCCCTTACCCGCCCACTGAAAGGACACCGGCCCATGCGGATCGCCATCCTCCTCTACCCCGGTTTCACCGCCCTCGACGCCGTCGGCCCGTTCGAGATCATCAGCCGCCTGCCCGGCGCCGAGACGGTGTTCGTCGCCAAGGAGACCGGTCCCGTCCGCAACGACCAGGGCAACCTCGCCCTCGTCGCCGACCGCGCCCTCGCCGAGGTCCCGCGTCCCGACATCGTCCTCGTCCCGGGAACGGGCGACTGGGCCCCGGTGATGCGCGACGAGGAGACCCTCGACTGGCTGCGCGCGGCCGACGCCACCAGTACCTGGACGACCTCCGTGTGCACCGGCTCGCTCATCCTGGCCGCCGCCGGACTGCTGGAGGGCCGCCGCGCCACGAGCCACTGGCTCGCGCTCGACGTGCTGAGGGAGTACGGAGCCGACCCGACGGGGGAGCGGGTCGTCTTCGACGGCAAGTACGTCACGGCCGCCGGCGTCTCGTCCGGCATCGACATGGGCCTGCACCTGGTCGGCCGGATCGCGGGCGACCGGCACGCCCGGATCGTCCAGCTCCTGACCGAGTACGACCCCCAGCCCCCGTACGACGCGGGCTCCCCGGACAAGGCCCCGGCCGAGGTGGTCGCCTTCTGGCGCGCCGAGGCGGGCCGGACGCACGGCGCCGACCAGCGCGGACCGGGGACCCGCCGGAGCAGGGGAGCAGCCGGGGCCGGGGACCCGAGGGGACAGGGACCCGCCGGGGCGGGGGCCCGAGCGGGCGGTCACACCCCGTAGGTGAAGCGCGGCGCCCGTCGCTCCAGGAAGGCGGCGATGCCCTCGGCGGTGTCGCCGCTGCCGCGCGCCTGCTCCGCCCAGTACGCGTCCCGGTCGGTGCGGCCCGCCGCGAACTCCTTCGCGGCCGCCTGGGTGAGCCGCGAGCGGGAGGCGAGGATTCGGGTGAACTCCGCGACCCGCTTGCCGAGTTCCCCGGCCGGCAGCACCTCGTCCACCAGACCGGTGCGCAGCGCGCGTCCGGTGTCGACGAGCTCGCCCGAGAACAGCAGGTACTTCGCGGCCGACGGCCCCACCAGCGACACCAGCCGCCGGGTGGAGGACGACGGGTAGACGATGCCGAGCTTCGCCGGCGTGATGCCGAAGAGCGCCCCCTCCTCGGCGAACCGCAGGTCGCAGGCGGCCGCGAGCTGGCTGCCGCCGCCGACGCAGTAGCCCCGCACGGCGGCGAGCGTCGGTTTGGGGAAGGCCGCCAGCGCATCCTCGGCGCGCACGGCGAGGGCCTGCTGCTCGTCACCCGGTTCGCGCAGCGACGCGATGTCGGCCCCGGCACAGAAGGTGGTCCCCGCGCCGGTCAGCACCAGGGCCCGCACGCCGGGGTCGGCGGCCAGGGTGTCGAGCAGTCCGGGCAGTGCGCGCCACATCCCGGCCGTCATCGCGTTGCGCTTGGCGGGGTTGCTGATGACGACGGTGGCGACACCGTCCGCGACGGACTGCTCCAGCTGCGGCTGCTCCATGCGCCGGATGCTATCCGCCCGGGCCGGGCGTTCTGTCAGGAAGGGGCAGGAACGGTCGAAGCCGTGATGCCGTTCTGCACGCACGGTCATGACCCGTCGAAAAGCCGCCGACTTCTGGTCAGTGGTCCTGAGGGGTGGCGCGCAATCCCAACACTCGACAACGTGGCGACAATCGAGCACGAGGGTGGAAACCGGACGACGGAGAGCCGCGCGGGCGTCCCGCCCCGGCCCCCCTCGCACGAAGGGGTCTGGCGGTTCACCGCTCCCGCCGTCGATGTCTCCGTACCGCAGGCCAGGCGTGCGGTACGGGATCTGCTGAAACGTCAAGGCGTGCCCGTGGACGACGATGTCGCCCACGCGCTGCTGCTGATCGTCTCGGAACTGGTGACCAACGCCGTACGGCACGCGGCCCTGCTGTCACCCGAACTCGCGGTGGAGGTCGCGCTCGGGGCGGAGTGGGTCCGGGTGTCGGTCGAGGACGCGCACCCGTACCGGCCCAAGGCGCTGGAGGCCGACCACGGCCGGACGGGCGGGCGCGGGCTGCTGCTGGTGCGGGAGGTCACGCGGGAGGCGGGCGGGGAGTGCGACGTGGAGCACACCGCGAGCGGCGGAAAGATCATCTGGGCCGCGCTGCCGCTGAGACCCGCGGCACCCGCGAGACCGCCCGCACCACCGCCACCCGCCGTACCGCTCCCACCGCCCGCACCTCTCCCGCCCGGCGCACCGCTCCCACCGGTGGTGGCGCTCCCGCCCGTCGTGCGGACCGAGCGGCCGGTACCGGCCGGACCCCCGGGAGCCGAGGGACCGGCCGGACCGGACGGACCGACCGTCACCAGCCCCCGGTCTCCCCTGTCAGCTCCTTGACCGCAGGGCGCGCCGCGTCCAGCACCGTCATGAACCAGGCGGAGAACGACCCCGCCGCGTGGCGCTCGCTCAGCTCACGCGCCGTCACGTACGCCGTCTCCTCCACCTCCGCCGGATCCGGCCGCAGCGGAGCCTGCACCATCCCGACGAAGAGATGGTTGTACTCCTGCTCGACCAGCCCCGACTCGGGGTCCGGGTGGTTGTAGCGGACCGTGCCCGCCTCGGCGAGCAGCGACGGCGACACCCCGAGCTCCTCGTGGACGCGCCGGGCGGCCGCCGCGAACGGCGCCTCACCCGGGTACGGGTGCCCGCAACAGGTGTTCGACCAGACGCCGGGGGAGTGGTACTTCCCCAGCGCCCGGCGCTGGATCAGCAGCCGCCCCTCCTCGTCGAAGAGGAACACCGAGAACGCCCGGTGCAGCTGCCCGGGTGCCTGGTGGGCGGCCAGCTTCTCCGCGGTGCCGATGGTGGTGCCGTTCTCGTCGACCAGTTCGAGCATGATCGACGGCGCGGTCCCGTTCGACGAGCTGTTCGCCGCGGTGGCTGGTGTGGTCGGCATAACCATCCTTCGCTTCGGTTCTCGGCCCTGTGGGCACGGCCCAGTCTGCCGTACAAAAGCCGCTTGTCGGTACACGACGACGCGCGCCCGTAATGTCGGATCAGACGCCGAACGCGCGCGGATAGTGGATCGTGCCCGGCGCCACCTTTCGGGAACCGTCCAGGTCGAGCGCCATCATGGCGTCGTCCGGCACGTCGAAGGACGGCCGGATCCCGTACCGCGAGGCCGGCGTGAAACCGAACCTCGGGTAGTACTCCGGATGACCGAGTACCAGCACCAGCCGCTCGCCGGCCAGCCGGGCCGCGTCCAGGACCGCGCGTACCACCGCCTGCCCGGCACCCTGCCGCTGGTACGCCGGCGCCACCGCGACCGGCGCCAGGGCCGCGGCCGGTACGTCCCCCACCCGGCACCGGGTGATCAGCGCGTACGCGGCGACCGAGCCGCCCGGCGCCTCGGCCACGTACGACAGGTCCGGCAGCCAGGCGGAGGGGTCCTCGCGCAGCCGGTCCACCAGCTCCGCCTCCGCCTCCCCGGCGAACGCGGAGGCGTTGACGGCCCGTACGGCGGCGAGGTCCGCGACCGTCTCGGGCCGCGTACGCCACCGGGGGTCGGTGGGCCGCAGGACGTAACCGGTGTAGCCGTACTCCGCGCCGTGCTCGCGGCGCATCGCGATCTCCTCGCGGGTCGCGGCGAGCGCCTCGGCCATGCCGGGCACGGCCGGGTCGGCGGCGTCGGCCCGCTCGCCGAGCGGCCCGTAGTACTCGTCCCAGTCGCTCTCGGGCTGCCGGTAGGTGCCGACCACGTGATAGCCGGCGCCGACCGCCGCCGCCACGTTCTCCGCGGTGGTGCGCAGCGCGTAGTGCCGGTCCCAGAAGGCCCGTGCCGCCGGGCTCGGGTCGGCGGTCGTCCACTCGCACTCGGTGACCACCAGCGTCCCGCCGGTGGGGGTCCCCCCATGCCGCGAGGCGGAGGGGGAGAGGAGTCGGCGCCAGGAGCGCAGCGCCCGGTCGAAGCCGATCGAGTACGCCGAGCTCTCGGCCCACACCAGGTCGAACGAGCCGTCGGGGTGGGGTGGCCGGCCCATGTCGGCCCGCACGGTGGTGACGGCGTCACCGAGCCCGCGGGCGCCGGCGGCCTGCCGCAGCTCGGCCAGGAACGGCTCGTGCAGGTCGACGGCCGTCACGTCCGCGCCGGCCTCCGCGGCGAGCAGCAGCGCGGACCGGCCGGGGCCGCAGCCCAGGTCGAGCACGCGCGGCCGCCCGGGCAGCGGACCCGCGAGGGTCGCGAGCGACAGCAGCCGGCGGGTGGTGTCGTCGGAACCGGGGCCCTGCCGCGGCAGACCGTGGTGCAGGGCGAAGAAGGCGTCGTACAGAGCGTTGTCGGACAACGTGGGTGACCCTTTGGTGTGAGCGGGTCCCGGCCGACGGTGAATCGGGTCAGCCGAGAACCCGGAAGGCGAAGTCGATGCTGGACCGGGTGCTGCACGGGGCAGCCGTCACCGCGACGGTCATCGACCTCAGCTCCTCTCACAGGCACGGCACACGTCGAACGACGTTGCGGGGCAACCCTAGCAGCGGTCAGTGACAGAGCCGCTCGTGCGCGGCATGCCCGCTCGGCTCCAGCTGGAACGTGCAGTGCTCGACGTCGAAGTGGTCGCCCAGGCAGCCCTGGAGCTCGTGCAGCAGCTTCTCGTGCCCCACCGAGTCGAGCGCCTCCTGGTGCACCACCACGTGCGCCGACAGCACCGGCATCCCGGACGTGATGGTCCACGCGTGGAGGTCGTGCACGTCCTGCACGCCCGGCAGGGCGAGTATGTGGGCCCGTACCTCCGTCATGTCCACGCCCTTGGGGGCCGCCTCCAGCAGCACGTCGAGCGTCTCCCGCAGCAGCTTCAGCGTGCGCGGGACGATCATCAGGCCGATCACCAGGGACGCGATCGGGTCGGCCGCCTGCCAGCCGGTGGCCACGATGATCCCGGCCGCGATCAGCACCGTCACCGAGCCGAGGGCGTCCGCCAGTACCTCCAGGTACGCGCCGCGCACGTTGAGGCTCTCCCGCTGTCCCCGCACGAGCAGGGAGAGCGAGACCATGTTGGCGACCAGGCCGAACAGCGCGAAGGCGATCGCCACGCCGCCCTTGGTCTCGGCCGGCGTGATGAAGCGCTGCACCGCCTCGAACAGCAGGTAGCCGCCCACGCCGAGCAGCAGCAGGCAGTTGGCGAGCGCGGCCAGGATCTCGGCCCGCGCGAAGCCGAACGTACGCCGCTGATCGGCCGGGCGGCCCGCGAAGTGGATGGCCAGCAGCGCCATGGCGAGCCCGACGGCGTCGGTCGCCATGTGCGCGGCGTCGGCGATCAGCGCCAGCGAGTCGGCGACGACACCGCCGACGATCTCGGCCACCATGACCGCGAGGGTGATCGTGAGCGCGATCCGCAGCCGCCCCCGGTACGCGGCGGCCGCGGTCCCCGTCGGCGGCGGACCGCCATGCCCGTGCCCGTGATCGTGCCCTGCCCCCATCGCCACGCCTCCCACTGATCGACGACAACGGCCAGTGAACTACGGGTGGGGGGTATCCGCAAGCCGGTACTGAACACCGTTGTCATATGCCTTGACCTGCGGTTATGTCCCCTGGTCAGGCGGTGCGGCGATCAGTGCGAGGCGGCGGTCAGCGCGACGGGACAGCCGCTCGCGCCCCGGGGTGGCGCAGGCACCAGCCCTCCCACGCCGACTCGACCATCTCGCGCACCCCGAGGGAGGCGCTCCAGCCGAGCTCCTCGGCGATCCGGTCCACCGACGCGACCGCCTTCGCCGCGTCGCCCGGCCGCCGCGCCTCCACCACCGGCTCCAGACCGTGGCCGGTGACCTCCGCCACGAGATCGGCCAGCTGCCGCACGGACACGCCCTCCCCCCGGCCGACGTTCAGGGTCAGGTCGCCCTTCCGCCCGTCCAGGTGCCGCGCCACGGCGAGGTGGGCGTCGGCGACGTCGGCGACATGGATGTAGTCGCGGACGCAGGTGCCGTCCGGTGTCGGGTAGTCGTCCCCGAAGATCCGGGGAGCCTCGCCCCGGGTGATCCGGTCGAAGAACATCGGAACGATGTTGAACACGCCCGTGTCCGCCAGCTCCGGCCGTACGGCCCCGGCCACGTTGAAGTAGCGCAGGCACGCGGTCGCCATGCCGTGCGCCCGGCCGGTCGCCCGGACCAGCCACTCACCGGCGAGCTTGGTCTCGCCGTACGGATTGATCGGCACCGCCGGGGTGTCCTCGTCGATCAGCTCCACGTCCGGTACGCCGTAGACGGCGGCCGAGGACGAGAAGAGGAACCGCTCGACACCGGCGGCCACCACGGCCTCCAGCAGCACGGTCAGCCCGTGGACGTTCTCCCGGTAGTAGCGCAGCGGCTGCTCGACCGACTCCCCGACCTGCTTCTTCGCCGCGAGGTGCACCACACCGGTCACCCCGTGACCGGCCAGGGTCCGGTCCACCAGCTCCCGGTCGGCCAGCGAACCGCGGACCAGGGGAACGCCGTCCGGCAGCCGCTCCGGGACGCCCGACGAGACGTCGTCGAGGACGACGACCCGCTCGCCCGCCTCGGTCATCGCCCGGGCCACATGAGCGCCGATATATCCCGTACCGCCTGTGATCATCCACGTCATGACGGCCAGCCTAAGCGGTCGCCCGCCCGTGGTTTGTGGGGCGAGGGGCCCATCGACCATGATGATCGCGTCCCGGCGGACGGCCGCCGGGTGCCGGTAAACCTCGATGAACTCGCTCCTCCGTTCATCCGATAGCCTCTGCCGACGTGCCGCCGCCCGCGACGGGCCGAGCCGCCGTGCACCAGCCCTGATCAGCTCCAAGGAGTGAGTTCGTCTGTCGACCGCCATCCTCACCGGTCCTCCGGTACCCGGATCGCCGCTCGAGGGCGATCTGCGGTCGCTGGGCTTCGACGTCCGGACCGCCGCCGACGAGCGGGAGACCGCCGCGTTGCTCGCCGCCGTCCCGGCCGCGGAGCGCGTCGCGGTCGTCGACCCGCGCTTCATGGGGCACGTCCACGCGCTGCGCCTGGCCCTGACGGACCCCCGCTTCCCGGCCGCCGCGGCCCCCGGCGCCCTCACGGCCCAGCCGGAGGCCCGCCCCGCGCTGGCCCGCGCGCTGGCCTCCGCGACGCCCGCCACCCCGGCCCCGCACGCCGCCCCGGCCACCGCAGGCACACCTGCCCCCGCGGACGCCGCCCCGGACGACGGCGCGGCCACCCCCACGACGGCGCCCGCCCACCCGGGCGCCGGACGGCCCCGCACCCTGCCCGACCGCCTCGCCGACGCGCTGGCGGCCGGCGGGGTCCAGGTGCACCGGCCCGACCTCGGATCCCTGGTCGCCGCCGTACCCGCCGACCCGCAGAGCCGCAAGGAGACACGGGACGCCGTCGAGGCCGTCGACGACGAGGCCGTGCGCCTCCGCTCCGCCGTGAAGGCGCGCGACGGCTTCTTCACCACCTTCTTCATCAGCCCGTACTCGCGCTACATCGCCCGCTGGTGCGCCCGCCGGGGCCTCACCCCGAACCAGGTCACCACCGCCTCCCTGCTCACCGCGCTCGTCGCGGCCGGGTGCGCGGCGACCGGCACCCGCGGCGGGTACGTCGCTGCCGGGCTGCTGCTCCTCCTCTCCTTCGTCCTGGACTGCACCGACGGGCAGCTCGCCCGCTACTCGCTGCAGTACTCGACGATGGGCGCCTGGCTGGACGCGACGTTCGACCGGGCCAAGGAGTACGCCTACTACGCGGGCCTCGCCCTCGGCGCCGCTCGCGGCGGGGACGACGTATGGGCCCTCGCCCTCGGCGCGATGGTCCTGCAGACCTGCCGCCACGTCGTGGACTTCTCCTTCAACGAGGCCAACCACGACGCCACCGCGAACACCAGCCCCACCGCGGCCCTCTCCGACAAACTCGACGCCCGGGGCTGGACGGTCTGGGTGCGCCGGATGATAGTCCTGCCCATCGGCGAACGCTGGGCCATGATCGCCGTCCTGACGGCGGTCACCACCCCTCGCGTCGTCTTCTGGGCCCTGCTGATCGGCTGCGCCTTCGCCGCCTGCTACACCACCGCCGGCCGCCTCCTGCGGTCGCTGACCCGCAAGGCCCGCCGCACCGACCGGGCCGCCGGCGCCCTGGCCGACCTCGCCGACTCCGGCCCGCTCGCCCGGGCCGCCGCCGCGCTGTTCCGGAAGGCGCCCCGCACGTTCCCGGCCCCCACCGCGCTGCTCGGCGCCGCCGCCGTCGTCGCCACCGCCGCCCTCGCCCCGCTCGACGGCCCGTGGCCGGCGCTCGCCGCCCTCGGCTACGCGCTGACGTCCGGCATCGCCGTCGCCCGCCCGCTCAAGGGCTCCCTCGACTGGCTGGTCCCGCCCGTCCTCCGGGCCGCCGAGTACCTCACGATCCTGGTCCTGGCCGCCCGCTCGGACGCCCCCCAGGCGCTGCCCGCCGCATTCGGCCTGGTAGCGGCCGTCGCCTACCATCACTACGACACGGTCTACCGCATCCGCGGCGGCACCGGCGCGCCGCCCGCGTGGCTGGTGCGGACGATCGGCGGCCACGAGGGCCGCACGCTGGTGGTGGCGGCCCTCGCCGCGGTCCTGGCGACCGGGAGCCACTTCACCGTCGCGCTCACCGCCCTCGCGGTGGCCGTCGCGCTGGTCGTGCTCGTGGAGTCCATCCGCTTCTGGGTGTCCTCCGGAGCACCCGCAGTACATGACGAAGGAGAACCCGCATGATCGGCCTCGTACTCGCAGCCGGTGCCGGACGGCGTCTGCGCCCCTACACCGACACGCTCCCGAAGGCCCTCGTGCCGGTCGACGGCGAGAAGACGGTCCTCGACCTGACCCTCGCCAACTTCGCCGCCGTCGGACTCACCGAGGCCGCCGTCGTCGTCGGCTACCGCAAGGAAGCGGTGTACGCCCGCAAGGACGAGCTGGAGGCCCGCTACGGCCTGAAGCTCACCCTGATCGACAACGACAAGGCCGAGGAGTGGAACAACGCCTACTCCCTGTGGTGCGCCCGTGAGGTCCTGAAGCAGGGCGTCATCCTCGCCAACGGCGACACCGTGCACCCGGTGTCCGTCGAGGAGACCCTGCTCGCCGCCCGGGGCGAGGGCAGGCGGATCGTCCTCGCCCTCGACACGGTCAAGAGCCTCGCCGACGAGGAGATGAAGGTCATCACCGCCGACGGCCAGGGCGTGCGCCGGATCACCAAGCTGATGGACCCCGCCGGCGCCACCGGCGAGTACATCGGCGTCACCCTCATCGAGCCCGAGGCCGCCGAGGCCCTCGCGGACGCGCTGAAGGCCACCTTCGAGCGCGACCCGGACCTGTACTACGAGGACGGCTACCAGGAGCTCGTGAACCGCGGCTTCCAGATCGACGTGGCGCCCATCGGCGACGTCAAGTGGGTCGAGATCGACAACCACGACGACCTCGCGAAGGGCCGTGAGATCGCGTGCCTGTACTGACCCGGCTCATCCCCTCGCCGGTCGTCGTCGACATCAGCTGCGGGGCGATGGACGACCTGGCCGGTCTCCTCGCCGACCAGCGGATCTCCGCCTCCGGCAAGCTCGCCGTGGCGATCAGCAACGGCTCGGGCCGAGCGCTGCGCGAGAAGCTCGCGCCGCTGCTGCCCGACGCCGACTGGTACGCGGTCGAGGACGGCAGCATCGACTCCGCCGTGCGCCTCGCCGACGCCATCAAGGGCAAGCGGTACGACGCCGTGGTCGGCCTCGGCGGCGGCAAGATCATCGACGTGGCGAAGTACGCCGCGGCGCGGGTCGGCGTGCCCATGGTCTCGGTCGCGACCAACCTGTCGCACGACGGTATCTGCTCACCGGTCTCCACCCTCGACAACGACAACGGCCGCGGCTCCTACGGCGTCCCCTCGCCGATCGCCATGGTCATCGACCTCGATGTGATCCGGGAGGCCCCGGCGCGGTTCGTCCGCTCCGGCATCGGCGACGCGATCTCCAACATCTCGGCCATCGCCGACTGGGAGCTCTCCCACCGGCACACCGGCGAGCAGGTCGACGGCCTGGCCGCCGCCATGGCCCGCACCGCGGGCGAGGCGGTGCTGCGCCATCCCGGAACCGTCGCGGACGACGAGTTCCTCATCGTGCTGGCCGAGGCCCTCGTCCTGACCGGCATCGCCATGTCGATCAGCGGTGACACCCGGCCCGCGTCGGGTGCCTGCCACGAGATCTCCCACGCCTTCGACCTGCTCCACCCGGCGCGCTCCGCGCTCCACGGCGAGCAGGTCGGTCTCGGTGCCGCCTTCGCGATGCACCTGCGCGGCGCCCGCGAGGAGTCGGGGCTCTTCGCCGAAACCCTGCGCAGGCACGACCTGCCGGTGCTGCCCGAGGAGATCGGGTTCTCCCCGGAGGAGTTCGTCGGAGCCGTGGAGTACGCACCGCAGACCCGCCCCGGGCGCTTCACCATCCTCGAGCACCTCGACCTGTCCACCGACCAGATCAGGGACGCGTACGCCGACTATGCCAAGACCATCCGTAGCTGAACTCCGCCCGGTCGTCCATCCGGCGGGAGTGAAGGACCGTCGCAGCGGCGAACACTGGGGCGGCCGCCTCTACATGCGCGAGATCTCGCTGCGCATCACCCGTCTCCTGGTCACCACGCGGGTCACCCCCAACCAGCTCACGTACGTGATGACCGTCGCGGGCGTCCTCGCCGCCCCGGCCCTGCTGATCCCGGGCATCCCCGGCGCGCTGCTCGGCGCGCTCATGGTCCAGCTGTACCTGCTGCTCGACTGCGTCGACGGCGAGGTCGCCCGCTGGAAGAAGCAGTTCTCGCTCGGCGGGGTCTACCTGGACCGGGTGGGCGCCTACCTGTGCGACGCGGCCGTGCTCGTCGGTTTCGGCCTGCGCGCCGCCGACCTGTGGGGCGGCGGCCGGATCGACTGGCTGTGGGCCTTCCTCGGCACCCTCGCCGCGCTGGGCGCCATCCTGATCAAGGCCGAGACCGACCTGGTCGGCGTCGCCCGCCACCAGGGCGGCCTGCCGCCGGTCAAGGAATCGGCCGCCGAGCCGCGCTCGTCCGGCATGGCGCTGGCGCGCAGGGCCGCCGCGGCGCTGAAGTTCCACCGGCTCGTCCTCGGCATCGAGGCCTCGCTGCTCATCGTCGTCCTGGCGGTCCTGGACACGGTCCGCGACGACCTGTTCTTCTCCCGCCTGGGCGTCGCCGTGCTGGCCGGCATCGCGCTGCTCCAGACGGTGCTGCACCTGGTGTCGATCCTCGTCTCCAGCAGGCTGAGGTGAGCGGCATGAGACTCGGCGCCGTCATCATCACCATGGGCAACCGCCCGGACGACCTCCGGGCGCTCATCGAGTCGGTCCGCAAGCAGGACGGCGACCCGGTCGAGGTCGTCGTCGTCGGCAACGGCGCCCCGGTCACGGGCGTCCCCGACGGCGTGCGCACCATCGACCTCCCGGAGAACCTGGGCATCCCCGGCGGCCGTAACGTCGGCATCGAGGCTTTCGGTCCCGGCGGCACCGACGTGGACGCCCTGCTGTTCCTCGACGACGACGGTCTGCTGCCCGACACCGACACCGCCGAGCTGGTCCGCCAGGCGTTCACGGCCGACCCCGAGCTGGGCATCATCAGCTTCCGGATCGCCGACCCGGACACCGGCGTCACCCAGCGCCGGCACGTGCCGCGACTGCGTGCCTCCGACCCGATGCGCTCGTCGCGGGTGACGACCTTCCTCGGTGGTGCCAACGCCGTCCGCACGAAGGTGTTCGCCGAGGTCGGCGGGCTGCCGGACGAGTTCTTCTACGCGCACGAGGAGACCGATCTGGCCTGGCGGGCGCTCGACGCCGGCTGGATGATCGACTACCGCGCGGACATGGTGCTCTTCCACCCGACGACCGCCCCCTCCCGGCACGCCGTCTACCACCGCATGATCGCCCGCAACCGGGTCTGGCTGGCCCGCCGGAACCTGCCCGCGCCCCTGGTGCCGGTGTATCTCGGCGTCTGGCTGCTGCTCACGCTGGCGCGGCGCCCGTCGGTGCCGGCGCTCAGGGCCTGGTTCGGCGGGTTCAAGGAGGGCTGGGCGTCCCCGTGCGGGCCGCGCCGGCCCATGAGGTGGCGTACGGTGTGGCGCCTGACGAGACTGGGCCGCCCACCCGTCATCTGACAAGCTCGGAATCTGACAAGCTCGTCACCGACAGCACGTCGCCGACGGGCTCGTCACCGACCAGCACGGGGCAACCGGGGCCCGGCCGCCACCTGACCCGCCCGCCCCATCTGCCGCGCATCTCGGACACGAAAGTTTCAACCTGTGAGTGAGACAACCCATGACGGAGCGATCGCCGTGACCGCCCCGCCATCCGCGGACGCGGGCCTGTCCCCGGCGGAACTGGCCGCCAAGTACGGCCTGTCGGTCAGCGGTGCCCGGCCCGGTCTGGCCGAGTACGTCCGGCAGCTGTGGGGGCGCCGTCACTTCATCCTGGCCTTCTCCCAGGCGAAGCTCACGGCCCAGTACAGCCAGGCCAAGCTCGGCCAGCTCTGGCAGGTGGCGACGCCGCTGCTCAACGCCGCGGTCTACTTCCTCATCTTCGGCCTGATCCTGAACGCCGGCCGGGGCATGGAGAAGGAGGTCTACATCCCGTTCCTGGTGACGGGTGTCTTCGTGTTCATGTTCACGCAGACGTCCGTCATGTCCGGCGTGCGGGCGATCTCCGGCAACCTCGGCCTGGTCCGGGCGCTGCACTTCCCGCGCGCCTCCCTGCCCATCTCCTTCGCCTTGCAGCAGCTCCAGCAGTTGCTGTTCTCGATGATCGTGCTGTTCGTCATCGCGGCGGCGTTCGGCAGCTACCCCTCGCTCGCCTGGCTGCTGATCGTCCCGGCGCTGGCGCTGCAGTTCCTCTTCAACGTGGGCCTGTCGCTGATCATGGCCAGGCTCGGCAGCAAGACCCCCGACCTCGCGCAGCTGATGCCGTTCGTCATGCGCACCTGGATGTACGGCTCGGGCGTCATGTTCTCGATCCCGATCATGCTCAAGGACAAGCCGGCCTGGATCGCCGACGTACTGATGTACAACCCGGCGGCCATCTACATGGACCTCATCCGGTTCGCGCTGATCGACGGGTACGGCACGGAGAACCTGCCCTCCCACGTCTGGGTGGCCGCCCTGCTGTGGGCCGTCCTGGTCGGTGCCGCCGGCTTCGTGTACTTCTGGAAGGCAGAGGAGCGGTACGGCCGTGGCTGAGCACACCGAGGACGTGACCGCGACCGCCGCGGCCGACGGCGCGCGGATCCCCACCGTCATCGCCGACGACGTGCACATCGTGTACCGGGTCAACGGCGGCGGGGGCGGCAAGGGCAGCGCCACCGCCGCGCTCAGCCGGATACTCCGCCGCGACAAGGCCGAGTCCCGCGGCGTACGCAAGGTCCACGCGGTGCGCGGGGTGTCCTTCACCGCGTACCGGGGCGAGGCCATCGGCCTGATCGGCACCAACGGCTCCGGCAAGTCGACCCTGCTGCGTGCCATCGCCGGCCTGCTGCCCACCGAGAAGGGCAAGGTCTACACCGACGGCCAGCCCTCGCTGCTGGGCGTCAACGCGGCCCTGATGGGCGACCTGACCGGTGAGCGCAACGTGATCCTCGGCGGACTGGCCATGGGCATGTCGCGCGAGGAGGTCCGCGAGCGCTACCAGGACATCGTCGACTTCTCCGGCATCAACGAGAAGGGCGACTTCATCACCCTTCCCATGCGGACGTACTCCTCCGGCATGGGCGCCCGCCTCCGGTTCGCCATCGCCGCCGCGAAGAACCACGACGTCCTGATGATCGACGAGGCGCTCGCCACCGGCGACCGCAAGTTCCAGATCCGTTCCGAGCAGCGCATCCGCGAGCTGCGCAAGGAGGCCGGCACGGTCTTCCTGGTCAGCCACAGCAACAAGTCGATCAGGGACACCTGCGACCGTGTGCTGTGGCTGGAGAAGGGCGAGCTGCTGATGGACGGCCCCACGGACGAGGTCCTGCGGGCGTACGAGAAGGAGACCGGCAGGTAGTCCGGCCGCGCGCGGTCGCCCAGGGCCCCTGCCGAGGCGTGTGGCGGGGGCCCTGGGGGATGTCTCGCCGATCATGCCGGCCTCTCGACGATCCGGCCCGATCGACAGGACACCCCCTGGCGGCGGCGCTGCCCGGCGGCGGGCACGCGCGGGTGGCCCCCTGCCACCGGATGCCATGTTTCGGTCAAGTGCCGTACCGAATGGGCCTGTTGAGGCCAAGTGCGTGACTGTTCCCGTGCGTGGGACACCCCGGCACGGTCCCGGACGTTGTACAACGTAAGCTGTACCGGTCCTGATTCGCGGCATGTGGGGCGATATTGTCCGGGCCCCCGCCGGGCCGGAGCGGTACCTCGCCGACCAGACCGGCGGCGTGTCCGAAATGGGATGTATTGGGTCGGCAGTGTAGAACGGGAGACGTGACGGCAATGACGGTGAATCCCCAGCCCCGCCTCCGCAAGGGTCCCGCCGTCCCCGTGCCGGGCAGTCCCCGGTGACAGACACCCGGCAGGTGCGCCCCGACGCCTCCTCGCGCACCACGCTCGGCAAGGCCGCCCACGAGAACTTCCCCGTGGCCCCCTTCTTCCTGCCCCGCGCCTGGCGCGACGACCTGATGGCCGTCTACGGCTACGCCCGGCTCGTCGACGACATCGGCGACGGCGACCTCGCCCCGGGCGGCGCCGACGCCCGCCTGCTGGGCGCCGACGGCGAGACGGACCGGCTCGCCCTCCTCGACGCCTTCGAGGTGGACCTGCGGCGCGTCTTCCACGGCACCCCCAACCACCCGCTGCTGCGCGCCCTGCGGCCCACCGTGCGGCGCCACGCGCTCACCCCCGAGCCGTTCCTCGGCCTGATCGAGGCCAACCGCCAGGACCAGTTGGTGCGACGCTACGAGACGTACGACGACCTCGTCGCCTACTGCGAGCTCTCCGCCAACCCCGTCGGCCGCCTCGTGCTGGACATCACCGGCACCACCAGCCCCGAGCGCCTCCGCCTCTCCGACGCGGTCTGCACCGCGCTCCAGATCGTCGAGCACCTCCAGGACGTCGCCGAGGACCTCGCCCACGACCGGATCTACCTCCCGGCCGAGGACATGAGACGGTTCCACGTCACCGAGGCCGACCTGGCCCGGCCCGCCGGCGGCGCCTCGGTGCGTGCCCTCATCGCCTACGAGGCCGACCGCGCCCGCCGGCTCCTCGACGACGGGACCCCCCTCGTGGGCAGCGTCCGCGGCCGGCTCCGGCTGCTCCTCGCCGGCTTCGTCGGCGGCGGCCACGCCGCCCTCGACGCGATCACGGCCGCCGGACACGACGTACTCCCCGGACCGCCCAGGGCCACCCGGCCGAACCTGATGCGCGCGGTGGGAACCGTGCTGCGCAGAGCGCGTGGAGAGGGGTGAGCGGCACAGTGGAAGGACAGACGGAGACGTCCGCGCCGGTGGCGGCCGCCTACGGCTACTGCGAGACCGTCACCGGACAGCAGGCCCGCAACTTCGCCTACGGCATCCGGCTGCTGCCGGCCGAGAAGCGGCAGGCGATGTCGGCGCTGTACGCGTTCTCCCGGCGGGTCGACGACATCGGCGACGGAACACTGGCCCCCGAGGCCAAGGCCGACCGGCTCGAAACCACCCGCGAGCTGCTCGAACGGATCCGCAAGGGCGCGGTCGACGAGGACGACACCGACCCGGTGGCCGTCGCCCTCGCCGACACCGCGCGCCGCTTCCCGCTGCCCCTCGGCGGCCTCGACGAACTCATCGACGGCGTCCTGATGGACGTGCGCGGCGAGACGTACGAGACGTGGGACGACCTCAAGGTGTACTGCCGGTGCGTCGCCGGCGCCATCGGCCGGCTCTCCCTCGCCATCTTCGGCACGACACCCGGCGCACCCGGCGCGGACCGCGCCCCCGAGTACGCCGACACGCTCGGCCTCGCCCTCCAGCTCACCAACATCCTCCGCGACGTCCGCGAGGACGCCGGCACCGGACGCACCTACCTGCCGGCCGACGACCTCGCCAAGTTCGGCTGCTCCGACGGGTTCCGCACCGCCACCCCACCCCCGGGCGCCGACTTCGCCGGGCTCGTCCACTACGAAGTGCGGCGCGCCCGCGCCCTGTTCGCCGAGGGCTACCGGCTGCTGCCCCTGCTCGACCGGCGCAGCGGCGCCTGCGTCGCCGCCATGGCCGGCATCTACCGCCGCCTCCTCGACCGCATCGAACGCGACCCCGAGGCCGTCCTGCGCGGCCGTGTGTCCCTCCCCGGCCACGAGAAGGCGTACGTCGCCGTACGCGGCCTGTCCGGCCTCGACGCCCGTACCGTCTCCCGGCAGCGGGTCGGGAGGCGCGCCTAGATGACCACCATGCCCGCGACCCGCCCCGCGAACCGGCACAATCGGCGCGCAACCCTCCGTCCCCACCCCGCGTCCCTGACCGTGACCACCCGACGGGAGACCGCATGAGCGACGAGCCGACACCGGTCCGCACCGCACCGCGCCACGCCGTGGTCGTCGGCGGCGGGCTCGCCGGCGTCACCGCCGCCCTGCGCCTGGCCGACTCCGGCCTGCGCGTCACACTCCTCGAAGGCCGGCCCCGCCTCGGCGGCCTCGCCTTCTCCTTCAAGCGCGGCGACCTCACCGTCGACAACGGCCAGCACGTGTACCTCCGCTGCTGCACCGCCTACCGCTGGTTCCTCGACCGGGTCGGGGGCGCCCACCTCGCCCCCCTCCAGGACCGCCTCGACGTCCCGGTCCTCGACGTCGCCCACCCGCGCGGCCCCCGCCTCGGCCGGCTGCGCCGCACCGCGCTGCCCGTGCCGCTCCACCTCGCCGCGAGCCTCGCCGGCTACCCGCACCTCTCGCTCGCCGAACGCGCGAGCGTCGGCCGCGCCGCCCTCGCCCTGGCGAAGCTCGACCCGGCCGACCCCGCCCTAGACGGCGTCGACTTCGCCACCTGGCTCGCCCGCCACGGCCAGTCGCCCCGCGCCGTCGAAGCCCTGTGGGACCTCATCGGCGTCGCCACCCTCAACGCCACCGCCCCGCACTCCTCCATGGGCCTGGCCGCCATGGTCTTCAAGACCGCCCTCCTCACCGACCCCGGCGCGGCCGACATCGGCTGGGCCCACGTCCCGCTCGGCGAGCTGCACGACACCCGCGCCCGCAAGGCGCTGGACGCCGCCGGCGTACGCACCGAACTGCGGGCCAAGGTCACGGCCGTGCTGCCCGGAGCCCACGGCCGCTGGATCGTGGACGTGCCCGGCGAGCGGCTGGAGGCCGACACCGTCGTCCTCGCCGTACCGCAGCGCGAGGCCCACGACCTGCTGCCGCACGGTGCGCTGGACGACCCCGGCAGGCTCCTCGACATCGGCACCGCCCCCATCCTCAACGTCCACGTCCTGTACGACCGCAGGGTGCTGCGCCGGCCGTTCTTCGCCGCGCTCGGCTCCCCGGTCCAATGGGTCTTCGACCGCACCGACGCCTCCGGATACACCGACGGCCAGTACCTGGCGCTGTCCCAGTCGGCCGCTTGGGACGAGATCGACGAGCCGGTCCCCGTACTCCGCGACCGCTACCTGCCCGAACTGGAACGGCTGCTGCCCGCGGCACGCGGCGCGAAGGTCCGGGACTTCTTCGTCACCCGGGAGCGGACGGCGACGTTCGCCCCCACCCCCGGCGTCGGCCGGCTGAGGCCCGGCGCCCGCACCCACGCCCCGGGCCTCCACCTGGCCGGCGCGTGGACCGCCACCGGCTGGCCCGCGACCATGGAGGGCGCGGTCCGCAGCGGCTTCACCGCCGCGGGCGCGGCCCTCTCGGCCCTCGGCCGCCCCCATGTACATCCGCTCGAGGAGGCGGCATGAGCCTGAGTACTGGAACCAGAGGAGAGACCGTGCCGACTGTGCCCCCGGTGAACCCGGTCGTCGACACCGCGGACGTCACCGCACTGCTGGAGCGTGGCCGGACCATGTCCACCCCGGTCCTGCGCACGGCCGTGCAGCGGCTCGCGCCGCCCATGGACACCGTCGCCGCCTACCACTTCGGCTGGATCGACGCCAACGGCCGGCCCGCCGACGGCGACAGCGGCAAGGCGGTACGCCCGGCCCTCGCCCTGCTGTCCGCCGAGGCGGCGGGCGCGGCGCCGGAGGTCGGCATCCCCGGCGCGGTCGCCGTGGAGCTCGTGCACAACTTCTCCCTGCTGCACGACGACCTCATGGACGGCGACGAGCAGCGCCGCCACCGCGACACCGTGTGGAAGGTCCACGGCCCCGCCCAGGCCATCCTCGTCGGCGACGCGCTGTTCGCGCTCGCCAACGAGCTGCTGCTGGAGCTCGGCACCGTGGACGCCGGCCGTGCCACCCGCCGGCTGACCACGGCCAGCCGCAGGCTGATCGACGGCCAGGCCCAGGACATCTCCTACGAGCACCGCGAGCGGGTCACCGTCGAGGAGTGCCTGGAGATGGAGGGCAACAAGACCGGCGCCCTGCTGGCCTGCGCCTGCTCCATCGGCGCCGTCCTCGGCGGCGCCGACGACCGCGTCGCCGACACCCTGGAGGCGTACGGCCACCACCTGGGCCTCGCCTTCCAGGCCGTCGACGACCTGCTCGGCATCTGGGGCGACCCGGACGCCACCGGCAAGCAGACCTGGAGCGACCTGCGCCAGCGCAAGAAGTCCCTGCCCGTCGTCGCGGCCCTCGCCGCCGGCGGGCCGGCCTCCGAGCGCCTCGGCGAACTGCTCACGGCCGACGCCAAGAACCCGGACCTGGACAGCTTCTCCGAGGAGGAGTTCGCCATGCGCGCCGCCCTCATCGAGGAGGCGGGCGGCCGGGAGTGGACCTCCGAGGAGGCCCGCCGGCAGCACGCCGTCGCGATCGAGGCACTGCACCGCGTCGACATGCCCGAACGGGTCCGCGCCCAGCTCACCGCACTCGCGGACTTCGTCGTCGTACGGAAGCGATGAGCGCCATCCGGACCCGCACCCGCACCATATGAATCGCTAGTCGCCGGCCGGTGCCCCGCACCGGCCGACGGCCCACCCGCACCGCAGGAAGCCAACTGCACGAAGGGGAAGCCATGACAGCGACGACCGGCGGAAGCACCGGGGCCCTGGAGCCCCGTGCGCCCTCGGCCACCGGGACCACCACCGGAACGACCACCACCACGACCACCGGCACCACAACGATCACCACTGCTCCGGCCACCGCCGCCAGCGGCACGGCGGACCTCGCCGCGCGGGCCGCCCAGCGCTCCATCGAGCACCTCCTCGCCCGGCAGGACGACGAGGGCTGGTGGAAGGGCGACCTCGAGACCAACGTGACCATGGACGCCGAGGACCTCCTGCTGCGGCAGTTCCTCGACGTACGGGACGAGGAGACCACCCGCGCCGCCGCCCTGCACATCCGCGGGCAGCAGCGCGACGACGGCACCTGGGCCACCTTCTACGGCGGGCCCGGCGAGCTGTCCGCCACCATCGAGGCGTACGTCGCGCTCCGCCTGGCCGGCGACGGGCCCGACGAGCCGCACATGGCCCGCGCCGCCGCCTGGATCAGGGAACGGGGCGGCATCGCCGCCGCCCGCGTCTTCACCCGCATCTGGCTGGCCCTGTTCGGCTGGTGGAAGTGGGACGACCTGCCCGTGGTACCGCCCGAGCTGGTCTTCCTGCCGAAGTGGTTCCCGCTGAACATCTACGCCTTCGGCTGCTGGGCCCGCCAGACGATCGTGCCCCTCACCGTCGTCTCCGCCAAGCGGCCCGTCCGCCCGGCGCCGTTCCGGCTCGACGAGCTGCACACCGACCCCCGGGTCCCCAACCCGCCCAGGTCACTCGCTCCGGCGAACACCTGGGAGGGCGCCTTCCAGCGGCTCGACAAGGTGCTGCACGCGTACCACCGGGTCGCCCCGCGCCGGCTGCGCGGGGCCGCGATGAACAGCGCGGCCCGCTGGATCATCGAGCGGCAGGAGAACGACGGCTGCTGGGGCGGCATCCAGCCGCCCGCCGTGTACTCGCTCATCGCCCTCCACCTGCTGGGCTACGACCTGGAACACCCGGTGATGCGCGCCGGGCTGGAGTCGCTCGACCGGTTCGCCGTACGGCGCGAGGGCGGCGCCCGCATGATCGAGGCCTGCCAGTCGCCCGTCTGGGACACCTGCTTGGCCGTCATCGCGCTGGCCGACGCCGGGGTGCGCCCCGACCACCCGGCGCTGGTCAAGGCCGCCGACTGGATGCTCGGCGAGGAGATCGTCCGCCCGGGCGACTGGGCCGTCCGCCGGCCCGGACTCGCCCCCGGCGGCTGGGCGTTCGAGTTCCACAACGACAACTACCCGGACATCGACGACACCGCCGAGGTCATCCTGGCCCTGCGCCGGGTCAGGCACCCGCACCCGGAGCAGGTCGAGGCGGCGGTACGGCGCGGCGCGAACTGGACCGCCGGAATGCAGTCGCGCGACGGGGCCTGGGGCGCCTTCGATGCCGACAACACCAGTCCCTTCCCCAACCGGCTGCCGTTCTGCGACTTCGGCGAGGTCATCGACCCGCCGTCCGCCGACGTCACCGCCCATGTGGTGGAGATGCTGGCCCACGAGGGCAAGGCCCACCACCCCCGCACCCGCCGGGGCGTCGCCTGGCTGCTGGCCGAACAGGAGCCATGCGGCGCCTGGTTCGGGCGCTGGGGCGTCAACTACGTCTACGGCACCGGCTCCGTGGTGCCCGCGCTGACCGCCGCCGGGTTGCCCACCTCGCACCCCGCCGTCCGGCGGGCCGTCGCCTGGCTGGTGTCCGTCCAGAACGCCGACGGCGGATGGGGCGAGGACCTGCGCTCCTACCGGGAGCGGGAGTGGATCGGCCAGGGCGCCTCCACCGCCTCGCAGACCGCGTGGGCGCTGCTGGCCCTGCTGGCGGGCGGCGAGCGGGAGTCCACGGCCGTGGAGCGGGGTGTCCGCTGGCTCGCCGAGACGCAGCGGGAGGACGGCTCCTGGGACGAACCGTTCTTCACCGGCACCGGCTTTCCCTGGGACTTCTCCATCAACTACCACCTGTACCGGCAGGTCTTCCCGCTCACCGCGCTCGGCCGGTACCTGCACGGCGAACCGGTGGTCGGCCGGCTCGGCAAGGGGGCCTGATGGCGGCCGGACCGGAGCCCTCCGGTTCTCCGCACGCCGCCGGTCCCGCCGGTCCCGCCGGTCCCGCCGGTTCCGCACCTGCCGCGCCGATGCTGATCGCCTGCGCGCTCGGCATCGAGCAGCTCGCGCTGCGCAGCGGCCGGCGCCGCCACGGCGGCGCGTCGCCCGGTCCGGTGACGGTGATCCGTACGGGCATGGGGCCGGCGAACGCCCAGCGGGCGGTGACCCGCGCCCTCGAGGGCGCCGGGCTGCGCGGCGCCGCGGTCGTCGCGTCCGGCTTCTGCGCCGGGCTGGAGCCGGGCATGCACCCCGGTGACCTGGTCGTCGCCGACGAGACCCGGGGCCCCGGCGGGTCCACCCTCTGCACGGGCACCGAGCTGCTGGTCGAGGCGCTGGCGCGGGCCGTGCCCGGGCGTACGGTCCACACCGGTCCGCTGAGCGGCTCCGACCACGTCGTCCGCGGCCGGGAGCGGGCCCAGCTTCGCGGCACCGGGGCGATCGCGGTCGACATGGAGTCCGCCGCCACCCTGCGCAGCGCGCTGAGCACGGGCGTCCGGTCCCGGCCCGTTGCGGCCGTACGGGTGGTCGTGGACGCTCCCGAGCACGAGCTCGTCCGCATTGGCACGGTACGCGGGGGAATATCGGCCTTTCGCATTCTTCGTTCGGTATTGCCAGCCTTCTTTGACTGGCACCGTTCTTTGCTGCTCCCCAGGAGGTGAGCCAGATGGCCATGCCGCTTCGCCAAACCATCCGGGTCGGGACGTATCTCTTCGAACAGAAGATGCGCAAGCGGAAGAAGTTCCCGCTCATCGTCGAACTGGAGCCGCTCTACGCCTGCAACCTCGCCTGCGAGGGCTGCGGGAAGATCCAGCACCCGGCGGGGGTGCTCAAGCAGCGCATGCCGGTCGCCCAGGCGGTCGGAGCGGTGCTGGAATCCGGTGCGCCGATGGTGTCCATCGCGGGTGGCGAGCCGCTGATGCACCCGCAGATCGACGAGATCGTCCGGCAGCTGGTGGCCAAGAGGAAGTACGTCTTCCTCTGCACCAACGCCCTGCTGCTGCGCAAGAAGATCGAGAAGTTCACGCCCTCGCCGTACTTCGCCTTCGCCGTGCACATCGACGGCCTGCGCGAACGGCACGACGAGTCGGTCGCCAAGGAAGGCGTGTTCGACGAGGCGGTGGCGGCCATCAAGGATGCCCAGCGGCGCGGCTTCCGGGTCACCACCAACTCCACCTTCTTCAATACCGACACCCCGCAGACCGTCATCGAGGTGCTCAACTTCCTCAACGACGACCTGAAGGTCGACGAGATGATGATCTCGCCCGCGTACGCCTACGAGAAGGCGCCCGACCAGGAGCACTTCCTGGGCGTCGAGCAGACCCGCGAGCTGTTCAGGAAGGCCTTCGCCGGGGGTAACCGGCGGCGCTGGCGGCTGAACCACTCCCCGCTCTTCCTGGACTTCCTGGAGGGCAGGGCGGACTTCGCCTGCACCGCGTGGGCGATCCCCAACTACTCGCTCTTCGGCTGGCAGCGCCCCTGCTACCTGATGGCCGACGGCTACGTCCCGACGTACAAGCAGCTGATCGAGGAGACCGACTGGGACAAGTACGGCCGGGGCAAGGACCCGCGCTGCGCCAACTGCATGGCGCACTGCGGCTACGAGCCGACCGCCGTCCTCGCCACCATGGGTTCGCTGAAGGAGTCCCTGCGCGCCCTCCGCGAGACGGTCTCCGGAAGCGGGGGATGAGGTGATGCCGGAACCCGTGGGCCTCGGGCTGCCGGCGCTGCCGCCCCGGCCGATCGCCGTACGCCGCGCCTCCCGGTGCATCCAGGTCGGCTCGGTGGCCGTGGGCGGGGACGCGCCCGTGTCGGTGCAGTCGATGACCACGACGCGGACGTCGGACATCGGTGCCACGCTTCA